>JBGUYA010000166.1:0-5171 GCA_045118435.1 Quinella sp. | reverse complement strand
CAATTCATTTCGCGCTGTATGTCGTCAAACTGCGTATAAAATTCGTCGTTCTTGGCACGCGCCGCCTCGTTCAGATTTTCATTCTTCGCCATAAAAATTTCCTCTGAAAAATTTTTCTACATTATAGCACAGATTGCGCGGTCGAAAATTTTTTCTTCAAACGCGGGCGCAAATGTAGTAGAATTTAGGGACTAGTTGATAGTGACTAGGGACGAGGAACCAGGAACCAGGAGCTAGTCCCTGATTCCAGATTCCTAATTCCAGATTCCTAATTTCAAATTGTCAGAATGGGGGCGATACCGTTGGTAGAGGTTTACAAATCGCAGGAGTCGGGGCACTTGGAAAAGTTGACGCTGAAAAAATTGCAGAAGGGCGCGTGGATAAATATCGTCGACCCGACACCTTACGAACTGCGCGAAGTCAGCGCGTTGACGCAGGTCGAACCGGACTTTTTACGCGCGGCACTCGACGAGGAAGAACGCTCGCATTTGGACGTTGAAAACGAGGCAGTCATGATTTTGACAAACGTCCCAATCGTCTACGATGAAGAAAGTTATGACACGTTGCCGCTCGCAATCATTTTGACGCGGCAATATATCATCACAGTTTGCTTGGAAGAGACGCCCGTCATGTCGAGTTTCAACGAGCGAACGGCGCGACTTTTCCACACTTACAAGCGCACGCAATTTCTATTTGAAATTTTATATCGGTCGGCAACGTTTTATCTGCGGTACCTGCGGCAAATAAATAAGCTCTCCGACGAAATCGAAGAGCAACTGCGCCGCTCAATGCGCAACGCGGATATTTTGCGGCTCATGGAATTGCAAAAGGGCTTGACGTATTTCAATGCGTCGCTCCGTTCCAATGACGCGGTTTTTGATAAGCTTATGCGCCTTCGCAACAATCGCACAGTCGAAGGCATTTTGGAGATTTACGAGGAAGACGAGGACTTGCTTGAAGACGTCATCATTGAGAATAAGCAGGCGCGCGAGATGGTTGAGATGTACAGCCAAATCCTTTCGCAAATGGCGGATATTTTCTCGTCGATAATCTCGAACAATCAAAATATGGTTATGAAATTTCTCGCGGCAATGACGATTATCATTGCGGTGCCGACGGTCATTGCCAGTTTCTTCGGTATGAATGTGCCTGTGCCGCTCGCCGAAAATGCCTCCGGCTTTGTCATAGTCATTGCGATAGCCCTGCTCGCGTCAATCGTCGCGGCAATCATCTTTTGGAAAAAGCACATGTTCTGGGGATGAGAAGGGCAATTAATATTTTCCGGATTCAAGGAGAATTTTAATGGCTGAAATTTTTTTAATGGGAATATTTTCGGCGGCGTTGGTGCTTTGCATATGGGCGAAAAAATCGATATTGTTCGCGCTGATTTTCGGGCTGATAATTTTTTCGCTGTACGCGCGAGAGCAAGGACATTCGCCGAGAAAAATTTTCGGCATGTGGAGCGAAGGTATTCAAACAATCAAACCGATTTTGATAACGCTAATGCTAATCGGGATAATCACGGCGTATTGGCGGGCGGCGGGCGTCATACCCGCGATAATTTTTTACACGTCGGATTTTTTCACGCCCGAAATAATTTTGCCGATGACGTTTTGGCTGTGCGGTTTAATTTCGATGTTGACGGGGACGGCGTTTGGCACGGGCGCGACGATGGGCATAATCTGCGCGGCGATAGCGGAAAGTTTGGACGTACCAACATGGCTGACGGGCGGCGCGGTTTTATCGGGCTGTTATTTGGGCGACAGATGTTCGCCGATGTCGACGAGCGCACTTTTAGTTTCGACGCTCACGCGCACGGACATTTTTAAAAATATTGTCGGCATGATAAAAACTTCGATAGTCCCGCTTATTTTGGCGAGTGTGTTTTATTACGTGGCGGGAATTTTTTTTGTAAGCGGTTGGACGGAAATTGACGCGGCAGAAATTTTTGCTAAAGCGTTCGCGATTCGCCCCGAAGTTTTAATCCCGGCAATTTTAATCGTGTTGTTGTCGCTGATGAAATTGCGCGTTCAACTGATGATAGGCGCGAGTATTTTGGCGAGTTTCATAATCGCGCTGACGATTCAAGGCGTGACGTTCGGCGAGCTTTTAAAAATTGCGCTACTCGGCTTTTATCCAAGCGACGTGGAGCTTGCAAAACTTTTGAGCGGCGGCGGAGTAATTTCAATGGCGAACGTCTTGGCTATCCTGTGCATATCGAGTTGCTACGCGGGAATTTTCAAGGCGACGGGCTTTTTGAACAGCTTGCAGAATTTTATGATTCGGTTCGGCAAAAAGTTCACGCCGTTTTTGAGCGTCATTATCGCGGCGACTATCACAAGCATGATTTCCTGCAACCAAACGCTCGCGATAATGTTGACTCATCAGCTGTGCAAGAAAGTTGAGCCGTGCCCCGACGTTTTCGCGATTGACATTGAAAATTCCGCCGTAGTAATTTCTCCACTAATCCCTTGGTCGATTGCGGGCGTAGTTGTTTTGACGCCGCTCAACGCGCCGCCCGTGTCAATCCTCGCCGCGTGGTATCTTTGGCTGATTCCACTTTGTCATCTTATGAAACACGATTAAAAAATTACGCATTACGAATTACGAATTGCGCATTGCCTTTCGCTTGTGATAGAATTGCGCCGCTTGAAAAATTGAATTCAAAGGAGCTGTTACAAATGGTTTCTGCAGAGATAAAAAATTTCGGAATACTGGGCTATCCAGTCGAGCACTCATTCTCGCCGCAAATGTACCGGGCGGCGTTCGAGGCGGCGGGGCTGATAAATTACAGCTACATTCATTTGTCGGTACAGCCCGGCAAGCTTTATATGTCGGTGGAAGGAATTAAGGGCTTGGGCTTTCGCGGCGTGAACGTGACGATTCCGCACAAGACGATGATTTTGAATTTCCTTGACGCGATTGACTCGGACGCAATGGTTATCGGCGCGGTGAATACGGTCGTCAACGACGGCGGTATTTTGACGGGTTACAACACGGACGTATACGGCTTTTTGTCGGCGTTGCGTGACGTGAATTTTTCGCTTGAAGGTCGTCGCGCGGTGATTTTGGGCGCGGGCGGTGCAGCTCGTGCGGTTTTATGGGGGCTTTGCAAGAAAAGGGCGAAGTTCATTGCGATAGGCGCACGCAATCCGCAAAAGGCGCAGGCACTCGCGAACGACTTTTTCAACTACGGAAGAGTTGAAGGGCTCGATTGGCAATCCGACGAGTTCAAAGAGCTGTTGCGCACAGCGGACATTTTGATAAACACGACGCCGCTGGGCATGTTCCCGAACATGGACGACATGCCACCCGTCGATTTGAAACTTTTGCCAAAGGGCGCACTCGTCTACGACATAGTTTACAATCCCGAAGAAACGAAGTTCCTCAAGACTGCGCGGGAACTCGGCTTGCCGACGCTCAACGGCATGTCGATGTTGCTGTTGCAGGGCGAGGAGTCCTATCGGCTGTTCACGGGAGAGTTGCCCGATATGGAAGTCATGGAGCAAACGCTGAGACGGCTTTTGAGGGTATAGGGATTAGGGGTTAGGGGTCAGGAGTCAGGAGTCAGGGGTCAGGAGTCAGGGGTCAGGAAAGCCTAAAACCTAATACCTAAAACCTAATACCTAAAACCTAACACCTAACACCTAAAGGAGGAAACAATGAACGACTTCGACGAGCGGCTGAGGAAGTTGATTCATATGGAGCGGCACAATTTCGCGGGCAGTTCGTCGCGGGCAATCGTGGAGCTTGTGAATCTGCTGTTCGACTTCGCGATAAAAATGCGGGCGTCGGACTTGCACATTGAGCCGTTTGAAAAATCACTGCGCGTGCGCTATCGAATTGACGGACACTTGCAGGAACTTCATCAGCCGTTGCCGATGCACTTGGCGGAGCCGTTGTCTTCTCGAATAAAAATCCTGGCGCGAATGGACACAACAGCCGCATTTTTACCATTGGACGGAGCAATCAAATTCGGCAACGTGGAAATGCGCGTGGCAAGTATGCCGTCGGACGGTGCAGAGAGCTTGACAATTCGACTGCTCGACTCGTCGTTGAAACTTCATAACATAAAAGACTTAGGCTTTACGGCGGCGAACGAGAAACTTTTTCGGCAAATGATAAGCGCGGCGGCGGGCATGATAATTTTGACGGGACCGATGAACTCCGGCAAGTCAACGACGCTTTACGCAGTGTTGCGCGAACTGAATCAGCCGTCGCGTTCGATAATGACGCTCGAAGATCCGATTGAACAACATGTTGAAGGGATTTCACAAGTGCAAGTCAACGAGAAAACGGATTTGACATTTGCGGCGGGCTTGCGGGCAATGTTGCGCATGGATTGCAACGTCTTAATGGTCGGAGAGGCACGCGACACCGAGACCGCCAAAATCGCGATACGCGCCGCGCTCACGGGGCATTTAATTTTAACGACGCTCCACGCCAACGATTCGTGCAGTGCAGTCTTCCGCATGTTGGAAATGGGAGTTGAGCCGTACCTTTTGGCGGCGACACTTAAAGGAGTCGTTGCTCAGCGTTTGGTTAGAAAGGTTTGCACTCACTGCGGCGGAAAAGGTTGCGCGGAATGCAGGAGTACGGGCTACAGCGGGCGACTTGCCCTGCATGAAGTTTTGAGCGTCGATAAAAATCTGCGCAATCTGATTCGGAACAGCCGCGACCTCGACGAAATTAAAGCCTCCGCGCTCGAAAACGGCTTGAAGACTTTGCAAGACGACGCTTTTACAAAAATCCGCGCGGGTTTGACGACGCTTGAGGAGGTTCGTCGCGTCTTGGGTTCGGATTTTACAGATAAAAATTTTAAGGGAGCTTGATTTAAAATGAACACGTTTAAAATTCTCGCCGCCGACGGCATTGCCAACGAGGGTATCGAGTTGCTCAAAAAGAATTTCGCCGTCGAAGTTCGCGATAAAATTTCTCACGACGAACTTTTGGAGATTATTCCGCAATTCGACGCGCTGATTGTGCGCAGTGCCTCCAAAGTTACCGCCGATGTTTTGGAACGCGCCGCGAATTTAAAAATCATAGGGCGGGCAGGCGTCGGCGTCGATAATATCGACGTGCAAGCGGCGACTGAGCGCGGAATTATCGTTATCAACTCGCCCGACGGAAATACTATTGCCGCAACCGAACATACTTTTGCAATGATGCTT
>JBGUYA010000165.1:0-6287 GCA_045118435.1 Quinella sp. | reverse complement strand
AAATTTTCAGTAACGGTCTTCACCTCCTTATTATTTTGTGTAAGTTTTATAGCTTCTTATAAGTTTTTCTTAACTGTTACTTGCCTCCCACAGCGGGTCAACGGCATTTTGGAACGGGTGAACAAACGGATGCATGTCGGTTGAAGACAAATCGTTTTTCTCGTACCAAGTCGCTGTAAGCAAAACCACGTCGGCATAAAGCGCACTCGTCGCCAAGTCCTGTATCGATTCCGTAGTTGGCGAGCATCAAATCGTAAACTGTTGTGACGAACTTTACACCGTCGCGCTTCTTAATCTTCTTGACGGGAACTGTTAGTCTTCTCGTCGATAACGTAATGCTTAAACTCGGCGTGCTTGTCCTTACGCCCGAAGTCCTTCGCGTTCAATATAGAGGACTTCGGTCAAAAAGTGCGCGTCGGGTGTCCGAGTCTGCGGAATGTTTGAACCCCAAGTTATGATATAGTCGGCGTTGTACCAGTCGGAACTTTCTGGCACGTCGGTTTGATCTCCTCAAACTTGAGGACTTGCGGGCGGAAGGTCAGCGTACCAGTCATAAAAACTCAAGCCTGCGCCGCACATGAGTTGAACGAAACGCAAGCCCGCCGCGTAACTCAACATTGACTTCGCGGGAATGACCGAGAATCAAAAAATTCTGTCAGGACCGTACTTTGTGGCGATGTGGAGCAAACTTGCGGCGAATTTTTCCGCGCCTCACGCCATAAATCGGCAAGCTCCCCGCGCAGATACGGATAGGGAATTCTGTGCGGGCTGTAGAGGTACAAATTCTTCTTGAAAAACTTTAAAGCGCGGAATATGTCAATGAAGTTAAGTTAGAAGATTTAACTTTTTCTTGTGATATCTGTCACATTGAAGAGCGACCTTTTTTGATAGAATTTTTACAAAGAACTTATGTTGGAGTAAAAAAATGAGTTTAGAGGAAGAAGCGATTGTAACTTACGGTGTGACGAGATACGCCGCCGCAAAAAACATTTTTATAGCCGATAAAGAATAAGTTTCGGCAGAGAATGAGTTTGAGATTCGTTTAAACGGAAAATTTTACAGAAAAATTTTCTGCTCGCCGAGCGACATTGAAGATTTGATTGTCGGAATCATTGCGCAGGAAAAAACCTTCGCAACCTGCGCAGATTTTATCCGACGTGAAATTTCTTGTCAAAGATATTTTCGCCTGCGCGGACAAACTTTTGAGAGAGCTATCTACGACGCACGACAAGACTAACGGCGTAAACAGCGGCGTTTTGTTTGACAGGAAAAAAATTTTGCTCTTTCGCGAAGACAGCAGGCGGCATAATGTCTTCGATAAAATTTATGGGGCGGCTCTTCGCCAAAATATTTTTCTTAGCGACAAGGCTTTGATTTTCAGCGGGCGTTGCTCTTCCGAAATGATTTTAAGGTCGTGCGCATGAATATTCCCGTTGTCGTCGCAAAATCTTTGCCGACGACTTACTCTATTAACTTTGATTAAAAGTTCGGAATCACGCTTGCGGGGCGTCTTAGAGCCAATTCTTTTTGCATTTATACCAATCCACAGCGTATCGTGTTAAGTTAGGAAGAATGATTATGGATTTAAGCAGACGAACTTTTTTAAAGACGACCGGTCTTGGCAATTTGGGAACTGCGCTGAGCAGTCTTGGCTTGGATGTGCCTAAAGTTAAGGCGGCGGCGAAGACTTTCAAATCTCCAACGTGCAGTCGCAAGAGTTTAAAGCTTGCTTAATCGACATTCGGAAGGCGTAAGTCATGAGCAAGATAAAAACGTTGGAAGAATACGTTGCCGAAAATAATTTCTTGCAAGAGGCGACGGAGTTTCATTCAAAGCTTGAAAAAGATTTGGCTGTTCGGGCGCGATTCTGTGGCTCGGCAACGGCGTCATTGATAATTCGATTCGCGCGTGAATGATTCCGATTCACTCACTGGCGGCGGGTATCGGCTTTGCGGCGGCTCTTGCGCATATTTATCTTGCCGTCGTTCAAAGTCCAGATTTGTTGCACGGCATGACTGAAGGTTCAATCTCCGCGCAGTACGTAGTTCATCATCACGGCGCGTGGGTCGACGAACTCATTAAAGACGGCAAAGTCACCAAAAAAGAAATTGAACAGGTGATATAAATATCAAGATTAAATATTTTTAAGCGGTATGAAATGTTCAACCGCTTTTTTTATTCATGGATAAAAATTATCGTTGAGTCAAGTAAGTCGAAGATGCGATAGTTTTGTTTGACGAGTACAAACACGACGGGATTTTTTTGTTATAATGTAGAAAAACATTTTGAGGAGTAAAAAATATGGACAGGAGAAAATTTTTGCGAGTAATGGCGTTGGCGGCGGCGAATTTATTTTTGGACAAAGAAAAAGCAACCGCCTACGTCTTGGAGACGTGGGAGCCGCCGATAAGAAAATTATTTTTGCAGTTCACCGAGTACGAGTTGCGCCCGACGACTGAAGTGATTGTGATACATCACGCGGGTTTTCCCGACGGTGATAAAGATTCGTCAGCCGAAGAAATTCACAAGTTCCACCAAGAAGTAAACGGTTGGGCGGGTATCGGCTATCATTATGTGATTCGCAAGGACGGCACGATTGAGCAGGGGCGGCGTCCGCAAATGATTGGGGCGCACGCTTACCAACATAACAAGAATTCCGTCGGGATTTGCGTCGCGGGGAACTTTGAACTTGCCAAGCCCAAGCGCGAGCAAATGGATTCGTTGAAACTTTTGACGGCGTGGCTTTGTCAGAAGTACAAGCTCAACCCCATGAAGTCGGGCGTTATCGTCGGGCACAGGGATTTGAACGACACCGCTTGTCCCGGCAAAAATCTTTACTCCAAACTTGACGAGATCCGCCGCTACTGCCGCGACTTTGAATAATTAGGAATGTGGAATTAGGAATGAGGAATGCAATTTCTAATTCCTAATTCCTAATTCCTAATTCCTAATTCCTAATTTCTCATTGCATTTATCGGCGGCGGCGACGTTCCCTTTCTCTTTCCCATTCTTCATCACGAGTTAAAGGAACTTTAACGGGCTTGGGCTTTTGATTGAGCTTGAAAATCGCGCCGATAAAAACAATATCCAAGATAAACAGCACGGTAATTGAGCGAGAGCTGTCGGCTTCGGCTTTGGCTCTGTCCTCATAACCCATAGCGGGATTCTTCGTCGCGCCGATATATTTTGTCCAATAGCTTTCGAGCTTACCGACGCCCGTGCGTTGCGAAATGCCCGCGTCGTAGGAGGCAATCGCCATCGTGTTAGAGTTGACGCGCAAAATTAGATAGACATTCGAGATAATCATCAGCACGAGCAACGCGATTGAAATATTTCTTTTAGTCATGAAGACAGCTCCTTTCAAGGGCAATGCGCAATTCGTAATGATTTTGGCTTTCCAATTACGCATTGCGCATTCCTAATTGCAGTTCGGGATTTGCCAATTAATGGGCGTCTCGCCGACGCTCTCAAGAAATTTGTTGACGCGGGAGAAGGGGCGGCTTCCGAAAAATCCGCCGCTCGCCGATAACGGACTGGGGTGCGCCGACTCAACGATAAAGTGGCGCGGGTTCGTTATCATATTTTTTTTAGCCCGCGCAGGTCGCCCCCACAAGATAAACGCAAGCGGGCGTTCGTGTTCATTGAGTAGGCTGATGATTTTGTCGGTAAAAATTTCCCAACCGTGCCCGCGATGTGAATTAGCCGCGTGTGCTCTGACCGTCAAGACTGTGTTCAAAAGCAAGACGCCTTGCTCCGCCCAAGACTTTAAGCAACCGTTGTTCGGGATTGTACAACCCAAATCGTCGCGCAGTTCCTTGAAGATATTTAAAAGCGACGGCGGCGGCGGCACGTTCGGCAAAACCGAAAAGCTCAAGCCGTGCGCCTGTCCCGGCTCATGATACGGGTCTTGCCCCAGAATCACAACTTTTGTATCGGCGTAACTAGTGAAGTGTAGCGCGTTGAAAATGTCGTACATGTTCGGGAAAATTTTCTTCGTGCTGTACTCGTCGATTAAAAACTTGCGCAGTTCTTGATAGTACGGTTCGTTGAGTTCGTCGTTCAACAGCTCCGCCCAATCGTTCCTAAAAATTTTTTTCATCGCATATATCTCCTGAACTCGCAACCGTCGACAATCTGCGCGGCTTGCAAAGTGAATTCGTCAAGGCTAGGAAAGAAAACGTCGGCTTGCACTTCAGCATTGACGACCGTCAAGAAAATCTCTGCGGCGTAGGGAATGAGTTTGTTGAAAACTTCCGCGCCGCCGATAACAAAATTTTCCTCCGCCGCGTCCAGAACGTCAAAGAGTTCCTCGACGCTCCCGACGACTTCCGCGCCCGATAAACTTTTAAGCGAACGGCTCAATATAATATTCGTGCGCCCGTCAAGCGGCTGTTGATTCGGAAAAGTTGCAAGCGTCTTGCGCCCGAAAATGATTGTGTGATTCAAAGTCAACGCGCGGAAATTTTTAAGGTCGGCAGGGATTTTAAACAGCAGATTATTCTTGTAGCCAAGCCCGAAATTTTTATCGACGCAGGCAACGAGCTTTAACTTAAAATCAATCGGCGACCCTTCGACGCGAATAACTTTATCTCCGCGCAGATTACAACTCAGCGACGGGAAAATTTCCTTCAGCGGCACAAGCGCAAAGTCTCGCTCGAATAAAAACTTGTGCGGCACAGTCAATCGCTCGCAAGAAATTTCGCGCCCCTCGATAAAAAGTATGTCAATGTCGATTGTTCGTGCGCCCCAATGTTCGCGGCGAACCCTGCCAAGCTCCAGTTCAATCCGTTGCAATTCGTCAAGCAGGGCGAGCGGCTCAAGCTCCGTTGAAATTTTTATTGCGCCGTTGATGAAGTTCGGCTGATTGACGACGCCCCAAGCCTCCGTCTCGTAAAACGACGATACCCGCAACAACTTCACGGCGGGGATTTTTTTTATTAGTTCAATCGCCCGCCGCAAAGTTTTTTCACGCGCCCCAAGATTCGCGCCGAGTCCGAGATAACAAATCATAACTTCGACTTTTTATTTTGCTTCCAAATGCCCGCAAGCGATTCGTGAGTACGTTGACGAGTTATTTCTACTGACGCCCCGCCGAATTTCTCTTTGACGGGCGGCGCGGGCTTGTGCAACGTGACCTTCAAGCCGTCAAGCAGGAAGTACTTGCGCAAAAGCAGGTCGCAAATCTCCTGCGCGACAGTCTCAATCAAATTGCGCGGCGCACCGCCAACGATCTTTTTAATGTCGACGATAACCGACGCATAATCAATCGTCTCGCCGAGATCGTCGCTCCGCGTCGCCGGCAACAGGTCGAGATAAAGCTCCACGTCAACGATAAAAGTCTGCTCGTGTTGCTGTTCGTAATCCGTGCAGCCGTGCCGCCCCTTAACTTCCAGCCCCTTCAAAATAATTTTGTCACTCATGAAAAATTGCTCCTCTCCAATTTATCTGCAATCAAACACATCCGCGCAATCATTTTGACGTTGTGAACGCGGACAATGTCGACGCCTTTTGCTATCGCGTGAACACAAATTGCGCCGGTCGCCTCGTCGCGCTCGTCAATCGGCAAGCCCGTCGCCCAACCGATAAAACTTTTGCGACTTACGCCAAGCATTAAAGAAATTTTTTGACCGTCAAGAGTTTTAAGCTCGTCGAGGCGTTGAATAATTTCCAAATTTTCTTCCTGCGTCTTGCCAAAGCCGATACCCGGATCAAAGATAATCTGCCCGTCGAACTTGGCAAGCGTCCTGCGGAAAAAATTTTTAACGTCGTCGACAATATCCCCGTCGCAACATTTATCGCTATGCATGGCAATGACGGGCGCATTAAACTTTTTGGCGACGACAATCATGCGCGAATCCTCCAAGCCGTGCACGTCGTTGATAATGTTCGCGCCGCGCTCAAGCGAAAACTCAGCGACTTCGGGCTTGTAAGTGTCAATGGAAATCGGGACACCTAGATTTTTCACGACGGGCAAAATTTTTTCGAGGCGGGAAATTTCTTCTTCGACGCTGATAGCTTTTGCGTCGGGGCGAGTGGACTCCGCGCCCACGTCGAGAATATCCGCGCCGTCGGAAATCATTTGCCGGGCATGAGCCTCAGCCGCCTCAGCAGAAAAATACTTACCGCCGTCGGAAAATGAATCGGGCGTGACGTTCAATATCCCCATGATCAAAGTCTTGCCGCTCTGCAGATTTAAAAGCTTTTCCATTTAATAAAACCTCAACTAGCTGTTAGGTGTTAGGTGTTAGCTAAAACCTAAAACCTAAAACCTAAAACCTAAAACCTAA
>JBGUYA010000164.1:0-2475 GCA_045118435.1 Quinella sp. | reverse complement strand
AATTTTTCACGCGGGCAAGATTTTTGCGAGCGTCTCAATCATTTTCGGAATGTCGATAGGTTTGGCAATGTGCGCGTTCATTCCGGCGTCGAGCGCGTTCTTGACGTCCTCGCTGAAGGCGTTGGCTGTCATTGCGATAATCGGCACATTCGCGAGTTCGGAGTTTTCGAGCTTGCGAATTTTTTTTGCGGCGTCGTAGCCGTTCATAATCGGCATTTGAATATCCATAAGCACGCAGTCATAATCGCCGGGCTTGGCATTGGCGACCTTCTCGACCGCCTCCGAGCCGTCGCTTGCCGTGTCGACGATAAAGCCCTCACTCTCAAGAAGCATTTTGGCGATCTCGCGATTAACTTCAATGTCGTCGACGAGCAAAAGTTTCTTGCCTTCAAAGTTGATGACCTGCGTGGCGTTGTCGGCGTCAAGTTCCTCCTCCATATCGGCGGCAAGCTTGAAGTTGACGTTGACGACAAACTCGGTGCCTTCGCCCGGCGCAGTGATAACTTTAATGTCGCCGTTCATCATGTCAACGATACTCTTTGTAATCGCCATGCCAAGTCCCGTACCTTGAATTTTGCTGACGGTTGAAGTCCTCTCGCGCTCAAAAGCCTCAAAAACTTTCGCGGCAAATTCGGGCGTCATGCCAATGCCGCTGTCCTTAACGCGCAGTTCGTAATCGGCGGAATCGTCGTGGCTGTCGCCGAGTTGGTTCAACGTCACGGAAATTGCTCCGCCTTCAGGCGTGAACTTGTAGGCATTGCTTAGCAGGTTGAGCAAAACTCTGTTCAAGCGATTTTTATCGAAGACGGCGAACTTATCTTTGACGCCCGCGCTGTCGACGGTGAAAGAAATTTTCTTGCCCTGCATTTGCGTCGCGAACATGTCATAAATTTCATCCATAGTACTAACGAGATTATAGGGCAAAAGTTCAAGCTCCATTTTTCCCGCCTCAATGCGGCTCATTTCCAACACGTCATTAATCAGCGCGAGCAAATGCTGACTGGAGGCGTCGATTTTTTTCAGGAAGTCAAACATTCGATTCGGCACGTCATTGGGGCACGGATTCCTTTTATACACTGGGCAATCTTCGCAGTGCTTGTGCAAGTCTTTGGCAAGGTTGAGATAACCTATAATTGCATTCATTGGCGTGCGAATGTCGTGGCTCATGTTTGACAGGAAAGTTGACTTAGCTTTGTTGGCTTCTTCGGCGCGTTCCTTCTCGGCAATGAGTTCGACCTGTTGACTTTTGAGCTGTTCGCTCTGTTGCTTGATGGTTTCGAGATTATCTTGAAGTTGTAGCGTATATTTTTCCTGCGAGTGCAGGTAGCGGATTTGTTGAATTGTGTAGCCGATAAGCGAGGTCACGAAGAAAAGCGAGACGAAAATAAGCGCGACAAGCCACGGGCGACTTGTTACCATTTCTTCGAGCGTGATGTTTTCGTAGCGATTGACAATCCATTTTTTTGTAAGCGCGTCTAAGCGACCTTCCTGTTGCATTTGAATCAAGACGGCGTTGACGCGCACGCGCAGTTGAGTATCTTCGGGATGCATTGCAAGCGTCCCGTAGACGTGTTGGACGGCGTAGCTCGGAAAGACATCTTTCAAATTAAATTTCTCAACAAAGGCATTGCCGACTTGAATTGGGCAAATGGCAAACTCGTACGTATTAGTCTTGAGTCCTTCAAAAATTCTCTTGTAGCTGTGGACGTAAGAAATTTCATCGTCGAGACCCAAGCCCGGTATTTTATGGAGCGAAGCAACTCTTCGCCCGTAAAGTTCGGCGACGGAAGAAATCTCTTTGCGCCCGTAAACGACATATTGTTTTTCAGTCGTCGGCAAGGTTGCGATAATCGCGGGATTGTTTATAATCAAGTCGCTTTCCATGTTCATGATAATATCCACGCCGCCGCCGAGAAAAATTTTGTTGGCGGCGGTCCAATCCATAAGCGACAGGTCGAGATTCATTTGAAGGCGGTTGGCAATCTCGTTCATCATTTCGACATCATAGCCTTGATAATTGCCGTTGGTGTCGACGTAGGAATAGGGCGAGTAATCGTTATCGGTGACGACATGCAAAGTCTTTTTGAAGTTGTTCGCCGGCTGAACTTCAACCTTAGGCGGGTCGCGGAAGAACCCTGACAGATTGAAATAAATTCCCGTAAAGATAATGGCAAGTGTTATCGGCAGGGCTATTGCCGCAGTCACGAGAGAATTTTTTTTGCCGAAGAAATTTTTTTGAGAAGTCTGATTGTCCATTAAAACCTTCCCTCCGAGCGGAAACACTAAAAAAATATTATCGTTGATTGAAGTATATCAAAAATTTTCCAAAAGACAATGTAAAGGCTTTGGCAACACGCGAAAATTTTTCTTGACAGTTTTAATCTTAGCGTTTATAATTGCGCCTGTCTTGAAGGTTAAGACATGGGGTTGTAGCTCAGATGGTTAGAGTGCCTCGTTGACATCGAGGAGGTCACA
>JBGUYA010000163.1:0-17476 GCA_045118435.1 Quinella sp. | reverse complement strand
GGGCGTCAAAGAAAATCCTGTAAATCGCTGTTATCTGTGCAAGCGCGAACTTTTTAGTAATTTTTTACGGATAGCGGCGGAAAATAACTGCGCGGCGGTAGTTGAAGGCTCAAATATGGACGACACGAAGGATTATCGACCGGGCATGAAAGCGATTGCGGAATTGGAAATAAAAAGCCCGCTTATCGCCGCCGGACTGTACAAGGCGGAGATTCGCGAGTTATCAAAGGAAATGAATTTGCCGACGTGGGATAAGCCGTCGATGGCGTGTCTAGCGTCGCGATTTGCTTACGGAGAAATTTTAACTGTTCAAAAGCTTGCAACGGTTGATTCGGCAGAAAATATTTTATTAAAAGCGGGCTTTGGACAACTGCGCGTCCGAGTTCACGGGAAAATTGCGCGGATAGAGCTTTTACCCGAAGATTTCCCGAAAATCCTAAGCATTCGCGAGGAAATAACTGCGCGGCTTAAGAATTTAGGCTTTGATTATGTCACTTTGGACTTGCAAGGCTATCGAACGGGCAGTTTGAACGAAATTATAAATCGCGAATAGCATAATTGCCTTTTCCGTCAAGATTTAATTCAATGTCATGCAAATTAAAGAGCGTAGAGCGATGTCCGACGCTGACGACAGTCATTTTGGGCAGTTGACGGCGCAGGAGTTCATACATTTCGATTTCGCGCGGCTCGTCGAGTGCGGAGGTTGCCTCGTCCAAGAAAATATAATCTGGGGCGGATAAAAGTACTCTTGCGAAGGCGAGCCGTTGTTGTTCGCCCAAAGATAGAATTCTGCTCCAATCTTCTGCCGCGTCGAGCTTATCGACAAGTGCCGGAAGGTCTGCGAGTTGCAAAGTTTGTTTTAATTTATCGTCGGGCGGCGAATTTTCTTCTGCTAAGGGGTAAATTAAGGCGCGGCGCAGAGTTCCGAGCGGCAAATAAGGTTTTTGAGGCAAGAACATTACTTTAGAATGGTTAGGCAAGGCGATTTCGCCCGATGCATAAGCCCAAATCCCTGCTAAAGTCCTTAATAGTGTTGATTTTCCGCAACCGCTGGCACCGGTAACCAATAAAGCCTTAGAATTCTGCAGTTCGAGTGATAATTTCTTTAAAAGTTCGCGACCGTTGGGCAATGACACGTTTAAAGCAGAAATTTTTAATTCTGGAGCCTGCGCGGTCGTAACTTTGCTTTTAATTTGCTGTGCTTCGTCAATATGCTCTGTAAATCCGGCTAAACGATTGATTACCGCCGCGAGACTTGCTAAAGTGTCGTATGAATCGACGAAATAGCTTAAAGCGTCCTGAACGCGCCCGAATGCCGATGATATTTGCATAAGTCCGCCCAGTTGAATTTCTTTGGAGAAATAACGCGGCGCAGCCATGATTAGAGGCACGATTATAGCTAATTGTCCGTAGCCGTTTACGTAGAAGTTTAAGTGCTTAGTTTTTTTCATGAGTTGCCAGTAATTTTTTATGACGTTAGAGAATTTTAGGTTAAAACCTTCCATTTCAGCCGCCTCGCCGCGATAAAAGGCTATGCTTTCCGAATTTTCCCTAACTCTCATCATACTGAAACGGAAATCTGCCTCATATTTCTGTTGGTCGAAGTTCAAACTGATTAATTTACGTCCGACCTTATGAGCAAGGAACGTTCCGACGCCCGAATAGACGAATGAGAACCAAAACATGTAACCGTAAATGATTATTTCGGTTCCGGCGAGATTAAAAGTAAATGAGCCGCTTAATTCCCAAAGAACTACGCCGAATGCCGCCAAAGTAGTCAGTTGTTTTAGGAATCCGATGATTAAACCGAGCGATAAGTTGACGAATTGCCCGATGTCTTCAGAAATACGCTGGTCGGGGTTATCAGCCGCGTCCTGAAGTCGATAATAGGTTTGATTACCCATCCACGCGCTTAAATAGTTATTGGTCATCCAAGTTCGCCATTTTATCTGCAACATTTGCCTCAAATAGACCGCGTAGACCGCAATAACAATGTAAGTGAAAGCAATCGCGCTGAATTCGCCGATTAACGACCAAAATTTGTCTGCCTCGTAGTTTTGCAATGCGTTATAAAAGGTATTGTACCATTCATTGAGTTGGACGAGCAGATAAACCATAGCGAAGTTGAGGGAAATCACGAAAGCGAGCAATCCGCGAGCCTTCCACTTTTCTTCTGATGACCAATAGCCTTTGAACAGTGTCCAAAAGCCTCGAAATAATTTTTTAGTATCCAAGTTTAAAACCTCCCGCGCAAGTATAATTGGCACGGGAAGTTTTTTCAACTAGAAAATGAAAACCGCTTGAAAATAAGCGGCGTATGATTTATAATTTCACTCGTGCTTGTCGCCTAAGCGGCATGGCGGTTTGAATCAAAAAGAAAACCCCCAGAAAGGGGGTGGAGCTGATGTTCACGATTATCTTCCGTATTATAATCATCACCCTGATAATCCTCTGGATCTTCTCCGGAACAGCCGCCTGGTCCTCCAACGACTCGCGGCTTAATTCTTCTACAGCATTAACACCCATTAGACGAGGGGCTAAACCGCCTTCAAGCACTTTGAGCCTTGCAGAATGCTTGGCTCTTTTGTTTAGCGAATAAATTATAATCCACGCAGAAATTTTTTGCAAGCCGAAAAATTATTTGCGTTTCATGCGAACGACGGTGATTCGCGGGTCGGTGCCCCTTTCCAACTCCATAACCATGAACGAGCCGCGAGTATCGTCGCGCGGACGCGAGGCACTGCCTGGATTTAAAATAATCGGCGGTCCCATAAGGTATTCGACAATGTGCGTGTGCCCGTAAACCGCAATGTCGGCGTTCTGCGACTCCGCCGCCTCCATGATATATTCCTGCGTATAGCGCACGCCGTAGTTGTGACCGTGCGTGATAAAAATTCTGTGGTCATCCGCCTCAATGATTCGCTCGTAGCGGCTGTTGGGAGTGGGCCAATCGCAATTTCCTGCCACGCCGTGAACCGGAACGTCAAGCAATGATTGCAAATACTCGGCGTCGGGCGTGCAGTCGCCCATGTGAAGCCACATATCCATATTTTGCGCGATACTGACCGCCTGGTCAATCGCCGACCAATTTCCGTGAGTATCGCTTATAAGTCCTATCTTCACCGGAAACGCCCCTTTAACTTCAAAATCATTTCGCGCAATGCCGCGCCTCTGTGACTGATTTTATTCTTTTCTAAGATAGAAATTTCCGCCATTGTATGATTTGCGTCGAGATAAAAATATGGGTCGTAACCGAAACCGCCGCTACCTTTGGCGACAATTTTAATCTTGCCAGTAACTTTGCCTTGAGTAAGAATTTCTGTGCCGTCGGTGTCAACGAAAGCCAACGCGCATCGATAAGCCGCCGCTGATTCCGCAACTCCGACTTTGTTAAGTTCGTCGAGGAGCTTTTGATTATTTGTATTGTCGTTAGCGTGATAGCCTGCGAATCGCGCAGAGTAAACGCCGGGCAAACCGCCGAGCGCGTCGACTTCAAGCCCCGAATCGTCGGCAAGACAGGCAAGCCGCGTGTGCTCGGCAAAAAACTTTGCTTTTATAACTGCATTTTCTTCAAAAGTTGCGCCGTCCTCCACAGCGTCGGGCATTTCTGCGAAGTCGGCAAGCGATAAAATTTCACAGGGCAAATCTTTCAGGGCGAGGCGCATTTCTTTTACTTTGTCCAAATTCTTCGACGCAAGCACAATTTTTTTCATCAACCTTCCTCCCCTCTTAAAAGCAATCCGTAATGCGTAATGCGTAATTTTTTTCTTCGTTATCTTAAATCGGATTAAAATCTTTGACGGCGATTAAAATTTCGTCGCGGGTAGCCGAATATTTCTTTGGGCAAGCAAAGAAAAGAAGTTTATACGTAAAAAACTATTGAGAATCAAATCAAAGAACCGCGCCGCCAACGACTAACCAACCCTTCCTACTCGCCAAACCAAATCTCTGCCGAGTGCGTCTTTCTGCAACGAAATCAGCTCCTCAATGCCGCCTTGCGCCAAATCCAAAAGCTCATTGAGTTGCGAACGATTAAAGGGTTTTCGCTCGGCGGTTATCTGAACTTCGACAAGCTCGCCCGCGCCCGTCATGACGACATTGCAATCTGTCGCCGCCGTCGAGTCCTCTTCATAGCAAAGATCAAGAAGAAGTTCGCCGTCTTTGGAAATGCCCGCCGAAATCGCCGCGACAAAATCTTTGACAGGGAAGACGCCGCCGACTTTGTAAATCGTCTCGCAAGCCTCGACCAACGCAACGAATGCTCCCGTTATCGACGCCGTGCGCGTTCCGCCGTCCGCTTGAATTACGTCGCAATCAATCGTAATCGAACGCTCGCCAATCGCCGACAAATCAGTCACTGCGCGGAGTGCTCGCCCGATAAGCCGCTGAATTTCCATTGTCCTGCCGCCAATCTTTGAACGTTCGCGGGTGATTCGTTCAGCCGCCGCTCCCGGCAACATATTATATTCCGCGTTGAGCCAACCCGTGCCCGTTCCCTTCAAAAACGCCGGAACATGATCTTCAATCGTCGCCGCGCAGATAACTTTAGTATTGCCGACTTCAATCAGTGCCGAGCCTGCAGGATATTTTTGCGCCCGCCGCTCCAAAAATACTTCGCGCATTTCGTCGGCTCGTCGCCTGTCTGCTCTCAACCTATCGCCTCCAAACCTTCTTAGCATAGCTTGTATATTTTACACAAAAAACTTTTCTGCCGCAATGTTTTCTTAAAATTTTGTTAGGGCGCGATTGACGAGTTTAAGCCGCTGTTGTAGAATTCTTTGCAAATAAATTGAACAGGACGGTTGATTTAATGCCGATTTATATGTGGGCGTTCGCGGTCGCGCTGGTTGTCTCGTTTTTGGTCATGCCGCTTGTGATTTTGCTGGCGCGGCGGACGGGAGCAATGGACGCGCCCAACGCTCGGAAAGTTCATAAAAAACCCGTGCCGCGAATCGGCGGACTTGGCATTTACGCGGGCTTCATGGCGGCGATAATTTTTGTCGCTGTAAAGTTCGGACTCAACGACGAAATGATAAAAGAAACCGTCGGCTTGCTGTTGTCGGGCAGTTTAATCGTTGCGCTCGGACTTTTGGACGATTATAAAAATCTTCCCGCCAAAGTAAAACTCTTGGGGCAAATCTGCGCGGCGGCAGTTTTAGTTTTAATCTTCGACGTGCGGATTGACTTCGTGACGGATCCTTTCGGCGATTATCTTTACTTCGACAATCTCTCGATACCTTATCTTGCGGTGCCGCTGACAATGTTTTGGCTAGTCGGCTTGACTAACACGGTCAACTTGATTGACGGGCTTGACGGCTTGGCGGCGGGCGTGGCGGCGATAGCGTCGGTAACGATTTGGCTCGTCGCGCTTGAGCAGAATTTTATTTTAGTCGCAGTGTTGACATCGGCATTGGCGGGTGCGGCGGTCGGCTTTTTGAAATACAACTTCCACCCCGCGAAAATTTTCATGGGCGATACCGGCTCAATGTTCTTGGGATTTATGCTCGCGGGAATTTCGGTGACGGGCGCAGTTAAATCCGTTGCGACAATCGCGCTTATCGTTCCGATTTTCGCGCTGGGATTGCCGATACTTGATACGACGTTTGCAATCGTGCGGCGAGTGCGTGGCGGCGTCCCAATTTTCAAACCCGACAAAGGACATTTGCATCATAGACTTTTGAGCGTGGGATTTACACAGCGGCAAGCGGTCTTGTTAATGTACGTGATAAGTGCGCTATTCGGCTTGAGTGCGATAGCTTTGACGGCGGTCAGCTCCCAAATCGCCGTGATAATTTTAGCGGTCGTCGTCGCGGCGATTATTTACGGCGTCAGAAAATTAGGAGTAATTCGCCCGATAAATTGAATACTAGGAACAAGGAACGAGGAACTAGTTCCCAGTTCCTAATTACTAGTTCCTAAACAAGGTGACAATCATGAAGAAATTAAAAGTCATGTCGATATTCGGCACGCGCCCCGAAGCAATCAAAATGGCTCCTGTGATTTTGGAGCTTAGAAAATTTTCGGAAGTCGAATCGCTCGTTGCAGTCACGGCGCAACATAGAGAAATGCTTGACCAAGTGTTGAGGCTGTTCGACATACGCCCCAACTTCGACTTGAACATCATGACGGCGGGGCAGACGCTCTTCGACATAACGACCCGCGCACTTTTGGGATTGGACAAAGTTTTGACGAAGGCAAATCCCGACGTAATCTTAGTGCACGGCGACACTACTACGACTTTTGCGGGAGCATTGGCGGCATTTTATCATCAAATCGAAGTTGGACATGTCGAGGCGGGACTTCGCACACGAAATAAATTTTCGCCCTATCCCGAAGAAATGAATCGCCGATTGACCGGCTCGCTTGCCGATTTGAACTTTGCGCCTACTCCGACCGCCAAAGAAAATCTCCTGCGTGAGAACGTCGACGCCGAGAAAATTTTCGTGACGGGCAACACAGTTATCGACGCGCTTTATAAAACCGTCCGCGCAGATTTTAAATTCACGGGCGAACTCGCGCGGATTGACTTTGACAAAAAAATTATCTTGGTCACGACGCACAGGCGCGAAAATTTGGGCGAACCGCTCCGCCAAGTTTACAAGGCATTAAAATCTTTGGTTGAAGAATTCCCCGACGTCGAAATAATTTTCCCTGTGCATAAAAATCCGCGAGTGCGCGAAGTCGTCAAGGAAGAACTCGGCGGCTTGGAAAGAGTTTTCTTGACCGACCCGCTCGACTACGAACCTTTTGCAAACTTAATAAACCGCGCGACGTTGATAATGACGGATTCGGGCGGCTTGCAGGAAGAGGCTCCCGCGCTCGGCAAACCTGTTTTAGTCCTGCGCGATACGACCGAACGCCCCGAAGCATTGACGGCGGGCACGGTGAAATTAGTCGGCACGAACCGCGAAAAAGTTTACCGCTCGGCAAAACTTTTGCTTACGGACGCGGCGGCTTATAAGCAAATGTCGGAGGCAGTCAGTCCTTATGGCGACGGACACGCGGCTAAACGAATTGTTCAAGCTCTGCTGTGGCGGCACAAAATTTTGAGCACACGCCCCGAAGAATTTTCTTGACAGAAAGAAGGCGCGATAAATGATTCTCGAACCACCGCAACCGCCGACGGCTCCCGCGCCCGCAATTCGACCGCAACCGCCAACACCGCCGCGACTCGATAAAGCCCCTTTTGTCAAAGAAAAATCTAACGTCACAGTCGAGACGCCCGAAACTATGGCTCGCGATGCCGTTGCACACGGGTCGGGAGCTTTAACCAAACGAACCGTCGACAGGGGCGAAGAAAATCCGCCCGCCAATCAAACTGTCACAGTTATTCCGCCCGACGCGCCGCTCGTCGAAGATACTCAATCGGATTATGATCGCGGGCAAGATGTTTTGCGCGAGTTCAGAGATTTAGACGCTCAACCCGCGCGAAATTTTTCCTATGAAACTCAGACCGAACAGCCGCAAACTTCTACGCCGCATTTAACTCATCAAGAAGGACACGGCGCATTTTTTTGGATCTTCACAATAATTTTCGTGGCAGTCGCGACGTTCATCATTGCGAAAAAATTTTTATTCACGGAAAAGCCCGCGCTCACCAAGTCGCAACTCTTTGACGACAAAATAAAAGCGACGACAGATAATAATCCGCCGCCGCCAAAACCCGCCGTCAAACCTGCGCCGCCTCCGAAGAAATCCGACGAGAAACGCCCGCGCTTTGAAGTTCGTGTTTAATGGTTAAAGAAAGAATCGACAACCGATGAAGTTGAATTGGAACTTGTGCCAGGAATGATTGACTTAATCCAACTCTCGAAACCGCCGGGATTGCGCGTCTGAATCAAGACAACGCCAGGACCTCTGAAACGGCAAACGAGACCTTCGCCCGACGTGAAACTCGAAATCCAACCGTTCGACGCCTTCTCAATATTGTAATCCATGTAATCGGGCCAAGCGACCAAGTGCCCGTTGTCGATAATGACTTCCTCGCCACGTTCAAGATTTATCGGGTGAATCACGCCGTAACTCGAAACAAAAAGTGTGCCGCGCCCCTTTGCATTGAGGACAAAAAAGCCTTCGCCGCTCAAAAAGCCGCGCGAAAGATTTTGCGCCTTAGTTGAAATTTCAATGCCCTGCGTGCTCGCCAAAAAGCCATTCTTTTGAATTGTCAAGCCGTAGGAGCCGTCAAGCTCCACGTCCATAATTCCGCCAGGCAACGCATGACCAAATAAAACTTTGCCCGCGCCGCGACGCGCAACCAACTCTTGAAAGAACATGCTCTCGCCCGAAAGAAATTTACGCGCCAAGCCGCTCAAAATGCCGCCTTCCAATTTGCCCTCAACGTCAATGGTCGGCGACATGGCAATCATGGCGTCGGACTCGGCTTTGATGCTCTCGCCGCGCTCCAAATGACATTCGACCACCGGAAAAGCTTCGGAATACAAAATTTCGTACTTCACCAAAAATCACTCCTTGAAAGAAAAATAAGTTTCACGCATTTGTCGGCGAGTTTTGGGCGCGTCCCACAGCTCGCCGATTGAATTTTTACGAATCGCCGCCGCCAAGTGATTAAACAAATCAGGGAAATCTTTTTCCAACTTGCGAATCAAACCTTTGACGCGCTGACGATTTGTTGTACCGTCAAACGGGCAAGGCGACTTCAAAACTTCAAAGCCGCTCTCTTTAATGAACTCTTCAATCTCGAACTCGCGCAGATAAACAAGCGGGCGAATCACGGTAATATTTGTGCGGTCAAGAAAAGTTTTGGGCTGAAAAGTATTTAATTGCCCCGACGAAAGCAGGCTCATGAAAAAAGTTTCAACAGCGTCGTCGAGGTGGTGAGCGTAGGCAACTTTGTTTGCGCCTAGTTCATTTGCAATGCGATTGACGGCGGCGCGTCGGAAGTAAGCGCAAGTGTAGCAAGCATTTTTATTATCCTGCTCGCGAATCAAAGCGGCAATGTCAACTTCGTGAACGTGATGAGTAATGCCGAGCGCGTCGCAGAATTTTTTAACGGCAGAAATTTTTTCTCGGAAGTCGTCGCTGAACTTTGGATTGATAGTGAGTGCGGCGAGCGAGAAATTTTTTTTACTGCGAAGTTTTAAACAGGCGAGAGCATAAGCCAAAAGCAAGCTGTCCTTGCCGCCCGACATGCCGATTAAAATTTTGTCGTCCGCGTCAATCAGCTCGAACTCGACGACTGCGCGAAAAATTTTGCTGAAGATAACTTGCGGCAAAACGAACTTATCCATAAACCCTCCGAAAAGCCGAAAGGCGGAAGTTTTGAACTCCCGCCTGTAAATTTCTTATTTATTGGTGGAGACGGAGGGATTCGAACCCTTGACCCCCAGATTGCGAACCTGATGCTCTCCCAGCTGAGCTACGTCCCCAAAACGCGGCTATATTAAATCATTTCCCGCCGCTTGTCAAGAAAAATTTTTGTGCTTTAAATCGGCGCGTGTTATAATCGCCGAAAAACTTTTGGAGATGATTTTATGTTCAGACCGCGCAGGTTGCGCCTCAATGAAAATTTGCGCTCAATGATTCGCGAGACGACGTTAAGCGTCAAAGATTTAATCTATCCGATATTCGTTGTGGCGGGCGAAAATGTTCGCGAGGAAATTACTTCCATGCCCGATTGCTATCATTTGTCGGTTGATAAAGCCGTCGAACTTGCTAAACAAATCGCCGCGCTCGGTATTCCCGCCGTTGAAATTTTCGGCTTGCCCGAATACAAAGACGAGGTCGGCTCAAGTGCTTGGGACATGAACAGCCCCGTTCAACGCGCTATCGCCGCCATTAAAAAATCTTCGCCTGAACTCGTGATTGTCGGCGACGTTTGCCTTTGCCAATACACTACGCACGGACATTGCGGCAAGCTCTGCGGTCATTACGTCGACAACGACGAGACACTTAAACTTTTGCAGAAAGTCGCTGTCAGTCAAGCCGAAGCCGGCGCGGATATTATCGCGCCTTCCGACATGATGGACGGAAGAATTGCCGCCATTCGCGCCGCGCTCGACGAAAAAAATTTTCCAAACGTCTCAATCATGAGCTACGCTGTAAAATATGCGTCGGGCTATTATTATCCCTTCCGCGACGCCGCCGACTCCGCGCCGCAATTCGGCGACCGCAAGCAATATCAAATGGACTTCGCCAATAGCCGCGAGGCTCTTAAAGAAGTTGAACTCGACCTTGACGAAGGCGCGGATATTATCATGATAAAGCCCGCGCTTGCCTACCTCGACATAGTTTCTAGGGTTCGCGAAAAAATCAATCGCCCCGTCGCAGTCTACAACGTCAGCGGCGAATATGCTATGGTCAAAGCCGCCGCCGCTAACGGTTGGCTCGATTATAAAAAAATCGTCGTCGAAAATTTAACCGCAATGAAACGCGCGGGCGCGGACATTATCATAACTTATCATGCGCTCGACGTTGCCGCCTGGCTCAAAGTTTAATCATTATAGATTTTTTTCATTAAGCTGTGCTAAACTGCAACCGCTTACGTAGAATTTTTTTCACGGAGGGGAAATGTATGTTTGAAATCGACGACAATGCTTTAGATCAACTGGCGAAGATAAAAGTTATTGGTATCGGCGGCGGCGGCTCGAACGCGGTCAACCGTATGATAGAATCGGGCTTGGAGGGCGTTGAATTTATTGCGGTCAATACAGATTCGCAAGCTCTGTTGATGAGTAAATCGCCCAAGAGAATGCAAATCGGCGAGAAATTGACGCGAGGACTTGGCGCAGGAGCACGACCCGATATTGGCGAACGCGCCGCGCAAGAAAGTCGAAATGATATTCTTGACGCCCTGCGAGGCTCGGATATGGTTTTCATAACGGCGGGCATGGGCGGCGGCACTGGTACCGGCGCGGCTCCAGTTGTTGCCGAGTGCGCCCGCGAAGTCAACGCGCTGACTGTCGCCGTTGTCACTCGCCCCTTTACTTTTGAAGGTCCCAAACGTAAAAAAAATGCCGACGCAGGCATTGAAAAGTTGAAACAAAACGTCGACGCGATTATCACTATCCCCAACGACAGACTTTTGCAGGTCGTCGATAAAAAAACTCCCATGACTAAAGCCTTCGTCATTGCCGATGATATTTTGCGTCAAGGCGTCAAGGGCATTTCGGATTTAATCGCTGTGCCCGGTATCATAAACCTTGACTTCGCGGACGTGCAGTCGATTATGAGCAATGCCGGCTCCGCACTTATGGGCGTCGGCGAGGCTTCGGGCGACAACGCGGCTGTCGAGGCAGTCAAGAAAGCAATCACTTCCCCGCTTTTGGAAACGAGCGTGAACGGCGCACGCGGAATTCTCCTCAATGTTATGGGCGCGCCGGATTCGCTGTCGATGATGGAGATTAACGAGGCGGCTACCACCGTTCAAGAGGCGGCTCACCCCGACGCCGAAATTATTTTTGGCGCATCGAGCGACGAAACGCTTGGCGACACGATTATCGTTACAATCATTGCGACGCGCTTTGGCGAGGAAAATGCGTCCGTTGAAAAAGAAATCCCCGCGACAATATTTTATCCGCCGCCCTCTCAAACTCAACCCGCGCAGAATAATCGTCAGCAGTACACTCAGCCAAGCCAGGAGCCGCAACCTTACAACAGAACGCCGCCGCCCAAACAGGAAGAGCCGCCTAAGTCGAACAATCCGTTTGCGAATATAATCCCCGACTTCATGAGCAATCGCCGCAGAAAATAATTTTGACGGAGGGTTGATGATGTTTGAAAACAGTTTTGATAATCCGTTTGTAAAAGTAAAAGTGGTCGGCGTCAACACTGCGGGCAATGAAAAAGTTTCGGGCGGGCTTTCCGCCCTTAATTGTATGTTGGAGCAAAATTTGCCGGGCGTGAATTATCTGGCGGTCGACAGGCACGACGTTAAAAATCTTGACGGTTGCAAGGCGATTCACAAGTTCCGCTTGCTCAACTCTGACGACGAGAAAATTTTGACGGACAATCTGCGCGGGGCTGATATGATTTTTATAATCGCCGACGAGGTTTGGGAAAATGTTAAGGCGGTTGCGCTCGTCGCGCACTGTGCAAAGAAAGTTGGCGCACCCGTGATTTTTATAGCGGGCGGGAACTTCGAGGACGCGGAGGACGAAATTATCTTTGACGCGCTGATAAAGTTGCCGAGTAAAAATTTCGAGTTCGACTCCGGCAAGGTCGTTAAGAATTTTATCGAGGCGGTGACTTTGCCCGGTCAGCCGAAAATCGACGTTAAGGCAATCGCCGAGCTTGTCAAAGATTCAGGGGCAATCGCAGGCTACGGAGAACGCGACGGGAAAAATGCCGTCGTCAAAGCTGCCAAAGCCGCCCTCGAACAAGCCGAGAACTCCGCCGACGACTTCAAAGCCGCCAATAAAATTTTCTTTAACATAACCGCCGCCAAAGGAAATCTGTCACTGGAAGAGGCGCAAAAACTCTCGCGGCTCTTTAAACGCCACGCGCCCAAAGCGGAAATCTCGTTCGGCTTTTCGATAGATGATTGGCTTGTCGACAAAGTTAAGTTCCTGCTCGTCGCCGCGTCTTGAAACGTTCCCTGCAATGCGCAGGGATTTTTTGTTTGACGCAAGAAATTTTTTCTTATAAAATTGCCGCAAGGAGAGGAGGAAATTTCATGGATGCCAATTTGAAAATCATTCTGGATGATTATTTTGAGGGAGCCGCGCGGCTCAAGCCCAATGTTTTTGTTCACGTGCGCGGCAATCGCGAAGTCGCGCCGCTCGTCGACGCCTTCTTTAGCGAGACCGAACAGAGCACGCTTATCATTTCGGATACTCAAGAAATTTTCGAGGGCGATATTCTCGTTTACCCCAAGACCCGCCAGTTCTGCTACATCGACGACATTCGCCATATCACCGGCAAGGGCATTTACATTGCGCACTACCACACCAAATATCAGCGCAAGGCGAACGCGCCCTTCGACAACGACGATTAATTTCACAGCTATAAAATTAAAACTCCCGCAAGATTTTTTCCTGCGGGAATTTTTTCATTGCTAATAATTTATTTTGCGTCGGGCACGGGAACTTCTTTAAGGCGCGTGATTCTGCCGACCGCGTAATCTTTCATGCCGACCTGATTCAGATAATTGGTAACAATTTCGTCGAAGGTGCCAAGCTCGCCGACAATCTTTGAATTCACGAACATGGTATAATCGTCGCCGCCCGCTGTTTGGAAGTCGCCAAGCGCAATCGTGTAGGTTTTATTTTCGTCAAGCGGAGTGCCGCCGATAAAAATTTCTTCGACGCGGTGCTTGGCGGGCTTGGACGGGTCATAGCTAAAAGTCATGCCGCTTACACTAAGAAAGCCACCAAACGACGCGGGATAAAATTCAACGGAGTGTTCGAGCATTTCGCGAACAGTCGCGCCCTTAATCTCTGCAATGCGCAAAGTATTTCCGAAGGGGAAGATAGACATAATGTCGCGCTTGGTAACGTCGCCTTCGGGCAAGTCTTCACGCAAGCCGCCGCCGTTGATTATGGCAATATCGGACTTCGCCGCCCAACGGAAGGCATCCGCTGTAAGGTTGCCAAGCTCGGATTCGTTGCGGCGAACAAGACTGCGTTCACTCGAAAGTTTTTTGTCGCTATGGGCAATGACTTCTTCCAAAAGTTTGTTCGCCTGCGCGTCGGCTTCGTCAATCAATGCCAAGATTTTTTTGTCGGGCACAGGAGCGATTTTCTTCACGGCGTCGGCGTCGAGCAGCTCAGCCTTTTTTGAAAGAATTTTGTGATTCTCGACTTCAAGCGTCACGCGACCGAGAAAATGTTCGTAACAACCCGTCTGCGCAATCAGCGTGTCGCCGATTCTGATTCCGTCAGTTAAAGCGGTGTGGCTGTGACCGTCAATTATTAAATCAATGCCTTGCGTCTCGCGGGCAATGCGTTCGCTTGTGAACTCGCTGCTGGCGTCAACGCCCATGTGCATAACGGCAATCACCACGTCGCACTTCGGGCGGAGAATTTTAATCATCATCTGCGCGGACTCGATGGGATTCAAAAACTCAAGGGTCGAAACATTGGCAGGATTAGTTTTGTAAGCAGTTTCGGGCGTTGAAAGACCGAAGACGCCGACCTTAATCCCGTTGAGCTTGAAAATTTTATAGGGCTTGAAAATATTTTTGCCGTCACTCTTGCGGACGACGTTAGCGTCAAGGAGCGGGAACTTCAACTTTTTGGCGAGACTTTCCAAATGCGCGGATCCGTAATTAAAATCTTGATTGCCGGCAGTCATTGCGTCATAGCCCGCCGCGTTGAGGAGCGGAACCATATTTTCGCCCTTGCTGATTGTAATCATTGGCATGCCGTGAAAAGTGTCGCCTGCGTCGAGGAAAAGCGTCGCGGGGTTTTTAGACTTGACCTCTTTGACCGCCGCCGCAATTTGAGCAAGCCCGATACTGTTTCCTCTGTCGTCGGTGACTTTAATTCTGGAGTGCATGTCATTTGTGTGGAAGATGACAAGCTCCGCCGCCGCGCAGATTGACACGTTCAAAATCAGCACAGCAACCAAAGCGACCAAAAACCTTTTTATCATGAGAACACCTCCAAAAAATTTTTACGCAATTATATCAGAACCTGCAGATAAAAAAAAGTCATTACGCATTACAAATTACGAATTACGCATTGCATTTCCGGCGCGTGCGTTGTAGTATGAAAAATCAAAAGGAGCCTCGACCGTAGCCGAAGCCCCCCCGAAAAATTCTCCGCGTTTTAATCAACTTCGTCAATCGCCTCTTGCGGCTCAAGTAAACCGAAGACAACTTTCATGAGCGCGTCGCCGTACTTTTGAACCGTCGAGACGCTGATAAGCACCGCGTAATCGATTTGCTCGTAAGTGGGCGGCGAAAAATCTTCGTTCCCGCAGAAAATCGAAACTCTGTAGGAAATCCTGCCGTTTTCAAAGTTGAAGTCGAAGCAACCAGTCTTCAAGCCGTCGTTGGCTCGCAAAAGAAATTCGCCGACCTTCGCGCGTTCTTCTTCCCCCGCCTTGAGCGGAATAAACGTGTGGATAATCAGATTGTTGTCGTAGGCGATAAACAGAACGTCGACGCTCCCGAACTTATTCTTGATGCCGAAACCCGTCCGCGCAACGTTACGTTCGTCGAACGGTTCGTACTTCAAGTTGTCCTTCTTGAAATAATCTTCGACTGCCGCCTTTACCATTTCAACTGAACCTGCCATAAAAATTCAACCTCCTTTATTAGCAAGATATTTTATTTCATTTGGTAAAATTTTGCAAGTCTTTTTATAAAAAATTTTTGGAGTGAAAAATATTGTTGAGCAATCGACGACTCCTGCGCGTACGATTATTTTTTGAAGGGTCAATCGTCGGGGTATTCACGGGCGCGGTCGTGGCGGCGTTAAGATTTTTACTCGACGAGGCGGACATCTATCGCCCGATGATTTTCGCGCAGGTCGACAGCTTGGGGAAAGTTTTATTGGCGGCGGGTGTGATGATTTTGTTCGCGGAGATTTTGGCGCGGGCGATAAAGTTTGATGCGCAAGTCGGAGGTAGCGGCATACCTCAGATAAAAAAAATTTTGCAAGGGCAAGCGAAAATGATTAAGCCGTTCCGATTGTTGACGATAAAATTCTTCGCGACGGTCTTGGCAATCGGCGCGGGCATGTCACTCGGTCGCGCGGGAATCAGCGTACAATTCGGCGCGGTGATTGGAAATTTTTTCTCGAAGATAATTTATGCGGGACAAAGACAGCATGAGGCGATTGAAGGAAATTTTTTATTGACGGCGGGCGCAGGCGCAGGTTTGGCGGCAATCTTCAACGCGCCGCTCGCGGGCGTGATTTTCTGCATAGAGGAGTTGCGCAAGAGATTTTCGCAAGAAATTTTAATCGCGGCGATAACGGCGGCGGTCGCGGCGTCTTCCGTCGTGAAAATAGTTTTCGGAGTGCGTCCAGTCTTTGAAACGATAACGGCGACGCCTCTGCACATGCCGTCAGTCATGACGACGCCGAATTTTGAAATGGCAACGGCAATGAGTGCCGCGCCGCTGAAATTTGCCGCGCTGTTTATTTTGCTCGGCGCGATTTGCGGAGTGGCGGGCGCGTTTTTCTCGAAGGCGTTGTTATTTTCACTCGACGTTTACGACCGCTTAAAGCTTTTCGGCGCGAGGAGATTTGCAATTCCGTTGTTGTTGGCGATACCGCTTGGGATTGAGTTGCCGCAAGTGTTGGGTTGCGGAAATGTTTTGGTCGACGAAATTTTAATCACGCACGCGGCGTTGAGCCTGCTGATAATTTTGCTTGCGGGAAAAATTTTATTCACGCTGATAAGTTTCGGAACGAACGCGCCGGGCGGATTGTTCTTGCCGGTCTTGGTCATCGGGGCGTTGACGGGGAACATCTTCGCGCGAATCGGCAACGCGCTACATTTTTTCACGGCAGATTGGACGACGCTGTTTATAATTTTCGGAATGGCGGCGTTCTTCGCGGCGGTCGTAAAAGCTCCAGTGACGGGTAGCATTTTAATCTTGGAGTTGACGGGGCAATTCTCGCACTTGGTCGGTTTGATAGTCGTATCGGGCGCGGCGTTTTTAATCTCGGACTTGTGCGGCGGCGAGCCAATTTTTTCCGCGCTGTCGAATCGAACAAAAAATAAAAATTTCTCCTGCGACTAAAGCAGGAGGTTTTTCATTACACATTACGAATCGCTTTACAGCGACGCGCCGATTTTATAAGCCGCCTCGCCGAACTCCGAATCCAATAGGTCAGCCGCTAGCATTTGCGGCATAAGCTTTGTTTGAATTGCGTCGTTGAAAATGCAATAGCCATCTATGCCGCAGTGGTTGCAACCCTTGCAAGGATTTGTCGTTTCGTTCGCCGCGTCGAAGATAAAAATTTCATGTCCGGCAGATTTTGCGCCCTCGACAAATTTTTGAGCGAGATAACGCGAAGTCGATTGCGTTTCCGAATGCGGACTGCTGTTAATCACAACGATTTTCATAGATTTTCCCTCCGACAAATTACCCTGCGTGGCAACTTTTCTTTCCTTATTCTCCGCCGCCAAGCCGCAATCGCTCAAGTAAAGCGTGACGGTTCCAAGCCCGACGACTTTTAAAAACTTGCGACGGTTCATGATTCGTAAACTTCCTTAGCCATATGAAAGACTGCCCAAGCCTTAGGCCAGCCCGCATAAAATCCTAGAACGTGTTAGTAAAGTGTAAAGATGAAAAATAAACAAGACCTTTGGTAGAATAAGTTTGACAAACTGCCGAAAGGAAATGCTTGTGTCGAACTGATTTTATCACGAACTGAACCCTTTCAACTGATTGGATTGCTACTGAGCGGCGGACAGATTCACGACTCGGAATGTGCCGTTGAACTTCTGAGCAAAGTAAATCTTGAAGGCAAAACGGTTCTTGGCGATAAAGCTTTTTGTTCAGCTCATATTCGTGATTTTATTCAATCGCAAAAAGCGACGGTATGTATTCCCGACAAGGTTA
>JBGUYA010000162.1:0-15370 GCA_045118435.1 Quinella sp. | reverse complement strand
GCGGCGACTGAGCGCGGAATTATCGTTATCAACTCGCCCGACGGAAATACTATTGCCGCAACCGAACATACTTTTGCAATGATGCTTGCTGTAAGCCGCAACATTCCTCAAGCCAATCAAGTTATGCATAGCGGCGGCTGGGACAGAAAAAAATTCGTCGGCGTCGAACTCCGCAACAAGACTTTGGCGATTATCGGGCTTGGCAAAATTGGCGCGGGCGTCGCCAAACGTGCTCAATACTTCGACATGAACGTTATCGCCTACGACCCCTTTGTCAGCGAAGAACGCGCTAAATCTCTCGGCGTCACGCTCCTTGAACTTGATGAACTTTTCCGCCGCGCAGATTTTATCACTGTGCACATGCCGCTGACGAATAAAACAAAGGATATGATTTCGCTCGCGCAGATGAAGTTCATGAAGCCGACCGTTCGACTGATTAACTGCGCACGCGGCGGCATTATCAACGAAAAAGATTTGGCGACCGCGCTTGAGGAAAAACTTATCGCGGGCGCGGCTGTTGACGTGTTCGAGAATGAACCGCTTGCCGAAGACTCGCCGCTCAGAAATTTGCCGAACCTAATTTTGACGCCGCACTTGGGAGCTTCAACCGTTGAGGCGCAAATCGGCGTTTCGGTTGACGTTGCCAAAGGAATTATCGACGCGCTGAACAATCGCCCCGTCGCCACTGCCGTCAACCTGCCGCATATTCCCGGTCACGTCTTGGAAAAACTCGCACCTTATCTTGATTTGGGCGAAAAACTCGGCAGGACGATTACCGGCATGAGCAAGGAGCCGATTGCCAGCGTTCAAGTCAAAGTCAACGGCAAAATCGCCGACATGAACTCAAGCCTTATCTCGACCGCCGTTTTGAAAGGCATGTTGAGTTCCGCGCTTGATACCAACGTCAATCTTGTCAACGCGAACATTTTGGCGGCGGAGCGCGGCATTCACCTTTCCGAAATTAAATCGAGTATCTCGCGCGACTTCGCAAACCTCGTGACGGTCTCGGCGAACGGAAATATCGTGACGGGGACGCTTTTCGGCAACGAAGGGCGCATTGTCTCGATAAATGATTTCCGCGTCGACGTTGACCCGCACGCCCGCATTTTGATTTGCCCGCATATCAATCGCCCCGGCGTTATCGGCGCGGTCGGCAGTCTTTTGGCTGAGCACAAGATAAATATTTCCGGAATGCAAGTCGGCAAAACGGAGATTGAGGGTAGGAGCTTAATGGTTTTGACCGTCGACAACCCGATTCCGCAAAATGTCCTTGACGAAATGAAAGCCCTCGCGCCGATTTTCGACGTGACGCCCGTCGCCTATGATGATGCCCGCTAAAAAATTTTTAATCGCCTTCGCAGGCACTGCGCTTGCGGTCTTGGCGATTTTATTTTTAATCGGTCTCTTCGACGATACGCCCGCGCTCCCGCCGCCTGCGCCGCCCGTTAAAAAAATCAGCGTCTACATTTCGGGGCAGGTCAAAAATATTTCGGTTGTGGAGCTTGAAGACGACGGAACTTTAAAACTTGCCGACGCAGTGAACGCGGCGGGCGGCTTAACAGATTTTGCCGACGCCGACGCTATAAATCTTGCCGCGCCACTCACCGACGGGCAACACGTCCGCATTCCCACAAAAGATATTTTCCTAATGCCGCAAAGTATTTCCAACGCCGACCGCGTCAACATAAACACTGCCGACGCCGAACAACTCGCCACACTCAAGGGCATTGGTCCCGCGCTTGCGCAACGCATTATCGACTATCGCGAGCAAAACGGCGCGTTCAAATCCATTGATGAGATTAAGAACGTGCGCGGCATTGGCGAGAAAAAGTTCGCCGCCTTCAAAGATAAAATCACGACTTAATCAGCGCAAGTTAAACTGTAAACTTCGCGACGGCTCACGTTGAATTTTTTAGCCGCCTCGCGCATTGCTGATTTCTTATCAAGCCCTTGAGCCAAAAGCTTTTGATAGAAGTCCAAGAGATTTTCTTCGGGCAGTTCGGGTTCGGAAAAAGTTTTTCCCTCAACTACAACGACAAACTCGCCGCGCGGTTCAGAAATTTTTTCAAGCAACTCCGAAATTTTCCCGCGCAGAAATTCTTCATGAACTTTGGTTAATTCTCGCGCCAAAACTATTTGCCGCTCGCCGAAAATTTCTGCAAGTTCCGTTAGAAAATCTTTCAAGCGGTGCGGTGCCTCATAGAAAATTATCGTCTCTTCGACCGTCGAGAGTTTATTTAAAAACTCGCGGCGATTTTTTTTAGTCTTTGGTGCAAAGCCCGCGAATAAAAATTTTGTCGTATCGAGTCCCGAACAAATCAGCGCACTCAACGCGGCGTTGGCTCCCGGTATCGGGCAAACACTTATTCCCGCGTCGATTGCAAGCCTCACCAAATCCGCGCCCGGATCCGAGATTGCAGGCAAGCCCGCGTCGCTCACGACTGCAACCGATTCGCCCGCCTGAAGTCGTTGTAAAATTTTTTCGGCGACGGCGGCTTTGCAATTCTCATCAAATCTTATCAGCGGCGTGTGTATTTCAAAGTGCGTCAAAAGTTTTCGAGTGCGCCGCGTGTCTTCCGCCGCTATTAAATCGACTTCGCGCAGAATTCTTATCGCCCGAAACGTCATGTCTTCCAAGTTGCCGATTGGCGTCGCGCATAAGTACAGCAAATTGAATCCTCCTGTCTAGGTGTGAGCTATCAGCTTTCAGCTGTCAGGAAAACCTAAAACCTAAAACCTAATACCTAAAAGCTCTAAGCTCTAAGCTAAAAAAATTATAGCACAGTTGGCGGCAATGTGATATAGTTTTGGCGAGGAGGCGTTGAAATGACGGTTAAAACTTTGCACCGCGTGAAATTTTACGACACGGACGTTATGGGCGTCGTGCATCACTCGAATTATATTCGCTGGTTCGAGACGGGGCGCGTTGAGTTTCTTCGCGCACTCGGCATTGACTTGAACGAGATGATGAGCGACGGGATTTTGTTTCCGATTGTCGAAGTCGGCGCGAAATTTCATGCGCCCGCGAAATTTGATGACGAGTTGGAGATTGAGACGACCGCCGAAGCTTTGACGCGAGCCAAGATGAAATTTAATTACAAGATTTATCGTCGCGGCGAAGAAAAGCTTTTGGCGGAAGGCAATTCAACTAACGTCTTCACGAGCGGCGGGAAAATTTGTCGCTTGCCCGAAAAATATTCTGCGCGGCTAAACAAAGGTTTGCAATGAAAAAAATTTTTTCAAAGCTGTTAAAAGCTTTTGGATTCTGCGCGGCGGCAGAGGACGTTCACACACCACGAGCCGATTACGAGCCGCTGACGATAAAATTTTTGCGGCAAATAATTACAAAGGATTCTCGCAAGTCGCGAATGATAATGTGGCAGGCGGAGGCGGCGGAAGATTTTTTGTTGGAATATAAAATTGTCGGCGAGGAGGCGGCGCATTTCGCGGAGGTCGAGCGGCGCGATTTTATTTGTTCGTGTCTGTTGGAAAGTCTCAAGCCTGCGAGCCTTTACAACTTCCGAATCATTTCGGGCGAGCGTGCGACGGCTTGGCATAAGTTGCGGACTTCGGGCGACGGCGCGTTTCAAATGCTAATCTTTTCTGATTCGCAATGTGAGCACTATGAAGTTTGGCAACGGACGGCGAACGTGGCGGCAGAAAATTTCCCAGACGCGGAGCTTTTCGCGGTTAACGGCGACTTGGTGGACAACGGCGAGTCGGATTATCAATGGCGGGCGTTCTTCAATGCGGCGTCGAAACTCTTTGCAGATAAAATTTTCGCGCCGGTCATGGGCAATCATGAATGTTACGGCGTCAACTGGTTTAACGCCCTGCCGACTGGCTACTTAAAAAATTTCGCGCTCCCCGACAACGGTTCAAAAAATTTCGGCGGCTACTTTTATTCGTTCGATTATGGCGCGGCGCATTTTTTTGTTTTGAACACGCAGTTTGACGAACTGGAAAAGTTCAAGCCGAAGTTGCAAGCCGTGCAGGAATATTTCTTTCGCCGCGACGCCGCCAATTCTAATCGACGTTGGAAGATTGTTTTCATGCATAAAGACATTTACGCGCGGGACAAGTTCAACGACATTGCCGACAAATTTTTGGAGCTGTTCGACGAGCTGGAGATTGATTTAGTTTTCACGGGGCACTTGCACACGTATCGCAATCGCGGGAAAATTTTTGCGCGACAGAAATCTGCGCGGGGCACGACTTATATCTTGTGCGGGCGAGCGGGCGATCAAAATTACGTCGAGAAGGAACCGGAAAGTTTCATTGTGCTCAACGTCAGCGCGGCGGAAATAAATTTGATGGCTCAAACCGTCGGCGGAAAAGTTTTGGACAGATTTACAATCAGAAAGGAAAGTTTCAAATGAATTTGCAAGGGTTAATCGTGTGCCGCAACCTGTTGAAGGAAGAAGTTTTCGGCGGCATTTCGGACAGATTTGAAATTGCGGCGCGGCTAGTCGAAAAGGCGGAACAACTCGGCTTGAGCGGCAATCTTTATCGCGCGTACCTGATTTATCTTTTGGCGCACGAGCCGAATTTAATTTCAACGACGATAGAACGGCGCGGCGGTCAAATCGGCAAAGATTTGCGCGAAGTCTTCAAACACGACATAGAAATTCTTTTGCCGATATTTCGCGGCGAGCTTGCGGGCGATTTGAATTTCGTCAACAACTACAAGCCGACCATCGAGAATAAAAACGAGTCCTTCCACGAATTGACGCGGCGGCTTGAAAATGTTAGCGACGCGGCGGAAATCACCTACACTTTTATTGAGCATTACAAACGCTACGGCTACGGCGACATTGCGACTTATCGCGCCTTCCGTTGGGATAAAAATATCGTCGGCATTCGCCACTTTGAAAAGATTTTGCTTAGCGATTTAATCGGCTACGCGCACCAAAAAGAACTTTTGACGGGCAACACGACTGCTTTTGTCGAGAAAAAGCCCGCCAATAACGTTTTGCTTGTCGGCGCACGCGGCACGGGAAAATCTTCAAGCGTCAAGGCTCTTGTCAACGAATATTATTCGCAAGGTCTGCGCCTTATCCAAATCACCAAGCCGCAGTTAAAATTCTTGCCGGAGATTATGGAGACGTTGCGAAAATTTATGAGCAAACGCTTTATAATCTTCATGGACGATTTATCTTTTGATGAATCGGAGACTGAATATAAATATTTGAAGTCGGCGATTGAGGGCGGCGTCGAGTCGCGCCCCGAAAATGTTTTAATCTACGCAACGAGCAATCGGCGGCATTTGATTCGCGAAACTTGGCACGACCGCTCGGAAGAACTTGAGGAAGTTTATCGCGAAGACAGCGCGAATGAAACAATTTCCTTGTCAGATAGGTTCGGGCTGATAATTCATTACTACGCGCCGACGCAAGCCGAGTATCTTGAAATTATTCGCAGTATGTTAAATCGAAATGGCATTGAACTTGACGACGAGACGTTAAGATTGGAAGGTTTGCGCTGGGAAATGTCTCATTCGGGCAGAAATGGGCGTACGGCTCAACAATTTATCAATTATTATTTAGGTCAGCATTAAAAACATAAAAAAAACGGCTTGAGTTAAGAAAATTGATTCAAGCCAAATTTTTTTTGCCATAATCACTTATGAATTGTAAATTTTCTCGTCAAACTTCTTTTCGACTTTCGCAAGCAATAATGTCGACGAAACATCCGCCGCAACGTTGCCGACTGTCGAAAACATGCCGATTATCGAGAAAATGCAGAGGACAAGCGATACTGCGGACAACGGAACGCCTATTGCTTCAAAAATTGGCGGTAAACCGATAATAATCCCGCTGCCGCCTACACCGGATATTGAGCACGAAATCATCACAGCAGAAATTATTATCGTCATTAAAATGCTGTAATCAACTTCCAGACCGCAAGTATTTGCCATTAATATCGCCATAAATGCCAAATAAAAGCTGTAACCGTTTTGATTGAATTGAATTCCTATTGGAACTGCAAACATCGCCAATTTTGAGTCAATACCGAGCTTTTCAACGCAAAATTTCAACGTGGACGGTAAACTGGCGTTTGAACTTATCAAAGTAAATGGCAGAACACTGAACGGAATTATTTTTTTCCAGAAAATTATCGGCGAAACATTACCAAAGACTCCGATTAATATTCCGTTGACGATTATTGTTAATAATGCGCCTATTAACGCTCCGAAAATGATTTTTACGAGTGAAAACATAATATCAAGCCCCAAATGAATTATCATATACGCCATTGAAAATAAAATCATCAACGGCATGAACTTTACAATGACATTCAAAATGTCGACGCAAAATTTATTCATGAAAATTATTAAATCTTTGACGTAATGCGCACGCTCGTCGGCTTTATTGATAATTACGCTGAAAAAACACGCCATAAACAGCACTTGCAAAATTTTTCCTGCTCTGAACGGCTCAATAACGTCACTTGGAATTATTCCAACAATCATATCGCGTAAAGAAAAATTTACTGGTCGAATTTCGTTATATTCGTCTGTAATAGCCGATAAAGTCTCCGTTAAGCCGTTGCTGAAGAAAATTAAGCTGAAAATCGCGCCGATTATCGCCATAATTAAAAGTGTCGACATAGATATTGCAAAAAATTTCCCAACTATTCGTCCTAAGCTCGTTGAATTTTCCATACCCGTTATTCCGGTCATTACGCTGAAAAAAATCATCGGCGGAACCATCATTGACAATGCGGGCATGAACATATCGCGAACAGAATCGAAAATATTTGCTTGTAGCCACAAATTTATTTCTTCGGGACAAAATGATTTTAAAATCATCCCGAAACACACGCCGAGTAAAATTGAGGCTAAAATTTTCTGCGTTTGATTTAAATTCATTTCGTGAACGACGATTGAGACGATATTTTTACCATTTTTGCGAGCGTAACCTATTTTTTGGCGATTTGCCTTGAGAATGGCGAGGTTGTAATGAATTGAATTTTTCTCCGCAGTTTGACAAAATTAAGCTGACATCGCCGAGCCAACGGCGAATTTTAATTTGTACGGAGAAATTTTCGTCGTCGGAGCCGATACCGTGATACAAACGCAAAAAATTTTCCTCGAACATGAGTTGAGCGAAGAAAATTTCTTCGTCGGAGAGTTTCAATCGCGATAATTCAGTTTCGATGAAGTTTTGAGCCGCTGGGAAGTTATTTTTGGTAGCAGTGAACAAATTTTTCCCTCCAAATCATTTTGAATAGCGAAATTATATGAAACCAGTCGTATGAAGTCAACAGAGTAGATTTTTCGGAGCATTGGCGGTTCAAAATTAAAATTCCAAAATATGGGAATTTACAGGAGGCTATTTTAGTGGTTGAAAAAAATTTCAGTTATGAATATAATCACGGCGAGAAAAAATCGGAGGTATTTCGATGATTTACTTGGTAGGCGCGGGCGCGGGCGATGTCGGACTTTTGACACTTAAAGCTCGCGACGTTTTACAGGCGGCGGACGTTGTGATTTATGACCGACTCGCCGACGACGAGCTTTTAAATTTCTGCGCGGGCGCGAAAAGAATTTATGTCGGCAAAGAGGCGGGCAAGCACACACTCAAGCAGTCTGAAATAAATCAGTTGCTTGTTGAAGAGGCGCGAGCAAATAAAATTGTCGTACGGCTCAAGGGCGGCGACCCGTTTGTCTTCGGGCGCGGCGGCGAAGAGGCACTTTATCTGCGCGAAAATAATTTGCCGTTCGAGATTATACCGGGCGTCACCAGCGCGATTGCCGTCCCTGCCTACGCCGGAATTCCCGTCACACACAGAGGAGTTGCAACGAGTTTTGCGGTCGTCACAGGTCACGAAGACCCGACAAAGCCCGAATCAACTATTAACTGGGAGAAATTGGCGACGGCGGTCGACACGCTGATTTTTTTAATGGGCGTCGCGAACTTGCCGCAAATCGTCGCAAAGTTAATCGAACACGGGCGCAATCCAAACACGCCCGCCGCGCTGATTCGTTGGGGCACAAAAAATTCGCAAGAAACTATTGTCACGACGCTTGCAAAAGCTCCCGACTCAAAAATCTTGCCGCCCGCAATTTTTGTCGTGGGCGAAGTCGTCAACCTGCGCGAGCAACTTCAATGGTTCGACAACAAAATTTTGTTCGGGAAAAAAATCCTGGTGACGCGGGCGCGGGCGCAAGCCTCGAAACTTTCAAGCGCGTTGAAAAATCTCGGAGCGGAGGTTATCGAGTGCCCAACAATAAAAATCGTCCCACCTTCAGACAACTTCGCGGCGGCGGACGCGGCGATAAAAAATCTGCGCGGCTTCGATTGGATAATCTTCACGAGTGCCAACGGCGTCGAGAAATTTTTTGAACGTCTCAAAGTTCACAAGCTCGACGCGCGAGCTTTAAACAAAGTCGCGGCAATCGGTTCTGCGACGGCGGAGAAACTTTCAACCTTCGGGATAATCGCTGACGTTGTGCCAAAAGATTTTGTCGCGGAGAGTTTGGCGGAGGCTTTGAAAAATCTCGTCGCCGATAAAAAAATCCTCTTGGCAAGGGCGGAAGTCGCGCGAGATATTTTGCCCGACGCTCTTAAAAATTTCGGCGCAAGTGTTGAAGTCGTTCCGATTTATAAAACCATACCCGAATTTCCCGCGCAGATTGACTTCGCCGCGCTCGACTTAATCACGTTTACAAGCTCTTCGACCGTTGAAAATTTCGTTGCGGCTTACGGCATTCCAAAAATTACGACCGCCGCAATCGGTCCGATAACCGCGCAGACGTTGAAAAAATTCGGCGCGGCTCCTGCAGTTGTCGCTAAGGAATTCACGATTCACGGTTTAGTTGAGGCGATTGAAAATTTCTATGGAAGATAAAAAAATTCCCGACGACAAGCCGATTAAAATCACCGACGCTTCCGAGCACAAAGTCTTCCGCAGTAAAAAATTTATCGACAGTGACACGGCGGCTGACGAGGACAAAGAAAAATCGGCGACGTCCGAACCTCAAATCAAAAGCAAGCTCTCACACGCCGAGACAAGCGGCATTGCAATTTCCGCCGTCATGCTCGCCTACAGCCTCGCCGAAGGTGACAAGCCGCTATTCTTTTTATCGACGTCACTTTTAACTTTCCTGCTACGCCCGATTATCGGAGGACTTGCGGGCAAGCACAATCGCGCCGTTCAAAACGCCCTGCACAGTTTCAGCCTCGTTATGTTTATTGGCGCGTTGATTATGTTGTTCCTGTGAAATTGGACTTTACGCCGCGCAGGTGTTATAATCGGCGCGGTTTTAATTTTCAAATGAGGTGAGACAGTGCAAGAATTAGATTTTGGACAAGGAAAAATTATCCCCGTCAATCTCGAACACGAGATGAAATTTTCTTACATAGATTACGCCATGTCGGTTATCGTCTCTCGTGCGTTGCCGGACGTTCGCGACGGCTTGAAGCCCGTTCATCGCCGAATTCTCTACGCAATGCAGGAAGCCGGCATGACAAGCGGCAAGCCCTACAAAAAATCGGCGCGTATCGTCGGTGAGGTTTTGGGTAAATATCATCCGCACGGCGACACTTCCGTTTACGACGCGATTGTTCGTATGGCGCAGGATTTTTCAATGCGCTATCTGCTAGCCGACGGGCACGGCAACTTTGGTTCAGTTGACGGCGACCCCGCCGCCGCCATGCGCTATACTGAAGTCCGCATGTCGAAAATCTCCGAACTTATGCTCCAAGACATTGACAAGGAAACCGTCGACTTTGTGCCCAACTACGACGAGTCTTTGAAAGAGCCGAGTGTTTTGCCTGCGAAGTTCCCGCAACTTTTGGTCAACGGCACGTCGGGTATCGCGGTAGCTATGGCGACGAACATTCCGCCGCATAATCTCGGCGAAGTCATCGACGCCACGCTTTATCTTATCGACAACCCCAACGCCGCGACTGACGAACTGATTAGAATTGTCAAAGGTCCCGACTTCCCGACTGCCGGCTTGATTATCGGGCGCGAGGGAATTCTTGACGCCTACCGCACCGGGCGCGGCTCAATCAAAATGCGTGCGCGGACTTCCATTGAAAAAATTCCCAACGGCAAAAGTCGAATCGTCGTGACTGAGTTGCCTTATCAAGTCAACAAGGCGCGGCTTATCGAAAAAATTGCCGACCTCGTCCGCGACAAAACTATCGAAGGCGTGACAGACCTGCGCGACGAAAGCGACCGCGAAGGCATGAGAATTGCAATCGACCTGCGCCGCGACGTCACCCCGCAAATTATCTTGAATCAACTCTTCAAGCATACGCAGTTGCAAGATACCTTTGGCGTGAATATGCTCGCGCTCGTCAACGGTAGCCCGCAAGTTCTCAACCTTAAGGAAATTCTCAGCCACTACATCAAACATCAGGAAGAAGTTATCACGCGGCGCACGAAGTTTGATTTGGCGAAGGCGAAGGCTCGCGCTCACATTTTGAAGGGCTTAACCACCGCCGTTAAAAATCTCGACCGCGTGATTAAAATCGTCCGCGAAAGTTCGGAGGTCAGCTACGCCAAAGCCGCGCTCATTGATACTTTCAACTTCAGCGACGCGCAGGCGCAGGCGATTTTGGATTTGCGCCTTCAAAAACTCACGGGGCTTGAGCGCGACAAGTTGGAGAGCGAATATCAAGCCGTTCTCGCCGCGATTAATACGTTCAATGAAATTCTCAGCGACGAGCAAAAGATTTTGCAGATTATCAAAGACGAGTTGACGACGGTCAAAGACAAGTTCAACGACAAACGCCGCACGGAAATTGTTGCGGAAGAGCTGACCGCGTTTGAGGCAGAGGATTTGATTGACGACGACGATATTGTTGTTACGCTCACGCACGGCGGCTACGTCAAGCGCATTGACCTTGACGCCTACAAGCGGCAAAAGCGCGGCGGCATCGGCGTTACGGGCATGGCGACTAAGGAAGAAGATTACGTCGAACACATTTTGATAACCACGACGCACCACACCATTTTATTCTTTACGAACAAGGGCAAAGTCTTCAACCTCAAGGCGTATCAGATTAACGAGTCGGGGCGCACAACCAAAGGCATTCACATTAGCAACCTTTTGCAAATCGAACAGGGCGAAAAAATTACCGCGCTAATTAAAGTTAAGGACTTCGACCCGACGCGCTACCTGTTCATGGCGACGAAGAAAGGCATTGTCAAGAAAACTCAACTCAGCGAATTTAGCTCAATGGCGAAACGCGGCATGTTGGCGATTAGCCTTGCCAAAGACGATGAACTTATCGGCGTCAAGTTCACGGAGGGCGAACGCTATATAATTCTCGGCACTGCGCAGGGCAAGGCGATTGCTTTTGCGGAAGAGGAAGTTCGCTCAATGGGCAGAAATGCTCGTGGCGTTCACGGCATCAAGCTCAAGAAGGGCGACCGCGTTGTCGGTATGGATAAGCTCAAGCGCGGCGCGGAAGTTTTGACCGTCAGCGAAGAAGGGCTTGGCAAGCGTACGCCCACTGAAGAATATCGCTCGCAATCACGCGGCGGCAAGGGCTTAATCAATATGAAAGTCACCGAGAAGACTGGCGAAGTCGTTGGGATTAAAGTCGTCACGCCCGAACAGGAACTGCTTTTGATAACGACGGAAGGATTCGTGATTCGCACGAGCATTGCCGAAATCAGCTCGTTCAGCCGCAACACGCAGGGCGTAATGCTCATGAAGACTAAGGAAGACGACAAAGTCGCCGCCCTCGCGACCGTCACCCTCAAGAACGATTGAAGCTTTTGACAACAAAAAAGCAGGTTTCAAAGTCGAGACCTGCTTTTTGCTTTCAAAGCCTTTCGTCTATGTAGTCGAGATACTTTTTGTATTGGCTCGCCTCAATGGCGCGAACGTAATTTTCCATGTACTCAAAGTCTGGCTTGCCGTTATCATTGACGGGTAACATGATTTTTTGTTTTTGCAAGCGCGTTGAATTTATCGTGAATGAATAAGAATATTTTTCCTTATGCACCCGCAACGATTGAGCAATGAACATCAGCGCAAATCTCGACAAATATTTTTTCGGCGAAAGAATATTTACCTTTGTGCCCGTAAAAAATGGTGTCACTTGAACAAAAGGCTGAGCGGTTTCATTTCCAATAGTTATACATGGAACTTCGAAATTCAAAAATTTTTCGTCGTAGTCAATAAAACCGTCAAGTCCGTTATTGCTTTCCTTGCGTGTGATATATGGATAATGCCCCGAAACCTTATCAACTTTATTGCCGTCAATAGCCTTGCCGATTTTAATATTGAATAAGTCGCCGATAAGAAACGCTCGCCAAACTTTTTCCTTGAGCGGAGGAACGGGCGCGGCGTCCGCGATTGAAACGAACTCGCGATAACGCTGTAAAATTTTTTCTTCCTTTGAACGCATATAATTTTCCATGAAGTCATAATCGGGCGCACCTTCGGCGGTCACGGGCAACATAATTTTCTGCCGCCGCATTCTCGTTTCGTTGAACTTGTAGCCGTAATTGTACTTGTCCTTTTGCTGACGAATACACGTTGCCAAGAAAAGATATAGATATTTATTGCCCGCGCGATTTTTCAAGTGGAAACGCTTCACGTCGTCGGAGCAAAGGCATCGATACGGATGATAAAAACATTGGCAGACGCTACCGTTGTAACTGACGCTGAGGAAATTTTCGTCCGCCGACTCGTTATCATTGCCGACAAAAGCCGTAACGCCGTTATTTGAATCACTCGCGCCGATAAAAGGCGTGTCGCCGTCAATCATTTCCGCTTTGGTCAGACGTTTGCCCGGCAGAATTTCAAAGATCTCTTCAATGAAGAACGGACGCCAAGTTTTTTCGGCGAAGGGCGGCAGTTCCATTGTCATTCCTCCAAAATTTCTTCAATCTCTTTGAAAAGCTCACTGACAAGCTCTGCTTCGGGGACTTTGCGAACAATAACGCCTTTGCGGAAAATAATTCCCTCGCCGTCGGCTCCGGCAATGCCAACGTCGGCAGTACGCGCCTCGCCGGGTCCGTTGACCACGCAACCCATAACTGCGACTGTTAAATTTTTTTGAACGTTAGAAAGTTTTTCCTCGACCTGCGCGGCAATCGCGGGCAGATTAATCTTCGTACGCCCGCAAGTCGGACAGGACACAAAGGTTATGCCGCCGTCGCGAAGACCGAGCGACTTCAAAATCTCTTTGGCAACTTTGACTTCGACGACAGGATCGCCCGTCAACGAGACGCGAATCGTGTCGCCAATACCTTCCACCAACAACGCGCCGATACCGACCGCCGACTTTATGACGCCGCTGTTGATCGTGCCTGCCTCCGTTATGCCCAAGTGGAGCGGGTAATTTTTTTTCGCGCTCATCAACCTGTAAGCCGCGAGTGTCAACGGTACGTCGTGAGCCTTGAGCGAAATTTTTATGTCGAAAAAGTCTTCCGCCTCCAAAATTTCCACGTGCTCCATTGCCGATTCAACCAGAGCTTCGGGAGTTGCGCCGCCGTATTTCTGCAAAATCTTTCTGCTGAGCGAGCCAGCGTTGACGCCGATACGAATTGGAATTTTCGCCGCCCGCGCAGATTGAACGACTTCGCGAACGTGAGCCGCCCCGCCGATATTGCCAGGATTTAATCTCAACGCCGCGACGCCTTGAGCAATCGATTCAAGCGCGAGTTTATAATCAAACTGAATATCGGCGACAATCGGCAAGTCGACCGCCGCAACGATTTTTCCGAGCGTCTTCGCCGCCGCAATGTCGGGTACTGCCACGCGCCCGATGTCGCAACCTTCCGCCGCGAGTTTTTGAAGTTGTTCAATCGTCGCCGCCGCGTCGTGAGTTTTTGTATTCGTCATTGATTGAATGCTAATCGGAGCGTCGCCACCGACTTTGACCTTGCCAACGGAAATTTGCCGCGTCAATTTTCTTTCAAACATCTTATCACCCCGTTTAATAAGCCGCTAACGAACAAAAGCCCCGTGAGCGTAATGAACTGCGCGGGGCTTGTTTTCCGTCATAAAAATTTTTCAAGCAATGTCAGCCTTCCAAAGACCGTGAAGGTTGCAGTATTCGTAAGCGGCAATCGGCTCGTCGCCGTCGGCAAGAATGAATTCGGCTTCGGGCTTGTCGCTCGCGGTCAAGTGAACGTATTGCCCGCCGCGTTTCGTCTGCAGATAAATCCATTGAATCAAATGCGCGTCGGTCATGGGGTGCTCGACGCTCCCGACCTTGACAGAAATTTTTTTGCCGTCAACCGTGACTTGCGGAACGTGCTTTTCCTGCGCGGCGTCGGTCGTGTTCGCCGTGAGAAAATTCATCGGCTTGCCGCCGCAAGAAATATCCTGTCCATTCCCGCCAATCAACATGATAATTGACTTGCGGTCATTCGAAATCAGAAGTCTGCTCATAAAAACTCCTCCTTGTTTGTCAATCCAAGTTCTTTTAAAAGTTTCAAGTCAGTTTGCATGTTGATATTCGACGTGGTGAGCATATTTCCTGTAATGGCGGCGGAAGCTCCGTGCAGAAATGCCGCCGCGCCGTTATCGGGCAAAAAATTTCTGCCGGCGGCTAATCTGATATTCGCGGTCGGATTTATGTAGCGGAAAATTGCAATCGTGCGCAAAATTTCTTCGGAACTAAGTCGTGGGAGATTTTCAAGAGCCGTGCCCTTAATCGCGTCCAAAATATTTATCGGGATTGATTTTATTCCGAGCGCGGCGACTTCAAACGCCAAATCGATTCTGTCTTGCCACGTCTCGCCCACGCCGATTATCCCGCCCGAACAAACTTCAAGCCCCGCCGCCTTTGCAAGCTTAATCGTCGTGATTCTGTCGTCGAAGGTGTGGCTTGTGCAAATTTTTGGAAAGAATCTGCGCGAAGTCTCCAAGTTGTGATGATAGCGGTTGACACCCGCCGCCTTGAGCCGTTGAAGTTGCTCGCCGTTCAAAATGCCGTGCGACGCGCATAAATCAATCTTGAGCTTGGCGCGGAGGATTTTATAAGTCGCAATGGCGAGCTCGAAATTTTCGCCGTCAAGAGTGCGCCCGCTCGTCACGATTGGAAAGCGATTGACGCCCGCCGCCTCGTTGTCAAGCGCAACTTCCAAAATTTTTTCGCTCGGCAGGAAATTATATTCCGCGACTCCGGTTTTGTGCCGCGCAGATTGAGCGCAGTACTTGCAATTCTCACCGCAACGCCCGCTTTTGCCGTTAATGATTGTGCAAAGGTCAATGTGATTGCCGCAAAAAGTTTTCTGAATCAGAGCCGCGCCAGCCTGAAGTTTTTCTAACGGCGCAGTCAAAAGAAAATTTAAATCGTCGTCAGGCTGAAGTCGCTCGCCCGCTATAATTTTCTTCGCAACGCCCAAAGTTATCGCCTCGCTAAAATCTTTTGCAACTTGACGCCAACGA
>JBGUYA010000161.1:0-21060 GCA_045118435.1 Quinella sp. | reverse complement strand
AATTTCGCTCGCGCAGGTCAGGAAGGTTTTAAAAAATTATCCGATTATCTTCATTGCGCCCGAAGGCAAAAACTTTTCCTACCTTGAACCAGGCGAAATGCTCATACAATTTCACCCGCAATATTTCCGGAGCGGCAGAACGTACAGCAATCTTTTGATGTCAACGTTCTTTTATGAAGCATTCTCGGTTTTTGATTACATGCTGATTTATCAACTTGATGCGTTTGTCTTTTATGACGCACTGGAGGAATTTTGTCGGCTCGGCTACGATTATATCGGCGCGACATTTCCAATATCTTGGGGCAAGGCGACGCCCGATAAAACTTTGCGCGTTGGTAACGGAGGCTTTTCCCTCCGCAAAGTCGCGGCTTGCTACAAACTTTTGACGGAGACTTCGCGTTGGTCGACTTGGAACGATACTCTCGCGAACACTTCGGAAGACAGTTTCTTTGCTCTCTGCGGTGCGAATAAGGATTTGGATTTTCAAACCGCGCCCGTCGAAGTCGCCGACCTTTTTTCTATGGAGCATTATCCCGACCGTTGCTTGCGGCGTTTGAAGGACGGCTTGCCGTTCGGCTGTCACGGTTGGTCGCGGCTTAGCGCGGATTTTTACGTTGAACTTTTGATGAAGTTCGGCTATAACTTGCGCCCGTTGCGCGACCAAATGCAAACAAAGGATTACGAATTTTATCTGCCGCGTTCTCTGGAAATGATAGCAATGGAGCGCATGATTCGTGAAGTTGAGCGCGGCAAATCTCTTCTGCAATATCTCCCGACAAAAAAATTTGCCTCCGTTCGCGTGATTCGTTCGCCCGAAACAATTAAAATGCTTGCGCGACTTTTAACGGAGGAAAATTCGCTTGCCGACAAAATTTTTATCTATGACGAAAAAAATTCCGCCGATTTGGTTCGCGACGTTGAGCGGGAAACTTTGCCGCATCTGATTTTGGTTTGGCGATATGACAAGCCGCTGATTGAGGCGATTGCCGATAAAAACGTCGTTTCGTTTCAGCGCGAGTACATGAAATTGCAAGAAAAGCTTTTCCGAAATTTAGGAAGGAGTGTTGACAATGGAAATTAAAAATCCGAGCGTGTTTGAAGTCGGCAAGCCGTTGCCCGCGCAGTTTAGCAAGTATTTTATCGGGCAGGCATATTTGAATCCGCTGACGGACAAGGGCGGCGCGATTCATAACGTGACGTTCTCGCCCGGCTGTCGTAATAACTGGCATATTCACCACAAGGGCGGACAAATTTTGCTCGTGACGGGCGGACGCGGTTGGTATCAAGAATGGGGCAAGGCTCCGCAAGCACTCAAGCCCGGCGACGTCGTGAATATTGCGCCCGAAGTCAAGCATTGGCATGGCGCGGCGGCGGACTCGTGGTTTTCTCATCTTGCCGTTGAAATTCCCGCCGAGAATTCTTCCAACGAGTGGCTTGAGCCAGTCGACGATGAGCAATATTCCAAGCTTCAATAAATTTTTACACGAAAAAAATCAGCCGCCCGAAGTTTTGAGCGACTGATTTTTTTGCTTAAATAGATTTTCAGAACCACATGTTGAAAAGATTGCCCAAACTGGCGTAGGACGAACTGGCAAGATAGGCATTGCTGGTGTAAATCGAGGCGGTACGGATTTGATCGCCGAACATGGACTGAACAGACGGGAAGAGCTTGTCCTGTTGGAAATTGGCAAAGGAAACATGTTTCTGAGCCTTACCTGCAAGCCCGCCTTCGCCCAACGCACTTGAAACTTTGTCGGGATTGTTGACGATTGCATCTGCAAGAATTTCCTCGTTGATTTCGAGCATGCCGTTACTTTGAACCGAAATACCGACTGGCTCGTAGCGCGACGCGCTATAGGTCGTGTCGCTGAAAGTGTTCGCCAAATTTTCGACGCGACGCGAGACGGAAGCATTATCATTTAAGAATTGGAGGGAACTGTTATAATTGCTGACAAAATTACTGACGGCCTCGAGAGCCATTTGCAAATCCTTGCTGTAAGTGGTTGATGTGGAGATAATGCCGTTGGCGTCGGTGGTCTCGGTTTTGGTAATCGCGCCTTCTGGCGGGGTGTTGAAACTGTACCTTGAAACTTGTCTTGCGGACTCGCTGAGCGCGGACATATTTTCCTCGAACTCGGCATTGAAAGCAGTCTTGGTGTCGTCGTAGCTCGACAAAAGCGACTGGAGATTAGTATTGATCTCTCTGATACCCGCAAGCGTGCTCGTCGCATCGGAATGGTAGTTATTATAGGAAGTCCAAAGTTGAGAGATAGAATCTTGCTTTTGAGTCCTGTTACCGGATAGCCAACTGTAACCGGCACTGCTTATTGAATTGATCCCTAACATCTTAATCACCTTCCTTGTATAAAAAAACTTCCCTAAAATTCTACACTGATTATACAACACTTGTCTGAAGGTTGCAAGAAATTTTTAAAGGCGTTGCAGAAAATAGTTGATACCTGCTATAATCGCTAAAAAAATATTGCGGAGGAAGTTGTGATGAGTTGGAAGAAAATTTTATGCGGGGCGTTGGCGGCGTCGATGATTTTTTCTGCGTCGATGTTCTGCGCGGCGGAGGAGTCAGCCAACGCCAAACTAGCCCGAATTGAAATTGACACTTACGGCACCGAGCAGAGCGGCGCACTTTTGGACAGAATAAGCCGCCTGGAAAAAAGTTACAGCGGACAAAATATGGAAGGCAACATGAACGCCCGCATTGAGGCGATTTACGACACACTCTACGACAACAGCGCGGAGCCGGGCATTTTGGCGAAGGTCAACGTTTTGGAGTGGAATATTAATCACGAGGTCGCGAGTGGCGGAATTGATTTGAGACTGACCGCGCTTGAGAATCAGATTTTGGGCGCGACGGCGGAAGGAACTTTCAACGAACGGATTCGCGAGCTTGCCAAAGCCACTTACGGCGAAGAAACTTTACCGCTGATTCAAGTTCAAATCCCCGCAAATACTTTGATAAAGGTCGCGACGACCGCGCCCGTCAGCTCAAAAGTTATGCAGGAGGGCGACGTTATCCCCGTTAAAGTCGTCGAGGATATTCTTGTCGACGACGCACTTGTTTTCGCGAGAGGCTTGCCGGGCGAAGGCGTCATTACCAGAGTTATTCGCGCTAAAAATATTTTCAGCAACGGCAAAGTCGAGACCGATTTTAATTTGTTGAAGAGCATTGACGGGCAGGACATCAAAACTTTCACGGGCATTGAGGCTTTGGAAATCATGGACAACAATTCAATGTCGCGCGGCTTGAGCTTGATTGGTCAAACTTTTTCGGGCAATAACAAAGCGGTCGAGGAAGTTTTCATTCGCGGGAAGAATATCGAGTTGCCAGCGGGCATTGAGCTTTACGTTCAAATTAAAAACCCCGTCGTCGTCTACGGCTTGAGGCAAAATGACAGCTCAACAAATTTTGTCGTCGACACTCCCGCGCCGCAAGTCGTTGAAACTCCGAGCGTAGCCCCGATAATCATTGAAAAGCCGAGCACTGAACCTGCAACCGTTGACAAGCCGAAGACTGAAACTCCTGCCGAAGAGCAATCCGATTTACGCCTTGCGGAAGACGAGCGCGGCGACGTTGTTAAAGACACTAAACCCGCCGACACTAAACCTGCAGAAAGTAAACTCGCGCCGACGGACACACCCGACGTTGAGACGCGCCCCGACGAAGGTAAGACTCTTGAGGGCAACGACGGAGAAATTATAGAAATCATTGACGAGGAATGACATGAAGAAATTTTTGGGCGTCATATGTGCCGCGCTGTTTATCACGTCGAACGCGGAGGCGGTTTACGAGGCGAACTCGGACACGGGCACGGAGTTTTTCAACTTCATAGAAAATCGGCGGCGCGAACTTCGCGAACAACAGTTGACTCCCGAACAGGAAAAACTTCTTGCCGACATTGCTAAGGCTAAGGAGCAACTGCCGCACGAGCAAAAGGAAGGAGACCCTGTCCCCGCCGTATTCGAGGGCGATGATTTGGTTTACTATTCGGGTAGCGGCGAGTTTATTGCGACGGGCAAGGTCGACATAATTCAGCTTGACGGCTATCGCTTTCAGAGCAACGAGGCGAGCGGCAATATCAAAGAACAAGTCGTTCGCGTCGAGGACAGGGCGCACGTTTTGCAGTTGATGCCCGGTGCGCCGCGCGTCACTCTCGACGGCTTTAAAACTGTTTACAACTACGGCAAGAAGACCGGCTCAATGGGCGCGGCTAATGGCAAAGTCGGCGAGTATTATTTGACGGGCAAGCGTTTTGAATTTTATCCCGACCACATTGTGGTTTATAACGGCACACAGACCAAGTGTGGCGCGAAAAGTCCCGATTATCATGTTCGCGCAGAGCGAATTGAAATTTGGCCCGAACAGGTCATGAAAATGTACAACGTTGAATTTCTGGTCAAGGGCAATGTCGTCGGTTCGCGCGAGTATTTGGAGCGCAAGTTTGAGGAGGAGGGCGAGAATTATTTTCCGCGCGTCGGCTACAACTCGGATCACAGAGTCTATGTTCGCGATGATTTTAAAATACATCTGTGCGAGCACACAGATTTAATTATCGGCGCGTACGTCGAAAGCAAAAAGGGCGTTCGTAGCAATGCCGAAGTTCGCTACAGCAATCGGGATTTTATCGGGCGTCTCAAGTACGGTTTTTATGACGACAACGACGCGAAATGGATTCAAAAGGAGCCTTCGCTTGATCTTTGGTACGGGCGGCATATTGACGGCTTGCCGCTTGGCTATTCGTTGGAGGCGGAGATTGGGCATTGGCGACAGAATTCTATTGCGGCGACGCACGAGGAGTACGAGGCTTGGCTTTTCCACGACCCGATTTATATGGGCAAGTACATGCTTTTCATGAACACGGGCTACAAGATCACGCGCGACGACGCCAAAAATGTTAAGCGCGGTCAAACGACTGTTCGCGGCATGAACTGGAACCTTTTACTTGGCAGGGAGTTTAATGAGAGGTTCGCGGCTTACGTCGGCTACTCTTACGAAAAAAATAACTCCAAGAATTCAATCTTCGACTTTGACTTGGACGATTACTCCAAAAAAATTCAGGCGGGCATAAGCTACACCTTCACGCCGAAGGACAGAGTTGTTATCGGCTACAAGATGAACGCGGACAATCACAAGGTCGACGACATTGATTATTATTGGTATCATGATTTGCATTGTTCGCAGGCGGTTGTTCGTTGGCGCGGCAAGCGCAAAAAATTGGAAGTGCATTGGGAGTTTGTGCCGTGGTAAATTTATTGAGCTTGTTAATTTTGTCGCTGATATTATTTTTTCTGGGAGGGTGGCTGATACCGATAACCGACCCGACGGAATCGGTGTACGTGTTGACGGCGCGGGAGATGTTGGCGGCGGGCGAGTGGTTATCGCCGCGCATTTACGGAGATTTTTGGTTCGACAAGCCGATAATGTTCTATTGGGAGCTTTTAATCGCGTACAAAATTTTTGGCGTCAACGAATTTGCGGCGAGATTTTTTCCGTCAGTCTTCGCGACGCTTGGCGTGTTCATGACGTATTTATTCGGCGCGAAACTTTACAATCGGAAAGTCGGCTTTGTAGCGGCTGTCATGCTTGCGACTTCGCTTGAGTATTGGTACTTGGCTCACGCAATCATAACCGACATGACGTTGCTTGTATTGTTCTCGTTGACACTGATGAGTTTTTTTTTGGGCTACCGCGCAGGCGAGCCGCGACTTTATTTGATAGCGTTCGCGACTTCAGGATTGGCGGTCTTGACCAAAGGACCGATTGGATTTTTTTTGCCGGGTTTGATAATTTTAATCTTCCTTGCTTGGCAAGGCGACTTGCGACATTTGAAGAAACTTTTTAAGGCGCGAAATCTTTTGTTATTCGCGGCGGTCGTGGCGATTTGGTATGTGCCGATGACTTTGATTCACGGCGCGGAGTTCCTTGAAAATTTTTTAGGCGTACACAACTTTTTACGCGCGACGGTCTCGGAGTATCCGAAGACTGACGTTTGGTATTATTACCTGTTGATTACGACGATAGGATTTTTGCCTTGGTCAATCCCGCTGATTTGGGGCGCGATTAAAAAGTTGCGGCGCGTTCCGACGTTCGACATGACGGATAAATTTTTAATCGTGTGGACGTTGACGGTTATAATATTTTTCCAGCTGTGTGCGACGAAATATATCACGTACACTTTGCCAGCGATGCTACCAGCAATGATTTTCTTTGCAAGATTTTTCGTGCGGCGTTGGAAAATGTTCGTCGGGATTGCGGTCGGTTCGCTGATAATTTATCCGCTGATTCAAATTTTTGTGGCGTTGCCTTTGACGGAGGACAATTCTGCGCGGCGCGAGGCTGAAATAATTTTGCCGCTCCTCGACAAGGAAAGTTGCGCAGTCAGTCATGGCAAAGATTATTCGGGGTCGTTGGTTTTTTACACAGGCGAAAAAATTTATCGGCTTGAGACTAAGGAGAACTTTGAAAAGCTCCGACCGCAGAAGATGACTTGGACAAGCAAGAATGTTATGCCTTTCATGACTTTTGATGAGTTGCCGACAGATAAAAAAGTTGTGGCGGTTGTGAGCGTTGACTATGCCAAGAGTTTTCTTGACAATGCGGCGGGCAAGTGGGAGCTTGTCGGCGAAGTTGAGCAGGGCGAGCTTGAATCGCTTGCCGAGAAATTTTTTTACGGGCGCGAGCGGCGCGACTTGAAGAGCAAAATATACGTGCGGTAGGCGGCGTCCCCTTCTTCAAACAAGAGTGGACTGCGCAGAACCACAGAGATTGATTCGGAGTCGTCGCGCTGATTTGGTTAATCTTAACTTTTATGTTTAGGATCAACTTTCTTTGCCCGGTCAAAGAAAGTTGCAAAGAAACCCGCCTCGCAGGGGCGTCGCCGCTTCAACATCCTGTTGAAACGCGGCGTAGTGGGTGCGCGTCCATGCGCACCCTTCTGCTATTCACTTATCATTGGGAGGAAAAATTTATGGCAGTTGTCGTTAAGCCTTACGATTCAAAAAATGTTCGCGAGGCAATAAATATTTGGAATGAAATTGTGCGCGAGGGAATTGCCTTTCCGCAAGAAGAGGAGTTGGATTTGGTGACGGGCGATGAATTTTTTAAAGCGCAGTCGTTCACGGGGCTTGCCTTCGACGAGGAAAGCGGAGAGATTTTAGCGTTATATATTCTTCACCCAAACAACGTCGGGCGTTGCGCTCATATCAGCAATGCGAGTTATGCCGTTCGTTCGGACGTGCGCGGGCGGCATATCGGCGAGATTATCGTCAAAGATTGCATTGCGCGAGCTAAGGAATTGGGCTTTAGAATTTTGCAGTTCAATGCGGTTGTCGCGACGAATATTCACGCGCGGCACCTTTATCAACGATTGGGCTTTAAAGAACTTGGAACGATTCCCGGTGGCTTCAGAATGCCCGACGGCTCGTTTGCAGATATTGTTCCGCAGTTTATCGAAGTTATTTAGGGGGCGAGGACTTGCAAGAACTTATCAATATAACGAACAAAATGCCCGATAAAAAAATTATGGTTATCGGCGACATGGTGGCTGATGTCTACGTCGACGGGCGCATTTCGCGCATCTCGCGTGAGGCACCAGTTTTGATTTTGGAGAAGGCGGGCGAAAAAGTTGTTGCGGGCGGCGCGGCAAATGTCGTTGCCAACGCGGCGACTTTGGGCGCAGAAGTTTATGCGGTAGGAATAATTGGAGACGACGAACGCGCCGAGAACTTGCGCAATATTTTAAAGGAACTTGGCGTTCACATTGAGGGGCTTGTTCGCGACAAATCACGCCCGACAATTTCAAAGACGAGGATTATCGCGGGCGGTCGCGCGACAGTCAGTCAGCAGATTGTCCGCATTGACAACGAGAGCAAGGAGCCGCTCAGCAAAAAAGTTGAGGCGGAACTTCTTACCAAGATCGACAAGATTTTGCCGAAGGTCGACGGGATTATCATGAGCGATTACGGCTCCGGCACGATTACCGCAAATGCTCGCAAGTTAATCACGCGCTTTGCAGGCAAGAAAAAGTTGCCTAACATTGTTGATTCGCGCTACAATATCGGCGACTACGCGGGCGTTGGCTACGTTAAGCAAAGCGATTCGGAGCTTGGCGACTTTGTCGGGCACGCGCTTAATAACGTGACGGATTTAATCGGCGCGGGCACGGAGCTTTTGACAAAGCTTAATGCCGACGGTGTTTTGATTACGCGCGGAGAAAAGGGCATGAGTTTATTTGAGCGCAAGGGCGCGACTCATCATATCCCAGTTAGCGACATGAGCGAAGTTTACGACGTGTCGGGCGCGGGCGATACTTGCGTTGCGGCGTTTTTGTTGGCGTTGACGGTGGGCGCACAACCTGCACTTGCGGCGAAGATTGCCAACTGCGCGGCAGGCATTGCAGTTCGTAAACTCGGCACAAGCACGGTCAGCGCGACGGAATTAATTCCTGTTTTGGAGCGAGCAAGATAGTTGTTCATACTTTCTTTGTCGGCGTCAAAGAAAGTATGCAAAGAAAGACGCTTAGACCGGCTGTGAAACATCCTGTTTCAGACGCCGGCGGCGCACGTCCATGTGCGCCGGGTTCTCGCAACCCGCTACGTTTTAAAAGTTTTGGAGGATAACATGTTGATTGATAGAGATAAAGCCGCGCAGGTTTGCGAAGACTTGAGGCGGCAGGGAAATAAAATTGTCTTTACGAACGGTTGTTTCGATATAATTCATGCGGGGCATGTCCGATATTTGACGGCGGCTAAAAATTTCGGCGACGTGCTGATTGTCGGGCTTAACACTGATGAATCTGTTCGCAAGCTCAAGGGCGCGAGCCGTCCCATTAACAATCAAGCTGACCGCGCAGAAGTTTTGTTGGGATTGAAAGCTGTCGACCACGTGATTTACTTTGGCGAGGCGACGGCTGAAAATTTAATCGGCGAGGTCAAGCCCGCTGTCTACGTCAAGGGCGGCGATTACACTTTGGAGATGTTGCCCGAAGCAAAAATTGTTCAGAGTTACGGCGGGCGCATCGAGCTTGTGAATTTAGTCGCGGGGCATTCGACGACCAACATTGTTGAAAAAATTTTAACGGGGCTTAAATAGTATGGAAGATTTAAAAAATGTTTTGATAGTGAAGTTGAGCGCGATGGGCGACGTGATTCACGCGTTGCCGGTGAGCTACGCGATAAAAGAGACATTTCCAGAGGCGAAAGTAACTTGGGTCGTGGAGCCGCCGAGCCTCGACCTACTCAAAATGAATCCGTGCGTCGACAAAATTATCATCTTCAACAAAAAGAACTTCCGTACGCTCAAGGGGTTCATGAAAGAATTTTTCCCCTTCAAGCAAGAGTTGCAGGAAGAAAGTTATGACGCGGTGTTGGATTTGCAGGGGCTGTTCAAGTCGGCGGCGATAGCGTTCTTTGCGAAGTCGAATATCAAACTTGGCATCTGCAATATGCGCGAGCTTAGCGACAAAATTTCAAAGCCTGTCGTCGGCGAGAATGCGGAAGGTCATATCGTCGAACGATATTTAGACACAGCGCGGGCAGTTGGTTGCGTCGTCAATGAAGTTGTCTTTCCGATACAAATCCCCGTTGAGCAGTCGGAGAAGGCGCGGGCGATAATGGAACACGCGGGACTTCGCGAAGGCAATCCGTTCGTGGTGTTCGTCGTCGGGGCGAATTGGCCAAACAAACGTTGGAAAACAGAGTACTTCGCAGAATTGGGCGATTGGTTCTATCAGCTGGCGGTGATACCGGTTTTAATCGGTAGCGGAGATTTGGACGAGCAACGCGCCAAAGAAATCGAATCCCAAATGGAAATCCCGCCGATAAATCTTGTCAACCGCACGAACATTTATCAACTGGCGCATGTTTTGAGGAGTTCGCGCTTGGTAATCGGCGGCGACACGGGACCTGTGCATTTAAGTTCGGCGTTGGGCGTTCGGACGATAATGTTAATGGGACCGACGAACGCGACACGCAACGGACCTTTCGGTCAACTCGAACACGCAATCGAAGTTGAGCGACCTTGCAAAGGTTGTTGGAAACGTTTTTGCCATAAAAAGGAAGACTGCCTCGAAAAAATCCCCGTGAGCTTTGTCGAAGAGAAAATAAAATCTATGACGTGACCAAAAACATATCGTTTACGTCGAGACGTAGCGGGGGCGGCATGGACGCCGCCCCTCCGCGAACGCTGGCATCGCATGCGTTCGCCCTTTGAACAGGAAGTTCAAGCGGCGACGCCCTTTTCTTTTGGGCGTAGCAAAAGAAAAGTATGTTCAATATACAAAATAAAATGATTCGCTAAATCGGCGCGACGAGCAACGGCAACCTCAGCCGGTTTTGCGTTTCCACTTTTTGGAAAAAAGGGAAGAGCAACTCTTTTTTTTTTGCGCGGCGGCTAAAATCTGCTATAATGATAAAAAAACTTACGAGAGGAGCACAACGTTTGAAGTTCCTGCAAAGATTTTTTATCGGCATTCAACGCGACCTGCGATTATTTTTATTCGTTCTGATTTTGCTTGAGGTGTATCGCGGGCTGTTCATATTCTTCATGTCGGCATACATGAGCGAGGCGTCGGGCGCGGCGCAAATTTTTTCGGCAATGTTCACGGGCTTGCGGCTGAGCTTGAAGACGGCGGGCGCGGTTACGCTGATTTCCTTTATCTTGGTGACAATCGGCGGCATGAAGTCGCGCGTGCGCCTGCTTATCGGGATAATCGCGTCGCTGATTTTCTCAATGCTTTTCATGCTACGTTTCCCCTACTTCCGCGCGTTTCAATCGACTTTTGGCATGGAGGTGGTGCAAGGTTTTCACGACGACATTTTTTCTATAATCGTCACGCTGATTCAAGAGTACGGAATAATTTGGCGGTTCCTCGTCGCACTCCTGCTTACGATAATTTGTATCGCGTTTTTGAGCCGCTTACTCATGCTAAAAACTTTTCCGCTCCCTATACTCGACACGACTAAAAAAGTTGCGGGCTTTAGCTTGGGACTCTGCGCGGGAATATTTTTATTCGGGTTGTTCGTGAGATTCGGCGGGAGTTTCACTTACGGTAGCGGGATAAATTGGGAGAACGCGGGTGTCACCAATGACTATTTTTTGAACGAGTGCATACTCGACGACGCGCAAGCTCTCTATCGTGCTAAGGCTATGGCTAAACGCATGGAGGCGGGCGAAATTTCCGGCGTCGACAAGGATAACATTGCCACTGCCGCGCAGATTATCGCCGTCAATCACGAATTGACAGAAAAAAATCTCGCGCCGTATCTCGAACGCAAGGCGGCGGGCGAACGTATCAAAAAGCCTCAGCACATTTTTATAATTCTCGGCGAAACGTTCATGCAGTGGCCGATGCTCGGCAAGTACGACGAACTTTTGGTTGCGGAGGGAATTAAATCGCTTATTGCGGAGGAAAATTGTTACTATAGCCGCAACTTCATGCCAAACGGCGATTTCACTTCAACGGCGATAACGGGACTCGTGACCGGCTTGCCCGACGTCAATATCAAAGTCAATTATCAGTCGCGAACTTACGACAAGCTTTATATAACGTCAATGGCTCCGCCGCTCCGCGAGCTTGGTTACAACATTGATTTTTGGTATGGCGGCATGCCAAGTTGGGATTCGATTGCTAAGATGTCGTTCGCGCAGGGCTTTGATAATTTTTATGGCTACCCCGACTTCAACGCGCCGAAGGAGACAACTTGGGGCACTAAGGACGAAAATTTATTCAACGCGCTGTTGGCTCACCTTGACGAGGAGCCGCCGACGGTTCATTTAATCATGACGACGACCAATCACCCGCCTTACAGCTTGGACTTGGCGGCGGAGGGGTTCAACGTCGACGCAACGATTGAGGCGTTGAAGAAATTTCCTAACATTGACGACGCGGAGCAGTTGGCGATTGAGCTTGGGCATTACTGGTACATGGACGAGGTCATCACGAATTTTATTCATGCGGCAAGCGCGAAAGTTCCGGAGAGTTTGTTTATCGTGACGGGCGATCATGCGGTTCGTTGTAATCCTTCGACGCACCCGACGATTTTTGAACAGCAAAGCGTTCCGTTCGTCATGTACGGCGCGGGCATTACCAAAGAGATTTTGCCGCCCGACGCGGTCGGAGATCATATCTCGATTATCCCGACGATTATTGAACTGATTGCGCCAAAAGATTTTGCCTACTACTCAATCGCGCCGAGTCTCTTCAATTCGGACGGCGTCGGCTTTAACAACTCGACTTTCTTAACGGCGTCGATTGCGGGACAAATTGATTCGGACGTTGTGGAACTTTTGCCGCACGTCGCCTCAAATGAATTGACCGACGTAAATCTAAACGACGAACGCGCTCACGCTCAAGAGATTATCGGCGCGATGCGAACGGTCGCCTGGTGGATTATTAACAAGGGCTTGTTCTTCGGTGCGGAAGAACCGCTTAAATAATTAGGAATGTGGAATTAGGAATGGGGAATGAATTATGAATATTTTCAAGACGTTTGTGTTAATGGCGTTGATGACGGGCTTAATGGTTGCGATAGGCGGCGTGATTGGTGGTCATTCGTTCGCGTTGATTATGCTCGTGATTTCAATCGGCATGAATTTTTTCAGCTACTGGTTCAGCGACTCGATTGTTTTAAAAATGTACGACGCCCGCGAAATTTCGCAAGCCGACGCACCACAACTTTATAATATAGTTCAAACTCTCGCAAAGAACGCAAGCTTGCCCATGCCGCGCGTCTACATTATCGATACCGAAGTTCCGAACGCCTTCGCGACGGGCAGAAATCCCGACCATGCGGCGGTTGCTGTCACGACCGGTATTATGAAGGCTCTCGACTATAACGAAATTTCGGGCGTGCTCGGTCACGAACTCGCGCACGTCAAGCACAGAGATATTTTAATCGGGACGATTGCCGCGTCAATGGCGGGCGTTATCTCGATGGCGGCGAATATTATTCAATGGGGCGCGATTTTTGGCACGCGCTCCGACGACGAAAACGGCGGGATTATCGCCACGCTCGCTACGATTATTATTGCGCCGATTGCCGCGACGTTGATTCAACTGGCGGTCAGTCGTTCGCGCGAGTACGACGCTGATAAAACCGGCGGAGAAATTTGCGGCAACCCGATGTATCTTGCGAGTGCGCTTGAGAAAATCGAATACTACGCAAAAAATACCGCGCCCATGCCGCAAGCCGGTACTGCCACCGCGCACATGTTCATTATCAATCCGCTTGAGAACTCGAAAAAAACTTTGAAGAACTTATTCTCGACGCACCCCGACACTGACGACCGCATTGCTCACCTGCGCGAACAAGCTCGCGAAATGCATTTGCTCGGCTAAAAAAAAATTCCCCCCGCAAAACTTACGGGGGATTTTTTTAATTCGTAATTCGTAATTCGTAATGCGTAATGCGTAATGCGTAATTAAAAATCATTGCGCATTGCTTTTGCGGCGATGTCGCGACGATAGTGAACGTTGTCGAAGTGAATCACCTCGACGCAACGATAAGCACTGTCGACAGCCTCCTTGAGCGTCGGCGCAGTCGTTGTGACGCCCAAAACTCGTCCGCCACTCGTAACAAGCTCGCCATCTTTAATCTTCGTGCCCGCGTGGAAAATCATTGCTCCCAAAGCTTTAGCCTTCGTCACGCCGTCAATCGGCAAATTTTTTTTGTAAGACTTAGGATAGCCGCCACTCGCCAGAATCACGCACACCGCAGAATTTTTGCTCCACGAAATTTTTTTATCGAACAAACTTCCGCCCGCGCAGGCGTTCATTAAGTCGAGCAAATCACTTTCCATGAGCGGCAGGATAACCTGCGTCTCTGGGTCGCCGAAACGACAGTTGAACTCGACAACCTTAGCCGTGCCGTCCTTAATCATCAAGCCCGCGTACAGGCAACCGCGATAAGTAATTCCCTCTGCTTTGAGCGCGTCAATCGTCGGCTTGAGAATTTTCTCTTCAATCTGCGCGGCAATCTGTTTGTCGACAATCGGGGCGGGCGCGTAGGCTCCCATGCCGCCCGTATTCAAGCCCTTGTTGCCGTCGTCAACTCGTTTGTGATCCTGCGCGGCAATCAGTGGAATAATTTTCTCGCCGTCAGTCAACGCAAGCACTGAAGCTTCTTCGCCGTCCATGAATTCTTCCACAATAATTTTATTGCCCGCGTCGCCGAAAGTCCTCATCTCGTCGACGGCGTTCAAAGCCTCGTCGAGAGTTTGCGCGACAATAACGCCCTTGCCCGCCGCCAAGCCGTTAGCTTTTATGACAATCGGCGCACCCTTCGCGCGAATAAAATTCCTAGCGTCTTCGGGATTGTAAAAAACTTCAAAGGCGGCAGTCGGTATGCCGTACTTCTTCATGAGGCACTTGGCAAAAATCTTGGAGCCTTCAATCTGCGCGGCTCTCTTTGTTGGACCGAAGGCTTTAATGCCCGCGTCGTTGAGCGCGTCGACAAGCCCATTGACCAGTGGAGCTTCGGGACCGACGACTACCAAATCAATATTTTTTTCTTTGGCGAAAGTCACGAGCGCGGCGTTGTCGTCGATTGAAATATCTTTGACGCACTCGGCAAAATCACTTATGCCGGGACTGCCGGGTATGGCAAAGAACTTTTCAAGCAACGGGCTTTGAGCAATCTTCCAAGCAAGCGCATGTTCGCGCCCGCCGCCGCCAATCAGCAAAACATTCAACACAAAACCTCCCAAACTTAAGAGGGCGAGAATCAGGAATCAGGGAATAGATTTTTCACTGATTCCCGATTCCTTTCCCCTCGCACCTTAAATCACTTGACCTCCAACAGTTCAAACTCAATGACGCCCGCCGGCGCATGAACTTGAACAACTGTGCCCGCACTCTTATTGAGGATAGCGGCTCCGAGCGGCGACTCGTCAGAAATTTTATTGTTATCGGGGTCAGCCTCCGTCGAACCGACAATCATATAAGTTTCAACCGCGTCAAGCTCCACGTCACGAACCGTTACAGTAGAGCCAATCATGACCTTACCCGTACTCGCCGTCGATTGAATTATCTCGCTGTTGCGAAGTTTCGCCTCAAGTTCGCTGATCTCACTTTCCAAACGCCCTTGCTCATTCTTGGCGTCGTCGTATTCCGAATTCTCGCTGAGGTCGCCGAGTGCAATAGCCGCCTTGAGCCGCTCCGATATTTCTATGCGCCGCACGCTCTTCATATAATCCAACTTCTCGACAAGCTTATCATAGCCGTCTTGAGTTAGCATTATTTTCTTTTCCGCCATCAATCAAACCTCCAAAAAATTTTCGCCGTCGAATATGCGCCGTTCGCCCGGCGTGAACGGTGCCCATACCGGCAAACCCTTTTTAATCGAGGAAAATCTCTGTGAAGGATCCCATTGCGGATAGCCTTCGCGATGCATAGCCACGAAACCTTTTATGTTGGTCTTGGCGATGAATTCCATCGGACCTTTCTCCTGCGCGATTCCGAGACGCCCGTCAACGGGGAAGAAGGCAACGTCCGCCTCCATGCCGCTCATCTTTTTGAGTTGCCGCCTGAAAATTTTCTCCGCAAGCTCCAGATTTTCCAACGTGTCGTCTTCCCAATGCCACCAGTTGAAATCGCCCGCGTGATAAACCCGCTTGCCTGACGGGAACTCAACCAGGAACGAGACGCCCACATCTGTCGAGTCGTAACTCCAAACCTTAATTACGTCGTCTTGCCATTCGGTGTAGCGTTTCATGTACGTGATTTTTTTCGTCGGGAAAATTTTGACGCGCTTGGTGTGTTTCAAATCGCTACCGAAAATGTAACGATCCGTCTTCTGAGCATAAGCCCGAATGTGCGTGCCGAAGTGGTCAAAGTGCGCGTGAGTGACGAAAATATAGAGCCTGTCAAAATCCCCCTTATCGTAGGCGGCGTCCATGATTCCCGCAGGATCGTTGTAATCGTCAAAAATCAACAATGTTTTTTCGTCTCGAATCAAAAACCCGCTGTTCAGTAAGTAAGTAAGTTCCATAAAAATTTTTTTCCTCCCTGACCGAGATTTATTTTTTGTTTAGTCGGTCACCTATTGTTTCTGAAAAACTCTTGCGAAAAATTTTTCTCAATCACCTCCGCCGCTCAGAAATTTTTCTTTATCACATTGCCTAAGCAGATGAGCCTTCCCGCGCAGGCAATTTATTTTCCATTAATTATACGTTTAAAAATAGAATTTTGTTACATTAATCATCGTCGCCGCGTTTCGCCAATGCGTCTTGTATCCTTTGTTCAACGTCGGGATTTATCTTTTGGTCGGTTCGGTAGCGAACATTTTGCCGCGCAGTTCGAGTAAAGCCGCGCCCGTGCACTTCGCTTGCCGCCAATATCAGCATGAACGCGTTGCTGTCAACAGTGTTGACGACGATTTTAATTTTGGCAATCTGCGTCATGCTCACGACGACCATCACAATTTTTTTTGGGTCGCCGGTGTACGCGCCCTCGCCGTTGAGAAAAGTTACGCCGCGCCCAATGTCCGCAATAATCCCGTCGGCTATGTCCTTCGCCTTGTCCGAGATAATCAGAATTGCCTTGCGCTGATTGAACCCGTCGATAACTTTGTTTGTCATTTGCGAAGTCACATACATACAAATCAGCGTGAACATTGCCGAGTTGACGTTGAACAACGCGCCCGCCACGACCACAATCAAGCAGTTAAAGCCGAAAATCACCGAACCAATTTCCATTGAATAATACTTCTTGAAAATCGCGCCGAGAATGTCAAAGCCGCCCGTTGAACCGTTCATGCGAAAGACAATCCCGTAACCAATGCCGTTGAAAATGCCGCCGTAAATCGACGCAAGCATCATTTCATCAACGGTCAAAATGCCGTTCAAAAACTTTGTGGCGTCCAGCGCAAAGGAAAATAACACAGTCCCGATAACTACGTCAAGTGTATATTTTTTCCCCAAAAGTTTGTACGACGCAATCAGTAGCGGCACGTTGTAGGCAAGAGTTTGCAAGCCGATTGGCAAGCCCGTCAAAAAGTAAAAAATAATCGCAATGCCCGTGACGCCGCCAGTTAAAAGACTGCTCGGCACTACGAAAATATTTATCGAGGCGGCGGCAATGAAACATCCTGCCATAATCCCCAAATACTTCAGCGGGTTAAACTTGGTAAGTATTGAGGCTGAGCTCATTAAAAATTGTTCCTCCTTTCCCATTCGTCTAAGAATTATAACACAAAATTGACATTTCCGCACAAGTTTTTTAAAAAAATTTATGTGTTTTCCTCGCGCAGTTCACTAGGGGATATTGATAAATTTTTCCATACCTAAAAACCTCCCGCAATTAATTGTACCATAAACAAAATTAAAATTGCATTGACTTTCGCGATTTGCTAAAATGTTCAAAGCGTTTAGAGTTCGGAAAGCAATTCGTAATTCGTAATGCGTAATTCGTAATGAAAACCTCTCAATTGCGCATTACGCATTATTAAAAGGGAGGAGTTCTATTTGAGAAGTGACCAACGAGGCGAGACAAAACTAAAAATAATTCCGCTGGGCGGACTCGGCGAGATCGGCAAGAACATGACGATAATCCGCTATGGCGACGAAATGATTATGATTGACGCGGGGCTAATGTTCCCCGAAAACGATATGCTCGGCATTGACCTAGTTATCCCCGATATTTCCTACGTTCTGGAAAATAAAAATTGCCTCAAGGCGATAATCCTTACGCACGGGCACGAAGATCACATTGGCGCGTTGCCTTACATTTTAAAGCAACTCACCGTTCCCGTTTACGGCACGAAGTTGACGCTCGGAATTTTGTCGGGGCGGCTCAAGGAAGACGGAGTTGAGTGCAAAAGTATGCGGGCGGTTTCGAGCGGCGAAATCGTCATGATTGGCTGTTTCAGTGTCGGCTTTATTCGCGTGAATCACTCAATCCCCGATTCGGTTGCGCTGTCGATTAAAACGCCCGTCGGCATGATTGTTCACACGGGAGATTTTAAACTCGACTACACGCCGATTGATGGCAAGATGACTGACTTCCGACGCTTTGCGGATTTGGGACAGCGCGGCGTTTTGCTTTTAATGGCTGACTCGACGAACTCGGAAAAAGAAGGTCACACGCCCAGCGAACGGACGGTCGGAGCGGCGTTCAATCGCGAATTTCAAAACGCGCCTGGCAGAGTTATCGTCGCAACTTTTTCTTCCAATGTCCACAGAATTCAACAGGCGATTGATACGGCGATTCGCTATCGTCGGCGCGTCGCGATCTTGGGGCGCAGTATGGTCAACGTCGTCAACATTTCGCTTGAAATGGGCTATATTCACGCGCCAGAAGGGGCAATCATTGACATTGAGGACATTAGAAATTATCCCGCGAATAAAATTGTGATAATCACGACGGGCAGTCAGGGCGAACCGATGAGCGCGTTGACCCGCATGGCGATGAGCGACCACCGGCAAGTTGATATTATTCCAGGCGACACGGTTATAATTTCCGCGACGCCAATTCCCGGCAATGAGAAACTTGTTGCCAAGACCGTCGATAATCTTTTGCGGCTCGGAGCAAATGTGGTTCACCGCCGCGAGGAGGGCATTCACGTTTCGGGACACGCCGCCCGCGACGAGTTGCGCTTGATTCACAATTTGGTTAAGCCGAAATTTTTTATGCCTGTGCACGGCGAACTTCATCACCTGTTTGCACATGCCAAGCTTGCCGAAGAAATGGGCATGAATCGCGAAAATATTCTTGTCGGGGAAAATGGAGCTGTTATCGAACTCACGCGCGACAGCGGCAAAATCGCGGGGCATGTCAATGCGGGCGTCATTATGGTTGACGGGTTGGGCGTCGGCGACGTTGGCAATATTGTTCTGCGCGACCGCCGCCAACTTTCGCAAGACGGGATTTTAATCGTCGTCGTGACAATGAACAGGCTCACGGGCAGAATTATTTCGGGACCCGATATTGTATCGCGCGGGTTCGTTTACGTCCGCGAGTCCGAACGACTTATGGACGATGCTCGCAGTCGAGTTTTCCAAGTTCTGAGACGTTGCAAAGAAGATCAAATTACCGATTGGATGACGATAAAGCTGAGTATTCGCGACGCGCTGGCTCAATTTCTCTTCGAGCAGACGCGCCGCCGCCCAATGATTCTTCCCATTATCGTTGAGGTGTGAGGAGTTATCCCCTTTTTGCCAAAAAGTAGATTTGCAAAATCAGCTGAGATGTTGGCGGCTCGTCACTTCGATTGAACGTTTCAATGTTTTTAGGTTTATAAACTTCTTTCTTTCACCGGCGAAAGAAAGAAGCAAAGAAACCTTATGCAACACCGTTGCATTCGCCCTCGCAGGGGCGTCGCCGCTTCAACATCCTGTTGAAACGCGGCGTAGTGGGCGCACGTCCATGTGCGCCCCTCTGCTCTTCGACTACCCGCGACGTTTGGAAATGCATAAAAAAATTTCCCCTGCGTAATTTGCGCGGGGGATTTTTTATTTGTCGGTGGGCGTGTCGTTCTCGGCAATGTATTTGCGAGCCGCCTCCACAACGGAAGCTTTCAAATCAAGTAGAGAAATATTTCTAACCTGTGCGCCCGCAACGTTTTGATGACCGCCGCCGCCAAACTTTTCCATAATAACTTGAACGTTCAAGTCGCCGCTCGACCGCGCACTTATCCCGACTGTGTCGCTTTTCATTTGGAAAAGGATAATTGTCATGCGCACGCCTTCAACTCGCAAAAGAGAATCAGCCGCTTGCCCCGCAATCGCTTGAATGTTCGGAATGATTTTGTCAATGTAAGAGACGACAAGCCCGCCCTCGAAGTACTCCGACTGCGCCTTTGTCTTGGCGAGCGATACAGTCGTTTCATAGTCCGATTTGAAAAGATAGTTCACGACAACCGGGTCGGCTCCGCTCCTGCGAAGATACGCCGCCGCCTCAAAAGTCCTCGCGCCCGCGTTTATTGAAAAGTTTTTCGTGTCGACGACAATCCCAGAATAAATCGCCGTCGCCGCCAATTTCCCAATCCTTATCTTGTCGTCGAAGTACATCAAAAGTTCCGTGACCATTTCGCACGTCGAGCTTGAACCAGGCTCCAGATAAGTTAGGGACGGATTTTTAATCGTGTTCTCACTGCGGCGGTGATGGTCAATCACGACGACCTTTTTAATTTTTTCAAGCAAGGCGGGCGCGGCGACAAGGTGCGGAATAAAAGTATCAACGACAATTAAAAGCGGCTCAATCGACGTGGAAAGGCTAACCTCGTTCGCGCTGACGAATAAATTTCTGTAGCAGTCGTCTTTGTCAAGGAGTTCAATAATTTTTTCGACGCTGTCAAGCCAAGTGCTCAAGATGATATGCGCGGGCTTGTTGAGATTTTTAGCCATGAGCGCGACGCCGACCGCCGCTCCGAAGGCGTCATAGTCCTCGCGCGTGTGACCCATGATAAAAATTTCGTCCGCCGCCTCCATGTAATCGCGAAGTGAATGAGACATGACGCGGGCTTTGACGCGAGTATTTCTCTCAACTGCCTTTGCCCTGCCGCCGAAGAACTGCATTTTATCGCCCATGTTGACTGCAACTTGATCGCCGCCTCGCGCCAATGCCAAGTTCAAGCCCGCTATTGCCTTTGTGCCGAGTTCGCCTATCGATTGTTCGTCGGAAGGTTTATCTGCCGCCGACGCCCCCATTGACAACGTGACCGGCAGTTGATGTTTGTTGACGAGCTGACGGATTTTGTCCAGGACGATAAATTTTTTGCTTATCGCCAAGTCCAAAGCCCTCCGTTCCAACACAACGACAAATAAATCACTCGACACGCGCCGAATAAAGCCTGCCAATGACGCGACCCACTCTTCCAAAATCTCGCTGACCGAGAGCATTAGCGAAGTTGCCTCCGCCTCGCTGAGTCCCTGCGTAACTTCGTCGTAGTTGTCAACTTGCACATAGATTATCGACGTACGACTTTGCGCGTATTCAATTTTTAATTCTTCGTAAGGCGTCGTCTCTCGCGCGAACAAAACGACCATGCGCGAATAATCCGCGTTCGCCTGCAAGTGCCGATACTTCACCAAAAAATATCTGTAGTACT
>JBGUYA010000160.1:0-14643 GCA_045118435.1 Quinella sp. | reverse complement strand
GACGGGCAACTTGATCACTTGGAGCGACAAGAAAGTTTCCAAATCTGATGTCAGCGGTCATAATGTAATCGAGCTGAACTACGGGACTAACTTGGTCAAGTCGGGCGTTGCTACCGCTGTTTCTAAAGATAACGACAAAGCCAACTTGCCTAATAAATAATCAATCGACAACGTAGAAATTTTTTTCGGGAGCTTATGCGAAAGCACAGCTCCTTTTTTTGTAAAAAAATCTTGACAGTCGTCGGCTAAAGTGGTATAAATTAACGCGTTGAATTTATTCAACCGCCGACTTAGCTCAGTTGGTAGAGCAGCGCATTCGTAATGCGCAGGTCGTCAGTTCGAGTCTGACAGTCGGCTCCATAATGAAAATTACAGCCCCGACAAATGTCGGGGCTTCAGTTTGTAAACAAAGTCCGCTTGCAAATAGAAAAGCGGATTTTTTCTTTTACTTTTGTACTTTTTGTCCATACTTTGATAGTCTATGCTCTTGCATAAGCTCTAAAAATTTTATTTCTGATTAAAATTGCACCAAGGTTCGCCGCTCATGAAGTCGCCACCGTTATAACAAGCCGCCCGCGCTCGACAACCACCGCATTTATTTTTGTATTGACATGCGCCGCAGTTGCCGCTGTAGTCGAGCGTCCGAAGTGTCTTTAATATTTTGTTTGACTTCCAAAGTTCGTCAAAGGGCGTCTCGCGAACGTCGCCCAGTTCCATATTAAGATAGGCGCAAGGTTGAACTTTGCCGCGCGGGCTGATTATGCAGTAGCTCAAGCCCGCCAAGCAACCGCGCTTGAATCTCGTCTTCACTCCGAGTTGGTCAGCGATTCTCAAAAATTGCGGAGCGCACGTTGGCTTGAGTTCGATTGAAACTTCCTGCTGCTTGCGCATAATTCGCGTCAAAACTTTTTCATAGCCCTCCGCGCGAAGTGATTCCTCCTCAATCGTCGCCGCCCTGCCCGTCGGTACTAGGAAGAAAAAATGATGCGCCTTCGCTCCGATTGAAACTGCGAAGTCAGTCAACGCCTCAAGCTCATGCTGATTCCAATCCATAACCGTTGTGTGAACTTGAAAAGGCAAGCCGACCGCCGCGCAGTTCTTCATGCCGTCAACTGCGCCCTGCCAAGCACCGGCGAACGACCGAAATTTATCGTGCTTGTTGACGTCGAGAGAATCTAACGATATGCCCATGCCCTTTGCGCCCGCCGCTTTTAAATCTGTTGCCATTTGCCGAGTTATCAGTGTGCCGTTTGTGCCGAAGACCGCGATTAACTTTAAGCGCGTCGCGTGCTCTACAAGCTCCAAAATGTCGGGGCGCATTAACGGTTCGCCGCCCGAAAAGATCATTATCTTAAAACCTGCGCGGGCAATCTGATTCAAAAGTTCCTTCGCCTCTGCAGTGGAAAGTTCTTCGTCGGCTTTACAGCCCGCGTCGCGGTAGCAGTGAGCGCAATACATATTGCAAGCGTTCGTCGTGTTCCATGAGACTATCAAATTAAATCCCTCCCGCGCAAAATATTCTGTCGCCGCGAAATTTTTCCTGCAGAAAAGCGCGGGGTTTCGCTCTTTCGTTGACAAAGAATTAAGTCTGTGATAAAGTATCGGCGAAGAGCAGGATAATAATCGTAGTTCCATAGTATCACTAAACGAATAACCCCCGCACAGCCTGGTGAACTGTACGGGGGCTTCGTTTTGCCTAACCGCTGGTGATGCGATTGTCTGGGGCACCTAGCTAGAGTTTACTGCCGCTTACGATCTTTTGGAGCGGATGTAGTCAAGGAAGAGACCGCCGAGAACAGTACCGACGAAACACCCGACCACATTCACGCCGAGCAGGATAATAATCTCCATGTTATCACCTCCCTCCTCAAGCGTAAGCTTACCGCTGTCAAAGGGAGCGGCATTAATTTAATTATATCAGAAAAAATTTAGCCGTTCAATATGAGCGGCTTTTGTTTTGAAAATATAGACAGCGAAAAAATTTTTGTTTATAATTCGGGGCATGAAGTTGTAAATTTCTGACAGTTGGAGGGGGCTTTTTAATGAAAGGCAGTAACAAACCGATTTACGTCATCGGTCACCGCAATCCCGATACCGATTCGATTTGCTCGGCAATCGGCTATTCGCACCTCAAGCAGGCGTTGGGCGTTAATGCCGTGCCCGCGCGTTGCGGCAAGATTAACAACGAGACGAAGTATGCGCTGGAATATTTCAAGGTTGAGCAGCCGCTCTTGTTGACGGATTTATATCCGCGCGTGAAAGACGTTGCGCTTGAGTGCAAAACCGTCGTTCGTCAACACGACACGCTCCGCCATTTGGGCGAAGTCATGCGCAAGAGCGAATCGCAATCCGTGCCCGTCACTGATTCAAACGGCGACCTCGTCGGTATCGTAACCGTCAGCGACCTCGCCAAACGCTATTTCCTTGAACTTGGTCTTCAAAGTCTCGTCGACCTGCGCGTCCGCTATCGCGACATTATTCAAGCGACGGAGGCAAAAGTTTTGGTTGCCGGCGACGAAAATGACCTTATCGAAGGCAATATTGTTATCGCGTCGGGCAGCGCGTTCTCGACAATCAGTATCCTCAACAAAAAAGATATTGTTATCGTCGGCGACAGGAGCGCGGAAACTTTGAAGAAGTTCCTCGAATGCGGCATTGCGTGCCTTGTCGTGACGCAGAACAGCCGCATTGACGCCGAGATTTTGGAAGAGGCTCAAAAGCGCGGCGTCTTTATTTTGTTGACGCCCTATGACGCCTACACAATCGGTCGCTTAATCAATCAGTGCGTACCTATTCGCCGTATCATGAAAGAAAATCCCGTCTGTTTCCGCCCAATGGATCTTTTGAGCGACATTAAGGGCGTTATGGACGAACACCGCTACCGCAATTATCCCGTCGTCGAAAACGGCAAGCTCGTCGGCTTGGTGAGCGCAGATGAAATTATGCTCCCCGAACGCGAAAAAGTTATCCTCGTCGACCACAACGAGCGCGGGCAAGCTATCGAGGGCATTGAAGACGCCAAGATTGTCGAGATTATCGACCACCACCGCTTGGGCGGCGTTCAAACCTCCGAGCCGATTTTCATTCACCAAGAACCCGTCGGTTGCACCTGCACAATCGTTGCGAATATGCACTGGGATAACGACGTTGAAATCCCGCCGTCAATCGCGGGGCTTCTCTTGAGCGCGATTATCTCCGATACCGTCCTGTTCAAATCGCCGACCTGTACGCCCAAAGACAAGAAAACTGCCGAGAAACTCGCCGACATCGCGGGCGTCAACCTCAAGGAATACGGCTTGGCTATGCTCCGCGCCGGCGCGGGTATCGGCGACAAAACCCCCGCCGAAATCGTCAAGAACGACCTCAAGGAATTCAAAATCGGCGATTATCGCGTCATTGTCTCGCAAATTTCCGTCATGGATCCGCGCGAGATACTTGACATTGAAGATCAGTTAATTGCGGTCATGAAAGAGAACATTGAACGCGAAGGCTTTGACCTTCAATGCATGATGTGCACTGATATACTTGAGGAAGCCACATATTTGCTCTACTGCGGAAGCCCCAAGACTTTGATCGGCGAGGCATTTCATAAAGACGCTAGCGGAAATCATATTTTCTTGCCGGGCGTAATGAGTCGCAAAAAACAGATAATTCCGCCATTGAGCGAGGCAGTTAAACGCATTAAGCCGCAATAAAGAATTTTCAAGCGTGTAAAAAATTTTCCCTCAACCTGCGCGGGCGAGGGATTTTTTTATTATCTTCCTTGCAGAAAAGCTCTGTCTGTGCTAGAATCTGTTTACTTAACAAAACCCCTAGCAAAGCGCAAAACTTTTCCAATTACGCATTATAACCCGCTCTGTGCCTTGCTGTCAAGAAAGGCGGATTGATATTATGAGAGTGTTTGGCGTAGTCTATATGATTTGGAATTTGGTTAACGGCGGGAGATATGTCGGGCAAACTATTCAGCCTCTGAAAAAACGTTTCCAGGAACACGCGAAATGCAAGAAGAATGCGCCCATTAGCAGAGCTATTCGCAAGTACGGCAAGGAAAATTTTTACTGCGGCGTCATCAAAAGTTGTGCGTCGAAAGAAGAACTTGACTATTGGGAAAAATTTTATATTGCTACACTCAAGACCAAAGTCCCTTGTGGTTATAATCGCACGGACGGCGGCGAAGGTACTATCGGATATAGACATACGCCCGAATGTAGAGCTAAATTATCTGCAGAAAAAACAGGCGAAAAGAATCATTTCTTTGGTAAGCATCTTTCGGAGGAGCATCGGGCAAGCATCAAGACGGCACTCACCGGCAAGACAAGATCGCCTGAACATTGCAAAAATCTTTCATTATCAAAGTTAGGGAAGCCTTTACCCCCTGAAACATGTATAAAAATGGCAGAGGCTCAGAGCGGCGAAAAAAATCATAATTATGGCAAACCCTGCGCACCTGAAATCAGCTCGAAAATTTCTATGAAAAATCGCGGTAACAGTCGGTTTCAAAATTTGCTTAAAGAAATTGACGCCCATAATCTTTCCTACCATCGTCTCGCAGAACTTATGGGCATAGCTTATACAACTGTTTCTGCAAAGATGCTCGGCAGACTAAAATTTACTGCGAACGACGCGGAAAAGCTCGTTGAAATTTTTGGCAAGCCCGCAGATTATTTGCTTAAAGAGGAAGAAATTTGCGACGCTGAATGTGTAAAGGCACAGCGCAATGACAGTCCTTATAAAAACTTGCTAAACGAACTCGACGTCCATAATCTTTCTTATCGTCGCCTTTCTGAACTTTTAGGTGTATCTTCTGCCGCTATCAAAATGCGCGGTAAGCGCAATTTCACGGAACGCGACAAAATTAAGCTCGTTGAGATTTTTGGCAAGCCTATAGAATATCTGCTGGAGCGCACGGCGGACTGAAACGATTTAAAATTTCTTCCCTGCGCAAAGACTACGCGGGATTTTTTTGTGCTATAATAGCTAAAAACTTTTTGGAGGAATTTTAAATGAGCATATTGGGAGCAGTGGCGGTACCTCACCCGCCGATAATCTTGCCGGAGGTCGGGCGCGGCGAAGAAGAAAAAATTTCGGCGACGACGGCGGCTTACAAGGAAATTTCGCGGCGAATCGTCGAGCTTGACCCGGAAACTATAATAATCACAAGCCCGCACTCAATCATGTACGCGGATTATTTCCACATTTCGCCGGGCGAAGGAGCAACGGGCGATTTATCACAATTCCGCGCCCCGCAAGTTGCGCCCGCAATCAATTACGACGTTGACTTTGTGCGCAAACTGTCTTCCGACGCGTCGGCGGAAAAAATTCCAGCGGGAACACTCGGCGAAAGAAATTCCGCACTTGATCACGGCACGATTATTCCGCTGTACTTTTTACAAAAGGCGGGGCTTGACTTCGACAAAGTGAAGTTTTTGCGAATCGGCTTGTCGGGCTTGTCGAACGCCGTTCATTACAAGTTCGGTAAGCTTATCGCCAAAGTCTCTGACGAACTCAACAGGCGCACGTTCTTTATCGCGAGCGGCGACCTTTCGCACAAGCTAAAAAGCGAAGGTCCTTACGGCTTTGTCGAGGAAGGTCCGCAGTTCGACGCGGCAGTTATGGAAAATCTTGGCGGCGCGGATTTTCTTAAGCTCTTGACTATGGATAACAAGATTTGCAGTCGCGCGGCGGAATGCGGCTTGCGGAGCTTTTGGATTATGGCGGGCGCACTCGATAAAAAAGCTGTCCACGCAGAGAAATTGTCTTACGAAGGCACGTTTGGCGTCGGATACGGCGTTGTTTACTTCAATGTTGACGGCGACGACCCCAATCGCAATTTTGCCTATCAGCTTGCCAAATTCAAAAAGGACGAGGCGGAAAAGCGCAAGGCTACGGAAGATGATTTTGTGAAGTTAGCGCGTTACAGTCTCGAAACTTTTGTTAAAACGCACAAGCCCGCCGAGTTGCCTGAAGATTTGCCGGAAGAAATGACTTCGCGCCGCGCGGGAGCGTTCGTGAGCTTGCACAAGGATGGCAATCTGCGCGGGTGTATCGGAACGATTATGGCGACGCAAAACACTTTGGCAGAAGAGATTTTGCAGAACGCAATTTCGGCATGTTCGCGCGACCCGCGCTTCAGTCCCGTCGAAGTTGACGAGCTTGACGATATTGAATACAGCGTCGACGTTTTGGGCGAGCCGGAAAGAATTTTCAGCGTTAAGGATTTGGACGTTAAGCGTTACGGCGTGATTGTCGAGAACAGCGGTCGGCGCGGCTTGCTTTTGCCCGATTTGGAAGGCGTCGACACGGTCGAGGAGCAAATTGCCATTGCCAAGCGCAAGGCGAGCATTCGTCCCGAAGAAAAAGTTTTGCTGTGGCGATTTGAAGTCATTCGTCACCATTGAGGAAGTCGTTATGAAAATATCAACCATATTGAAGATAGTAGTCGTGGTCGCGGTTTTTTGGATAGCGTTTACGCACAGCCTGTCATTGCCAGAACCGGATAGTGTTCTCGGAAACAGCACGACGAAAATATTTCACACGTTGGATTGCAAAAATATCCGCGCAGGACTTGATAAAACGTCAGGAGGACAGATGCTCTTATTTACTAGCCGCGACAAGGCGATAGAGGCAGGCTATGAGCCTTGCGAAGTTTGCGACCCTTAAGGAGGGATTGTCATGAAAAAACTTACTGTCGCGGTCGTCATTTGTATTTCTGCCTTCATTATGGCGCACACGCTCGCGGCAAACTACGTCGGCAACGCCAACAGCAAAAAATTTCACTTCGCCGATTGTTCAATGGTTAATAAAATGAATTCCGCCAACAAAGTTTATTTGAACAGCCGCGACGAGGCGATTGCGGCGGGCTACGTTCCCTGCAAAAAATGTAATCCGTGAGGAAATTTAAATGGAAAAGTTAAAAGCGATATTTATGGGGACGCCCGATTTCGCAGTACCGAGCCTCGCCGCTTTGGCTGACAAGACGGAAATAATCTGCGTCGTCACACAGCCCGACCGACCGAAGGGACGCGGTCATAAACTTTTGCCGCCGCCCGTGAAAGTCTTCGCGCAAGAAAATAATCTGCGCGTGATTCAACCCGTCAAAGTCAAAGCTCCTGAAGTCGTCGAGGAACTCGCCGCGCTCAAGCCGGATTTAATCGTCGTGGTTGCCTTCGGACAAATCCTTTCGCAAAAAATCTTGGACATACCGCGCTTTGGCTGTATAAATGTTCATGCGTCGCTGTTGCCGAAATATCGCGGGGCGGCACCGATTGAGTGGGCGATAATCAACGGCGAGACCGTCACGGGCATAACGACAATGCAAATGAACGCAGGCTTGGACACGGGCGACATACTTTTACAAAGCGAAGTCAAAATTTCGGAGGAAATGATTTTGCCCGAACTGCGCGAACGCTTAATGAATGTCGGCGCGGATTTATTACTCAAGACGCTTTACCTGTTGCAAACGGGCGAACTCAAGCCGATAAAGCAAGACGATTCCCAGACGTGTTACGCGCCGCTTTTAAAAAAGGAAACGGGCTTGATTGACTGGAAAAAATCTGCGCGAGAGTTGCATAATTTGATACGCGGGCTTTACGGCGGAGCGTTTACAAAAATTAGGAATGAGGAATTAGGAATTAGGAATTTAAAAATATTTCGTTCGCGAGTTGCGGAGGGGAGTTTAAAACCCGGCGAGATAAAAATTGACGGGCAGAAATTTTTCGTCGGGACGGGCGACGGAGTGCTTGAGATTTTGGAAATACAAGCTCCGAATTCAAAGAAACTCAACGCGGCGGACTTTCTGCGCGGAAATAAAGTTGGTGACGGCTTTTGGACGACAGAATAATTGCGACAGACGAGCAAAACGGCGACGATTGGCAATATAGCTTGCGCCCGCGCAGATTGTATGAATATATCGGGCAAGACAAGGCTAAGGAAAATTTAAAAGTGTTCGTGAAGGCGGCAGTCAAGCGGCGCGAGGCACTCGACCACGTTTTATTATACGGACCGCCGGGCTTAGGCAAGACAACGCTCGCGGCAATCATTGCGAACGAACTCGGCGTAAACTTTCGTCAAACGTCGGGACCGGCAATCGAGCGGGCGGGTGACCTCGCCTCAATCCTGACGAACTTGCACGACAGAGACGTTTTATTTATCGACGAAATTCACCGGCTCAATCGGCAAATCGAAGAAATTTTGTATTCGGCAATGGAAGACTTCGCGCTTGACATAATCATCGGCAAAGGACCAAAGGCGAGAAGCATACGCCTTGACATTGCGCCTTTTACGCTGATAGGAGCGACGACAAAGGCGGGCGCATTATCGCCGCCGCTCCGTGACCGTTTCGGAGTAATCTCGCGGCTTGAATATTATTCTGTAGAGGCTTTAGTCGAGATAATCACGCGAGCCGCGCAGATTTTAAAAATCTCAATCGAGGCGGGCGGCGCAGAGGAAATCGCCCGCAGGTCACGCGGGACGCCGCGCATTGCCAACAGACTTTTAAAACGAGTTCGCGACTTCGCGCAGGTTGAAAATTTGCAGATAATAACAAACGAGTTAGCCGACCGCGCATTGTCGGCTTTGGAAGTTGACCGCATGGGGCTTGACCACACCGACCGCCGCTTGCTTGACGCCATGATTCATAAATTCAGCGGGCGACCTGTCGGCTTGGACACCTTAGCCGCCGCAATCAGCGAGACGCGCGAGACGATTGAAGACATTTACGAACCGTATCTTTTGCAACTCGGCTTTATAATGAGGACGCCGCGCGGGCGAATCGTCACGGAGGCGGGCTATCGTCACATGAACGTTGCCTATCCCAAAAAAGACGACGCCCCGACGCTTTTTAAAGATTCTTTATAAAACGTTGCGACAAAAAATGCCCTTCGATAAATTTCACGAAGGGCAAAATTTTTAATCATGAACCCAATCCGTTATCGGGCTGGGATTTTTTATCGTGCGCCACTCAACTTCAACCGGCGGCGTACAATATCGACAGCGTTCAAAGGGCGTGAGCAAATGCGCCTTGAGTTTCTCCGTCGTCAAAGTTTCGTCGTAAAGGTCAAGTGCGCCGTCTTCCGGCAAATTTTTTCCGTAGTAAGCGTTGAAATATTTTGTCGTGAACGGCAGGAAACACGCCGCAATTTTTCCCTCGTACAAGTTATGGCAGTTCGCTTGAAAACATTGCAGAAAAATTTCTCGCGGATGGTCGTGAGACTTGAGCATCTGCATACACATGAAATTTTTGTTTAGTGAGCTAAGGAAAAATTGAACGCCCTTTTCCGCCAGCATTTGTTTAATCGCGGGCATTTTACTTTCCAACGGCGGATAGAATGAAATATCTATCCTCGCGTTACACTCGCGCAGAGTCTCGAAAAAATCTTCCGGCATTTTTTGCAGGAGGAGCGCGTTCGTCACGACGCAAATTATTGCTTGCGGATAAAGACGGCGGCTTAGTTTGATGTACTTGTTCAGTTCGGGATTCAAAAGCGGCTCGCCGCCCAAAATTCTTATCATGCCCAAATCGTCAATGAACTCATGCAAGCGTTCAAAGTCCCGCGTAAACTTTTCCAAGTTCGAGAAGTGCGGCTCCTTGACCAAGCCCGAATAATGTGAACACGCTTTGCAATTCAAGTTGCAGTGATCGGCGACGTGAAACTCAAGGTAAGGCAAAAATTTTGCTTCAAGATGCGGTTCAAGAAAGCTCGGCAAAAAAATTTCGTTACTCAGACGTTGCGCTATCCAAATGTCCTCAATGCTCAAGCCAAGCCCGCGCAGATAATTAAATTCAGGTCTTTGACCAATGTAAACGTTGCGCGGGAAAATAATTTTCTCGATAACTTTCTTGCGATAGAGCGCGGCGAATTGCTCAAAGGTCAAAGCCGCCTTGTCGCCAAGAACTCCGCTCTTATTCCAAACATATGCAACAACGTTAAGCGTCTCGGCACGTTGACTTTTCAGAAAAGCATTGTAGCTGTTCTCGATTACTTGCGCGACTACTTGAGACACCTGCTCAGTTCCTAAAATTGCAACGTTCATTTAAAAACTTCCTCCGCCGCCGCCGTGACCGCCGCCGCCATGACCACCGCTACTGCGACGATTGCCGCCTTTCGGTCGCCGCTGAACGTTCATAAATAAAAACGTGTCGCGACTTTCCTGGAGCTTGACGGAATTTTTTTTGAGATAATCAATCGCCGCCATTGCGTGATGAATATTGCTCATCTTGCCGATAAGCGACGAACGAATCATCACGCCGAAAAATATCGCCATAGTAGCCGCAAGCACCGCTACAACCGGGTCTATGCCTTCCTGCGAACGTTGACCGTAAGCAACGCCGTTCGTCTCGTAGTAAGTCAAGAGTTCGTCGACGCCGTCAATAAAATTATTCGTCGCTCCGTAGTAGTCGCCCGCGCTCAAGTTCGATTGAAAACTTTCTTTAAGATATGGAATGCCGTCGTAGTCCGTGATTATGTTAATCATGCGGCGGTCGGTCGACATTTCATATTTGCGCTTGTCCATTGCTACGAGCAAGACAATGCCGCCGTTCAAGCCGTTAGCAAAATAACTGTCAAGGAAGTTGTTCGACGCCGTGACCATGTCGCTACTGCCGATTGACTTCACGAACGCCACGCCGATTTTAATCTTATGCGCCTGTTCGATTTTGCGGATGCGCTGATTTAAAAGTTCGACCTCCGTTGCCTTGAGCAAGCCGACTTCGTCCGTGACGGAAGCAATCTGCGCGGCACTCGCCGTTTGACTTACAAACAAAATCAGCAACCCAAAAATAAAAATCTTAACATTACGAATTACGCATTGCGCATTTCGCATTGCTTTTCCGCCTCCTTACATAAGCATCTTGACAATAAAGTAGAAAATGGGCGTGAGTACCAGCGAACACAGCGCGGGATAAAGAAAAGCCTTCGTCGCGTCGTAGGGGAGCGAGCCGACAACTTTACCCGTCTGCCCGTTCATCATGAAGGTATAGGGCTTGTCGTTGTAGCGCGTCGTCAAAATCCACACGGGCACCATTGCATAAGAAACTTTGCCGACGTCTTTAATCACGGCGACATTTTCGAGTTTAACGGCGTCATAGTTTTCAACGGTGCCTTTCAAAACTTCAACCGCGCTGTTCTCGACGCGCTTATCAGCGCGGGGCGCGGAGGCTTGAGCGTCAACGTCGTACTTGTCGGCGAGGTAGCCCGTAAAATAAGCCGCACTGAACGCGACAAGCTCCGAGTAGTCGAACGGCTCAATGCTGTCCATATAAGCATCGTCCATGCGTTTGGAGCCGTCAACGGGAATTTTTTCAAAGCTCATCGTCCCGGCTCGGCGGCAGTTGTAAATGCTCGTCTGCGTGATTACTTCCTTTGGCGTGTTGACAACGTTAATCTTTTCTGCGCGAAACTCAGCCTGCGCGGTAATCTTTGAATCGAACAGCCAAAAGGGAACGTACATCGGTTGAATTGCCTCAACGCGGTTGTTCGCGGTAAAATTACACGGCAGGAGTGAATGACCTTTGTAAAAATTTTTGAGCGCGGCGACGGCGTCGGCTTTGGTTTTTTTGAAAGGGATAACAAAATCGGGCTTAAGCATGCCGTCAAAACGCTTTGGAATCATTGTCGGGTTGCCGCAGTAAACGCACTCGGTCGCCATTGTATTTTCGTCGCAAACCAATTCCGCGCCGCAACTCGAACAGGTGAACGCATGAAGATTTTTTGTCTCGTCGTGACTCCATTCCGAGCCGGCGTCTTCGGTTGCCCATTTAGCTTCTTGAGCCTCCGCCGCGCGAACTGCCATTTCCTGCTTGCCGCGAAAAAGTTCCTCAATCGCGCTGACTTCAAACTCTGTGCCGCAGTATTCGCAAGTGACAGTTTTTTTGCCAGGAAGAAAACTCAGCGGCGCACCGCAGTTCGGGCATTTATAACTGACCGATGAATCAGCCATTTCAACACCTCCAAAATTTTTCCCGATTGTAGCAGAATAAAAGGCAAGGGACAAGGGAGAGGGGCGAAGATAAATCTTTCAAAAAAATATTGTATTCAAGGCGGCGCGGGCTTGAAATTATTTGGCGCGGCGAATATAATTGCAAAAGTTTTTTAAGCCAGTTTGAAAGGATGAATTTAAGTGGCAAACGTCGACAAGGAAGCACTCGCCCTGCACAAAGAGAATCACGGCAAGCTTGAAGTCAGGAGCAAAGTGCCGCTCAAGACCAACAAAGACTTGACGCTTGCATATACGCCCGGCGTCGCGGCTCCCTGTCTTGAGATTAAAGACGATTTCGATAAAATTTACGACTATACCAATCGCGGGAACTTGGTCGCGGTCGTCACGAACGGCACGGCGGTTCTCGGCTTGGGCGACATTGGCGCGGGCGCGGGTCTCCCTGTCATGGAAGGCAAGGCGATTTTGTTCAAAGGTTTTGCCGGCGTCGACGCCATTCCCATTTGTCTCGACACGAAAAGCGTCGACGAGATTATCAAGACGATTCAACTTATGGCTCCGAGTTTCGGCGGCATTAACCTTGAGGACATTAAAGCTCCCCAATGTTTCGACATTGAACAGGCTTTGAAAGATTCTGTCGATATTCCCGTTTTCCACGACGACCAACACGGCACGGCGATTGTCGTTGCGGCGGCTCTGATTAATGCGCTCCGCCTCGTCGGGAAAAAGTTTGAAGATATAAAAGTCGTCGTCAACGGCGCGGGCGCGGCGGGTATGGCGATTACTTATCTGATTCAGAAAATGGGCGCGAAAAACGTCATGCTGTGCGACTCGACCGGCGCGATTTACGAAGGGCGCGGCAAAGGCATGAATCCTTACAAAGATCAAATCGCCGCCGTCACGAACTTTGACAAAGAGGCGGGGCAACTCGTCGACGTGATTCACGGCGCGGACGTCTTTATCGGCGTCTCGAAGGCAAATCTTCTCACGCCCGAAATGGTCAAGATGATGAACCGCGACGCAATCATTTTGGCAATGGCAAATCCTGTGCCCGAAATTATGCCCGACCTCGCAAAGTCGGCGGGTGCTCGTGTTGTGGCGACGGGGCGCAGTGACTTTCCTAACCAAGTCAACAATCTGCTTGCCTTCCCCGGCATTTTCAGAGGTGCTCTCGACGTTCGCGCGACCGACGTCAACGAGAAAATGAAAATCGCGGCGGCTTATGCGATTGCCTCGCTCGTCAGCGAAGACGAACTCAACGAAGAACACGTTATCACCACGCCTTTTGATGAGCGCGTTGCTCCGACTGTCGCGGCGGCTGTTGCCAAAGCGGCTCAAGATTCGGGCGTCGCTCGCAACATGCATATAACTCCCGAACAAGTCGCGCAACATACTCGCGACCTTTTAAAAGCAATTAGGAATTCGTAATTAAAACTCAAACCATTACGCATTATGCATTGCAGTTCGTGCTCGTAGTCCAACGGATAAGACGCAAGCCTCCGGAGCTTGAAGTGTGGGTTCGACTCCCGCCGAGCACACCAACTTAGTAAATAGTTGTTAGTAAACATTGAATAGAAAAAGCGGTTCCGATAATCTCGGAGCCGCTTTAAGTTTCTTTTTCAATTTTAACTTGCAGGCTCAAGGAAAAACTTTTCGGCAAGCGAATCGCTGACCGTGAACTCCCCAAGCTCTTTAACAAACCTGGATGACGCGCCGTGAAAATCACTGCCGCCCGTCACCAACAAATTATACTCCTTCGCAAGGAAAAAATAATGCTGAACTTCCGACGGCTTGTGAAAGGGATAATAAACCTCCAAGCCATCAAGTTTCTTGCAAAGCTCCTCAACCAAGTTGTCGTCGCCGACAAGTTTCGGGTGAGCCAAAACAGCTTTGCCGCCCGCCGAGTGAATTACCTCAATCACTTCGTCGACTTCGGGCAGATAGCGCGGCACATAAGCCGGCTTTCCCTTGCCAAGCATTTTTTCAAAGGCGTCTCGAACAGTTTTAAACGCGCCGATTTTTACCAAAGTTCGCGCAATGTGCGCCCGACCGATTGAACGGCTGGTGCCCGCAACTTTCAAAACGTCAGCCTCGCGAATATTGAACTTCTTGCCTTGCAGAATGCTGATAATCTCGCTAAAACGCTCCCAGCGCGCCTCAATAATCTTGTCAATCATTTCCAAAAGGGCTTCGTTATAAATATCAATGTTGTAGCCGACAATGTGAATATCGCGTTCGGGATGATTCGCGCTGAGCTCGACACCGGGAATTATGTTCACGCCCCTTCCCGGATAGAGCCCGTTCTCGTAAAGGTAGCGGACACCGTCAACCGTATCATGGTCGGTGATTGCCAGATAGTGGAGACCGATTTTTTTAGCCGCCGCCACAAGCTCATCGGGCGAAAACGAGCCGTCCGAAAAATTCGTGTGCGTGTGCAAATCGCTCGCCATTTAATTACCTCCGTGACTTTAACAAATGTCCGTCCTTACAGCTTTGATACAACATTGATTGCCGAGACGGGGTGAGTTGCCAAAGAATTAACGCGGTTCGACTATGAGCTTGATGGCAGTGCGTTCGCTCCCGTCAATTTCAATGTCCGTAAAAGCAGGAATGCAGATGAGATCTACGCCGTGCGGTGCCACGAAGCCGCGTGCAATGGCAACCGCTTTAACCGCTTGGTTCAGCGCTCCGGCACCTATCGCCTGCATC
>JBGUYA010000159.1:0-11556 GCA_045118435.1 Quinella sp. | reverse complement strand
CTTGCCAAACGCTACGACATGGAGCGAGCCGATGAATTGGTTTTTCTGGATATAACGGCGTCGCACGAGGGGCGCGGCACTATGGTTGAAGTTGCTAAGAGCTGCGCGGCGCAAGTTTTTATCCCGTTCACAGTCGGAGGCGGCATTCGCACAGTTGAAGATATGCGCGTCATGTTGGCGGCGGGCGCGGATAAAATTTCCGTCAACAGCGCGGCAGTAAAAAATCCTCAACTTATCGAAGACGGCGCAAAAAAATTCGGCAGTCAATGCATTGTGCTTGCGGTCGACGCCAAAAGACGTGATGATAACGGTTGGGAAATTTATGTAAACGGCGGGCGAACTCCGACGGGGCTTGATTGTCTTGAGTGGGTTAAACGCGGCGTTGCACTCGGCGCGGGCGAAATTCTTTTAACAAGTATGGACGCCGACGGCACCAAAGACGGCTACGACATTGAGTTGACCCGCGCAGTCAGCGAGGCGGTCAATGTTCCCGTGATTGCTTCGGGCGGCGCGGGCGAGCTGTCGCATTTTTACGACGTGCTTGTCGACGGCAAGGCAGACGCGGTTTTGGCGGCGTCAGTCTTCCATTACGGCAAATATACCATTCGCCAAGTCAAAGAGTACTTGCAAGGGCGCGGCGTCGAAGTTCGATTCTAGAGCATGTTGCTAAACGTTAGATTTGAATCAAAATGGCAGAGAGCATTTGCTAAGAAAAAACTCCCGCCAAACTTCGACGGGAGCTTTTTTTATTGCAAGCTGTAAAGGTTCAGAAATTATCCGAGCGTGGCGAGGTAATTCTTAATCTCGTCGCCGTCTTCCATTTCCATAACTTTATCGAGAATTTCTTTAGCTTTGGTGAAGGTGATGTTGCGAATGCGTTCTTTGACGCGCGGGATTGACGGAGCACTCATGGACAATTCCTTAATGCCCATAGCCATAAGGATAATCGCCGCGTTCGGGTCGGACGCCATTTCGCCGCACATGCCAGCCCATTTGCCTTCTTTGTTCGCAGATTCAATCGTGCGTTTGATAAGGCGAAGGACAGCCGGGTTGAAGTGGTTGTACAGATAGGAAATTTGTGCGTTGCCTCTGTCGACTGCGAGCGTGTACTGAACGAGGTCATTGGTGCCGATTGAGAAGAAGTCAACGTACTTGGCAAGGACGGGCGTCATAACCGCCGCCGCCGGAGTCTCGACCATGATACCGACTTGAACGTTGTCAGCAAAGTCTTTGCCTTCGTGAACGAGTTCCATTTTGGCTTCTTCGACGAACTTTTTAGCCGCGAGGAATTCTTGAACGTTGATAACCATCGGGAACATGATAGCGGCTTTGCCGTAAACGCCTGCGCGGAGGATAGCTTTCAACTGCGGCATGAACAAATCTCTGCGCTGGAGACTGATACGAATTGCGCGATAGCCCAAGAACGGGTTTTCTTCGACGCCGACTTGGATATAGGGCAACGGTTTGTCGCCGCCGATGTCCATTGTGCGGATAACGCAGAGACCTTCGCCGTGCGTGACGCTTGCGCAGTGCTCAACAGCCGCCTTGTATTCTTTGAACTGATCCTCTTCCTTCGGAACGTCGGTTTTGCCCATGAAGACGAACTCGGAACGGAACAAGCCAACGCCGGTTGCGCCGTAATTCTTGACAGCGGCATCAGCGTCTGCGGGCGAGCCGATATTCGCGACAAGCTCAACTTCTTTGCCGTCGAGAGTAATAGCGGGTTTGTCTTTCAGCTCTGCATAGTGGGCTTTAAGTTCTTCCTGTTTCTTAATCTTCTCGTCGTAGCTGGCGCGTTCTTCGTCGGAGGGACGAATCAAGATTTCGCCGGTCTCGCCGTCGAGGATAACGGGGTCGCCGTTAGCGATTTGAGAAATGCCGTCACCGACGCCGACAACGGTCGGGATAGCGCGAGTCTTCGCAATGATAACGGCGTGCGCAGTGGTGGAGCCGACGCCGAGAATAACGCCCGCGATTTTGTCAGTGGGAAGTCCGGCGATAACGGAAGGCTCAATGTCCTTGCCCGCGACGATAACTTTGCCGACGATTTCGGGATCTTTAATGCCGAGCAAATACTTGGCAATGCGTTTGCCGACGTCGCGCATGTCGACAGCACGACCTCTGAAGTATTCGTCTTCCATTGCCTCGAAGATTTGCGCTTGGGACTCGTAAGCGTCGATAACAGCTTTGGGCGCGGAGCCGCTGATGTCGATTTGTTCGTCGATTGCGCCGCTCATAGCGGGATCTTCGACCATCATGCGGTGTGCTTCGAGAATGCCGGCTTGCTCTTTGAGACCTTGCTCATTGAAACTGTCAATGCTCTTTTTGAGATTGTCGGCGACCGCGACGAGGGCATCAGCTGCCTTTTTCTTTTCGGCGGCGGGTTTGGCGGGTTTGTACTTCGCGAGATAACCGTCAAGGTTTTGACCTGCGAGCAGAATGTTACCAACGGCAATGCCGGAAATTACGCCTTTACCTTTAATTTTCTCTGCCATGTTTTCTCCTCCAAAGAGTTACACAAAAGGGGAGGCGGAAAAAAACTTTAACCTCCTCCCCCTTAATCAGCAACGGAATCGCGAATCAGTCTTCGCCGAATTTTGCGTCAACGAGGTCTTTGAGAGTCTTGACGGCTTCTGCTTCGTCCGGACCGTCAGCGACGATAGTGATCTCGGTGCCTTTGACCAAGCCCATGCTCATGATCATGAGGATGCTTTTGGCGTCGACGGTTTTGCCCTTAGCCTTGAGCTGAACCTTCGATTTGAAGGAGGACGCTTTCTGCACGAACACCGACGCGGGGCGCGCATGAATACCAGTTTTGTTTTCAATGGTGGTTGTTGCTTCTGTCATTAGTGACCCTCTCCTATCCTTTTACTAAATGTTATTAACGGCTGGTGCCTTTCGACAACCTTTTGATAAGTGCTATTCGCCGCGCCTTTTTATCTTCCTGCTTGTTGAGAAAAAATTTTCAAAAAATTTTTTGCAGGAAATTTCTTAGGGGATATGGTAAAACAAAAAACACAAGTATTCGCCCGCTGGAGTATTGCTATCGCGACCGTTAAAAAATTTTTGGCGGCTCTTGAACTCGAAATTGTCTTTAACGTCTTCAAGGAGCTTGACGAGAAAATTTATCGCGAGTTGCTTTGAACGTTATTGATTGACACCGCGCGGCTTGAATTATAAAATTATCGGCGGCGAGGTGATTTTTTTATGAAAGTCGGAATAGACATCGGCTCCACGACGATTAAGCTTGTCGTCATGGACGAGGAACGGCTTGTCTTCAAAAATTATGCGCGGCACTTTTCGGAAATCGGCTCCGCGCTCACAAACTCTTTAACGTCGCTGAAGAATATCATCGGCGAGAAAACTTTTAAAATCGCGTTGGCAGGTTCGGCGGGCATGGGCATTGCAAAAAAAATTTCGTTGCCGTTTGTGCAAGAGGTCATTGCTTGCCAAGCGGCAGTCGAGAAATTTATTCCGCAGACCGATACTGTCGTTGAACTGGGCGGCGAGGACGCGAAGATTATTTATCTCGGTAACGCGCCCGAAGTTCGCATGAACGGCGTCTGCGCGGGCGGCACGGGAAGTTTTATCGACCATATGGCAAGCTTGCTGTCGACCGACGCGCTCGGCTTGAATTCACTGGCGGAGAAGGGCAAGCAAATTTACACGATTGCTTCACGTTGCGGCGTCTTCGCGAAGACCGATATTCAAGCACTCATGAACGACGGCGCGAAAAAGGCGGACATTGCTCTTTCGATTTTTCAAGCAGTCGTCAATCAGACAATCGGAAATCTCGCGCAGGGGCGTCCGATTAATGGCAACGTCGCATTTTTGGGCGGACCTTTGCACTTTTTGCCGGAGCTTAAGAAACGTTTCGTCGAGACGCTCGGACTTTCTCAAAGTGAAGTCGTCGAGACGCCCGACGGTAATTTTTTTGTCGCAACGGGCGCGGCGATAAGTGATGAGGCTAAAGAAATTTCCGTTCGTCAGCTTGAGAAGTCGATTAAAAAGTCTGAAGAGGTGGCTCGCTCCGAAACGCGCAAGGCGGATTTTATTTTGTTCAAAGACGCGGCGGACTTGGAAACTTTCCGCGCTCGTCACGACAATGCAAAGGTCAAGCGCGGCGATTTAAGCACTTATCGCGGGAAAATTTTTGTCGGCATTGACGCCGGCTCAACCACAACAAAAATCTGCGCAATTGGCAATGATAAACAGATTCTTTATACCGATTACGGCTCGAACGAGGGTGCGCCGCTTAAAATCGTCGTCAACCAGATTAAAAATCTCTATGAAAAAATTCCGGCGACTGCACAAATCGGCGGCGTGTTCACGACGGGCTACGGCGAGGCGATTGTCAAAGCGGCTTTGCACGCCGACGGCTCCGAAGTTGAAACTTTTGCTCACTTGACCGCCGCGCAGGAGTTTTGCCCCGACGTTTCTTTTGTTTTGGACATCGGCGGGCAGGATATGAAATGTTTTTTCGTCAAGGACGGCTCAATCGGAAATATCACGCTCAACGAGGCTTGTAGTGCGGGTTGCGGCAGTTTCATTCAAAATTTTGCGCAGGGTTTGAATATGACGGTTGGCGACTTCGCCAAGAAAGCTCTTGATTCAAATGCGCCCGTCGACTTGGGCACGCGCTGTACCGTTTTTATGAATTCAAAAGTCAAGCAGGCGCAGAAGGAAGGCGCAAGCGTCAATGACATTTCGGCGGGCATTGCGCTCAGCGTCATCAAGAACGCGCTCTTCAAGGTCATGCAACTCAAGAACGTTGAAGATTTGGGCGAGAATATCGTTGTGCAGGGCGGCACTTTTTACAACGACGCTGTCCTTCGTTCGATTGAGGAAATTCTTCACCGCGAAGTTATCCGCCCCGATATTGCCGGACTTATGGGCGCGTATGGCGCGGCGTTGCTCGCAATGAGGAATGAGGAATTAGAAATTAGGAATGAAAGTTCGTTGTTGTCGCCCGAACAGCTGGAAAATTTCTCCGTCGTCACGAAAAGTTATCGTTGCGGTCGTTGCGGCAATAATTGTTTGATAACCATGCAGAAATTCCCCGACGGCGGCAAATATTTTACGGGCAATCGTTGCGAGCGCGGCGTCGGAGGCAAGCCCAAAGCTCAATCCGAAATTCCGAACGCTTACGCTTATAAGTACAAGCGGCTTTTCGACTATCAGCCGCTCGAAAATGCTCCGCGCGGCTCAATCGGCATTCCAAGAACGCTAAATATTTATGAAGACTATCCTTTTTGGTTCACGCTTTTGACGGAACTCGGTTATCGCGTCGAGTTGTCGTCAAAGTCCTCCGCGCAGATTTTCTATAAGGGCATGGCGACAATTCCCAGCGATTCGCTTTGTTATCCCGCCAAGCTTGCGCACGGTCACATTATGGACTTAGTCGAACGCGGCTTGAAGAAAATTTTTTACCCTTGCGAGCCTTACAACTTCGACACGCGCTCCGACAATTTTTACAACTGCCCGATTGTCGCGAGTTATCCGGAAAATATACGCAACAATATGGACGTTCTGCGCGAGCGCGGCATTAAATTTATTCAACCGTTCCTGCCCGTACACGACATGAAGAAATTAAAAAAGCGACTCGCCGAAGAATTTTCCTCCGAAAATATTTCTGCCAAAGAAATTTCCCGCGCAGTCGAGGCGGCGGCGGCTGAAATGGAAAATTATCGCCGCGACATTCAGAATTTCGGCGAAGAACTTTTACAGCGCATTAAGCAAAGCGGCGAACATGCAATTTTGCTCGTCGGACGTCCTTATCACGTTGACCTCGAAATTAATCACGGCATCGACGCAATGATTCAGTCTTACGGCTTGCCGATTCTCTCCGAAGACGCCGTTTATCATACAAAAGTTGACGCGCCGCAAATTTCCGTCGTCAATCAGTGGAGCTATCACGCCAGACTTTATCACGCCGCACAGTTCGCCGCTCAAAATTCAAACATCACGCTGATTCATTTGAGTTCGTTCGGTTGCGGACTCGACGCGCTCACGATTGAACAAGTTAAAGAGATTTTGGAGACGCACGGCAAAATTTATACAATGATCAAACTCGACGAAGTTTCAAACTTGGGCGCGGCTCGAATCAGATTGCGTTCGTTGCTCGCCGCTCTCAAAAGAAAATCGCCCGTCACCTACTCGCCGAAAAAATTTGTCGAACGCCCGCACTTTACCGCCGATTGTAAAAAAACTCACACAATCCTTGCGCCGCAGATGGCACCAATCCATTTTGAACTTATCCAAACCGTTTTGCAGAAATACGGCTACAAAGTTTTGATTCCCGCGCTCCCCGACAAGGCGGCGATTGATTTAGGACTTCGCTATGTCAACAACGAGATGTGCTATCCCGCGATTGTCGTTGCGGGTCAAATGATTGCGGCTTTGAAGTCGGGCGATTGCGACCCCGATAACACTTCGATAATTTTATTTCAGACTTGCGGTGGTTGTCGCGCTACAAATTATATTTCGGTCCTGCGTCGCGCGTTGAAGTTCGCGGGCTTTGCTCAAGTGCCAGTCTTCGCGTGTTACGGCTTGCCGGAAGAGACTGATGCCTTTGACTTAAGCCGCGATTGTCTTATGGACGCAATTAAAGCCTCAGTTTACGGTGATTTGCTCATGAACGTCAGCAATCGTATGCGCCCCTATGAAGTTAATCGCGGCGAGACCAATAAACTTTTTGCGCAGTGGATGACGCTTGCCAAAACTGATTTGATTGACGGAAATTATCTTAGCTACCGCAGGAACGTTAAAGAGATTGTCCGCCAATTCGACGCGATACCGATTGACGAGACGCTTACCAAGCCGAAAGTCGGCATCGTTGGTGAAATCCTTGTAAAATATCACCCCGTCGCCAACAATTTTATAGAAAAAGTCTTGCATGACGAGGGCGCGGAAGTAATTTTGCCGTCGTTCGTCGATTTTTTCCTGTATTGCGCTTACGATGCGATTGTTAAGCGTGAATTATTGGGCGGCAGTCGCAAGGATAAAATCTTCGCCGAGATTTTTATAAAGTTCATTGAATTTTTCCGCCTCCCGATGAAAAACGCTCTTAAAAGCTCCAAACACTTCCGCGCTCCGCACGATATTAAACATACTGCGCGGCTTGCAAGTAAATTTTTGAGCAATGGCAACTTGAGCGGCGAGGGCTGGCTCTTGACGGGCGAAATGGTCGACCTGATTGAAGGCGGCGTTAAAAATATTGTCGGCTTGTCGCCGTTTGCTTGCCTCCCGAATCATATAATTCTTAAGGGAACTTTACATGCCTTGCGCGAGAGTTATGACAACGTAAATATCGTAGCGATTGATTGTGACGCCGGTTCAAGTGAGGTTAATCAAATTAACAGAATCAAGCTTATGACGACTTTGGCTAAGAAAATTTTAGCGAAGAAAAATTTTAGATGACATTCTTGTAGGTTTTACCGTAATATATATCGTTGAGTAAATAACTCCGAATTCTCTCGCCAATGCGTTCATACCAAACTCGCGGTCACTCCCCGAAAAGGCAGTGTCAATGGAATTGTTTAAGAAGAAAAAGTTAGCAGTCGAATTTGTCGAAGAGATTAATGAGTCGGTCATTCAATAGAAGCTGATTGCGAACCCGCTTTTGCAAAGTTCATCAGAGTGCCTGTTCGGGCTTGAAGAAGCAAGAAATCGGTTCAGCACGCGGCGACAACGATTTATTGTAAAAAAAATCCCCCCGAGAATTTTCGAGGGGATAATTTTTTTCGTGCTGATTTTTTATTTGAGCTTTGAGCCGCTTATAGTATAAGTCTTGCCGTTGATGTTGAACTTGTCGCCTTTGGAAACGCCATCGAAGACAACCGAGCCGCCGCCGCTGATTGAAAGCGTGAGGTCACCGTTCTTGTAAGAGGAGCCGCCGAATGTGCCTCCGGCTTTACCGTTCGATTTGAGAATCTTGAGCATGTCACCCGACTTGTAGTTAAAGATCGTGTCTTTGCCTTCGCCGGGCTTGTAGATGAACGTGTCGTTTCCTTCGCCGCCGTCGAGGCTGTCGTCACCTACGCCGCCCCAGAGACTGTCTTTGCCCGCTCCGCCGTAAAGTGCATCATCACCTACGAGACCGTAGAGTTTATCCGCGCCGTTGCCGCCGATGAGCGTGTTGTCAGATTTGTTGCCCGTGAGGGTGATTGCCTTCGTGCGTTCGGAAGCGTCGCCGACTTCGACACCCGAAGACAGCGTCGCTTTTGCCGATGAGTCTTTACCGAAGAGTTGAGCCCCGCCGATAATCGTCCGCGACTTGCCGTCAATCACGAAGTCGACTTCAACGCCTTTGCCTTTCTCTAATGTGAGCGTGCCGCTCTTGCCAAGCGTGAAGATTGCGTCGGAACCTTTGACAGTCGAACTTGTAATTGCCGCACTGAGGGAAATTTTGTCGCCCGTCGCGTAGTCGGTTATCGTGTCTTTGCCCGCGCTGTAGATGAAAACGTCATTGCCTTTGCCGCCCGTGAGCGTATCATTGCCAGTATCCCCTGACAACGTATCGTTTCCACTTCCTCCGACGAGTGAATCGTTGCCGCCGCCCGCGCTGACTTTTGCATTCGTCGCCGCGACAGTGATTTTATCTGCGCTGCTCGTGCCGACGAAACTTTTGCTTTTCATGTTGCCCGTCAGCTTAATCGAGTAGCCGCCGCCGTTCGATTTGAGCGTTGTCTTCGTGCCGAGAACCGACGAATTCAACGTGAGAACATTTTTGGTGGGCAGAACAATCGTCGTGGTTTTGACGCCCTTCACCAGCCCCGTGAGTTCGGCAAGCGGTTCAACTTTTTCCGCCGTGTAGACAACCTTGTTGTTTTTGAGCGTGTAACTTTCACTCGTCGTTGACTGCAAAGTTGCATTTGTGCCGCTGACTTTCCAAGCCGTTGTAGTTTTCGGATTGAGTGAGCTTGCCAACGTGACGGAGTAATTGTTTGTGGCAGAAATTTTCGCGCCATTGGTCAAAAGTGCCGCGTCATTGATCGTGAGCTTTTGGTTGCCGACGGTGATGTTCTTGTCGTTAAGAGTTATTCCGCTCTTCAAGCCGCTAATTGTGACTGCTGGCTTTGTCGCCGCTACTTGCGAGACTTTGCCGTTGGTGAGCTTCCAACCCGCCGTCTTGTAACCTGCCGCCAAGTAATAACTGTTGCTGTCCCAACCTTTGCTGACCTTGTTTTTTGGCGCAAGTGAGCTTGCCAACGCGACCGTGTATTTGTTTGTGGCAGAAATTTTCGCACCGTTGGTCAAAAGTGCCGCGTCATTGATCGTAAGCTTTTTGTTGCCGACGGTGATGTTCTTGTCGTTAAGAGTTATTCCGCTCTTCAAGCCGCTAATTGTGAATTTTTCGCCGCCTGTTGCCGCCGTGAATTTAACCGTGCTTGCATTCGTCGTCCATGATGAAGCCGTCTTCGCTAAGACATGAGTTTTTCCTTTCCAATAAGCAGCAACCGCTTTTGTCGTCGTCAATGCGGAAGTGTCAATCACGCCGTCGGAAATTGTAAGCGTCGAAGGTTTATCGGGAATAACGGCGTCCGTCGGCTTGAACGTTATTTTTCCTTTGCTGACAGTGAACATATTTTCAATCAAAGTTGCGCCGCTCTTCAAACCAGATATCGTGAGCGTCTTGCCGCCGATTTGTCCTTGCCACTCATATGAATCGCCGAGCTTTATCGCGTAGGTGTTACCGTCACCATCGGTAATTGTAATGAACTTGTCCTTGCCGTCTTTAACAAAAATTGAAGTATCTTTGGTTGTCAGAATAACATCTCTGTCATTTATAGCGGCATCAGTGATAACTTCATAATTTGCAAGCATGATTTTATCTTGACCAGCTGTGTAATCCTCGATGTACATATCGCCCATAATGTTATGAACGAAAATATTTTCGCCAGTTCCACCTACGAGTGTGTCGCTGTCCACGCCGCCATATAGAGAGTCGTCGCCTGCGCCGCCGTTGAGCGAATTATTTCCTGCTTCGGCGTAAAGGGCATCGGCACCCGCGCCGCCGTAAACTGTATCCGCGCCGTTATTGGCGAAAATGATATCATTCCCTGCGCCGCCTTGCAAAAGGTTAGCTGATGAATTGCCAGTAATCATGATGTCATTTTTCCGCTTCGTAGCGTTAACTTGAGTAACTTTGGAGCCGTATTCCGTGAGGTCAATGGATTTATCAGCGAATTTGTCATCAAGTGTTATAACTGCGCCTTTTATTGAAAGTCCGACAGGTTCAATCTCATTGCCAGATCCATTGCCGTTGGAAAAGTTGCTTTGCCCGTAGTGTTCGGAAGCTTGTTTCGCAAGATAACGCATAAACATAATTCCCGCACCATATGTCGGACTGTATACCACGTTCTCTATTTTATCGGCATAACCCATATTTTTGAAAGTTTGCTCAAGTAGATTAGTATCGTTTAATAGCGGGAGCATGCTCCATGTAGCGCGGTAATCTCCGCCATGAACCACGTCACAAAAACCTTCCATAAGGTAGTATGGCAAATTGTGATAGTAATATACATTTGAAGCCATAATGGCATGTGTTAATTCGTGAGCAAAGCATCTGTCCACATAGATTTGATTTTCGGGGCTAATTCCATTTTTATCCGAGTTAGTGTTGAAATTGTAGTAGTAACTCATGTTAATGGTTATTGCGGTTTTGTAAGTTTTGCCCTCTGACCAAGAAGGATAGCTTGTAGCCTGAAGCCAATTTGGATTAAATCCTGTACCCTGAGTTTTTTTATCAGCAGGATCGTTAGCAAACATTATGAGCGTTTCGTTAGCAGTAGAATTAACGTCCTCAAAACTGTAACCGTAGGAGTCGTAGATAACATTAAGCCCGTTTTTTGCCCACCAAGTTTTTGAAGCTTGCCACAAATATCTTTGGTCTTTTGAACCTAAGTCGGCGAAAGAAATACGTTCATATCGCGTCTTGCTAAAATCTGTCCATCTCGCGAGAGTGAATTTCATTCCGTTCACGATAAAGGAACTGTCGGTAAAACTCGTATCCAACGAACCAGTTTCCGGAATAACATCTTCAGCATTTAAAACTTGTGAACCGCCGGCATCTTTGCCGAGAATTGAGCCAGTATCTGCATTGTTCAAAATCATTGAGCATTCATTTTCGAGAAATTTTTTGCTACCTTCAGTACCACTTGCGTATTTTTTACGTTTGTTAACCATGTCATTAATGACATCTTGCGCCGTTTTAAAATATCCGCCAGAGGCAATGTTGACAGATTTATTAAGAGCCGCCATTCCTGTATCGCTTGTTATTGTATCCAGTGCCTTTGAAAAACGCTTAATGACACCTCGTGGAGTAAGAGCAAGCGAGTATTGAACGCCGTTAGAAACTGTGACGACCGGAGCCTTGTCGCCCAGAACCTTTTCGTCATTAAACAAGATAGAGTAGGTACCGTCAGATTTTTTCGTGACCGATATGCCGTTCTTTATTGCGTTCAAAGTCGCCGTCGTGCTGAGATTGCTTATGGTGATTTGCTCGCCACCGCTCGCCGCACTGTAGCCAATCTTATTCCCGCTGATTGTGTAACC
>JBGUYA010000158.1:0-8858 GCA_045118435.1 Quinella sp. | reverse complement strand
GACTTCCTGAAAGATTTTGGAATGAAAAACAGGGCGGGGCATCGTCCTGCGTAGGAGACCTTATCAGACTTCGCTTTCATTAGAAGCATAGGTTGTTGATAACGGAATCCGCCGGCTGTAGCCGTGCGGAGTATGTCAAGGCGTGACGACAAAATTTATGTTCAAGAGCGCGGGGCGAGCCGTTGCGAAGATTGAATCCTTCAACGAGCCGAGCACCCGCGTTAAGTTTATGGTTTTCGAGCCGTCAAAAGTTTTAGCCGCGCCGTCGACGTTCACGCTCCAAAGTTCGACCCATGCCGGCAATTTGTAGCCGCTCTCCTTCGGCATGACTTTTATCCGCACGAAGTTTAATTTCCCTTCCGCCAGTGATTTTTCCGGCGTCAACGAAATTTTTATCAAGAAACTTTCCGATTGCCTGTCGTCTTTAAGAAAGCTGACGCGCACATCATTTTTTTCAAGCGGCGTCCACTCCTCGCCCGCGACTGAAAAAATTTCTATCGCCGTATCAATCTGCGACAGGTCAAGCGGGCAACCTCCGAGCGGCGGCTCATATTTCCAATTCAACATGAACGACGCCGCCTCCGAAAAACTATCAAGCCCGAACTCTTTAACTCGACTATCCAAGCCGAGCGTGTCGTCCGAATAAAAATTCTCGACCTCGCTAAGCTCAAAGTTGGAAAAGTCGCTTGCCGCCTCCGTCAAGTTCTCCGACAACATCAAATAGCCCGTATCGTTCGGCAAAGTTTGCCGCTCATTGAACTTGCGCAGGAAATTTTTAACAACGTCGTCGCTCCCCATAACCAACAAATAAAACGGGCGATAGCGTTCGGGCTGGTCATAGGAATTGTAATTGAAATGCGCCGCGTTCAAGCCCACATCGTAAATTTCGCCGTGAAATGAATTTTTTATCCCGACGACCGCAACCGCTAAGTGATTTGCAAAAAATTTGTCGCGGAGCTTTTGCGTAACGTTGCTCCAATCCGAATCGCTCTCAAATAAATCCGTAATGATTATCGACAAGTGCGAAGGCTCTGCGCGGTCAACGACGTTTGCAACGGCAGTAATCGCCTCGTTGTAGACTTCGGGCGTCGTGAATTGGCGGTAGCTCCTTCCGTCGAGTTCGTGAATCTGCTCACCGAAGCTGTAAAATTTCACGTCGCCCGCCGCGCCGCACAAGTCGCCTAACAAATCGGGCAACGTAAGATAAACATTGTCCGCCGCAAGCGTCGTGAAGCCCTTCATTGAAACTGTCGCGTCGAAGTAAATATCCGTGTCGACTTTCTCCGGCGCAGTCAAAATGTTTGGCAATGTTCCAGGCAACGGCGGCACACTCCGAATTTCATTTCCACAGCCGCAAATCATCAACGCCGCGCAGATTATCAGCAGAAATTTTCTAATTACGCATTGCGCATTACGCATTACGCATTGCCCTCACATTTCTTTGACGGGAATAGGTCCGCGCGACAGGGCGATTGTTCCCGTCCGCGCAATCTCAACAATTTCATAATCGCTCAAGACTTCGCAAATCGCATCGATTTTATTCTGACTGCCTGTGAGTTCGATAACGACGTTTTCCGACGTAATGTCGACAATCTGCGCACGGAAAATATCAACGACGCTCACCAAATCTGCGCGGGTCTCCTTGTTGGCACGGACTTTAATCATGACGAGTTCGCGCTCAATGGAAGGAATTTTGCTGAGGTTGACGATTTTAATCACGTCGATAAGTTTGCCGAGCTGATTGACGACTTGATCCAGTTCGTTTTCTGATTCGACGCTGACGACAATGTTAATACGCGTAACGGAAGGCTCTTCGGTATAGCCCGCCGAGATTGATTCAATGTTGAAGGCGCGGCGGCTGATAAGTCCGGAGACGTGAGTTAAGACGCCAGGCTTATTCTCAACCAACACTGCTAAAAAATATTTTTTCAAGTCAAAATCCTCCTTGTTATATTGAACATTTGAATAATTCCCTGTATAATGCGCTTGCCAACTTCTTAGTGAGTAATAAATTTTTAAGGAGGTTCACCATGAAGAGGTTACTGGGAATTTTACTAACAATCGTTGCTTTGGTGGCGTTTGCAGGTTGCGGAGGCGACAAAGATAAACCTGCCGCCGAACAACCCAAGCAAGAGGCCGCTCAACCGAAGAGCGACAAGGTCGGTGCACTTATGCCAATCGGTTTGGACGAGGAAGGCTACAAGCGTTGGACGCAGGACATCGCTAAAGTCGAAGGTCAACCCGCCGCTTACACCACGCCGAACACCGTTGTTTTCTTCAACGATCTCAACTCCATGCTTGCGGCTCTCAAAGCTAACCAAATCGGACGCTTTGGCACGAGCTACAGAGTTGCCGAGTACATTGCCGCGCGTAATGACGACGTTGAAATCATCAACTACAATTTGAAACCTATTCTTGGCTATTCAATGGCAATGAACGAAAAAGACGCCGCGCAGGTCGACGAGATTAACAACGCGATTACCGCCATGAAGAAGGACGGCACGCTCGCCAAACTTATCGAGGACAACATCACGAACTTGAAGGGCGACCCCGTTGCAATCAGCCTGCCCAAGATTAACGGCGCGAGCACGGTTAAAGTTGCTGTGACCGGCGACATGCCCGGTATGGACTGCATTCTTGCTGACGGCACGCCCGCCGGCTTCAACGTCGCGTTCCTCTCCGAACTCAGCAAGCGCATTAACAAAAACTTTGAACTCGTCTCGATAAATTCCAACGCTCGCGGAGCCGCTTTGTCTTCGGGTCAAGTCGACGCGCTGTTCTGGGTTGTCGGCACTTACGACCAAGACGGCAACGCGCTCCCCTATCCGCTTGACAGCATGAAAGGCGTCGCAATTTCTCTGCCCTACATGATGGACAGCCGCGTTGGCGTGACGCTCAAGTAAATTTCTCTCGCTCATAAATTTTAACGGGCACTTCAAAGGAGGTGCTCATTTTTTTTTTTGCAAAGAACCTTACACGTTGCCCAAAACCATTTGCTCCAAACTCTTGCCGCCCGGCACCATTGGCAAAACGTTTTCTTCTTCGGGAACGTAAACGTCAATGACAGCCGCGCCCTTCGAGAATAAAATTTCTACCAAGTCGTCGTCCAATTCCTCCGCCTTAGTCAAGCGGTAGCCGCGCACGCCCATTGCTTGAGCAATTTTTACGAAGTCGCGCTTGTATTTAAGCTCCGACGCTGAATAGTGATGATTGTAGAAAAGCCGTTGCCACTGCCCGACCATGCCGAGAATAAAATTGTGAACGATAACGATTTTAACGTCAATGTTGTTGTCGGCAAGCGTCGCGAGTTCTTGAATGTTCATCATGATTGAGCCGTCGCCCGTTATCAGCACGACGTTTTTATCTGGGCAAGCCAACTTCGCACCCATAGCGGCAGGAAGTCCGAATCCCATTGTTCCAAGTCCGCCCGAAGTTAAAAATTGGCGCGGCTTGCGAGCTTTGAAGAATTGCGCCGCCCACATTTGGTGTTGACCGACGTCCGTCACCACGATTGTATTGTCGTCGCAAATATTGCTGATTTTGCTAATGAGTGCGCCGGGTTTAATCTCGTCGCCCTCGTCTTGCCAACTGAACGGGTGCTCCCAACCTTTCGCAACGGCTTGATTCTTCCACGCAGAAAATTTCTCGGCAAAGTTCGTAAGCGATTCGTCAAGTTTTTCTCTGAACATAGGCAACGACTCGCGCAGGTCACCTAAAACTTTCAAATCGACTTGAACATTTTTATTAATCTCGGCGGGATCCAGTTCAAAGTGAACGATCTTTGCATGCGGCGCAAAATCCTTGACGCGCCCCGTAACTCTGTCGCTGAAACGCATACCAATGCAAAGGAGCAAGTCGCAACTTTGAATAGCCATGTTCGCGCCGTAGGAGCCGTGCATACCTGCGAAGCCCAAAAAGCCTTCCGCGTCCGCGTCAATGCAACCCAAGCCCATTAAAGTTGAAGTCGACGGGCAACCGAGCCGCGCCAAAATTTTTCTCAAGTCGTCGGAAGTGTTGGAAGAAATCACGCCGCCGCCACAGAAAATCAGCGGGCGTTCGCAAGCCTCAACCGCTTTAACGACTTCATCAACCTCCGACTCCGTCACGGGATTTTTGCCGCTGTAGCCGCGCAGATTAACTTCGGCAGGATATTCAAAGTCAAACTCGCTGTTGAAGACGTTGGCGGCAATATCAATCACAACAGGACCGGGACGCCCCGTCCGCGCAATGAAGAACGCCTCCTTGACGACGCGCGGCAATTCGTTCACGTCTTTGACCAAGTAGTTATGTTTGCTGATAGGCGAAGTCGTTCCCGACACGTCAATTTCTTGAAAACTGTCCTTGCCGATAGCGTGACTTGCCACTTGCCCCGTTATGCAAACCAACGGCACCGAATCAATGTTTGCAGTCGCGATACCTGTGAGGAGATTCGCCGCACCCGGTCCCGAAGTCGCAATGACGACACCGACTTTGCCGCTCGCCCGCGCGTAGCCGTCCGCCGCGTGTACAGCCGCTTGCTCATGTCCCGGCAAGATATGCTTGAAACCCATTTTAAAAATCTCGTCGTAGAGCTTTAATACAACCCCTCCGGGGAATCCAGCTAAGATTTCGACGCCCTCGTTTTTAAAGCACTCAAGCAGTGCTCGCGCCCCGTTCATTCTCAAAACTTTTCCCTCCTAAATATTACTGCCGCCGATTATACAGCGTTACGGCAATCTTGGCAACGGAAAAGCTCAATCGTCGAAACGCTTAAAGAGTTCCTCGATGCTCATTTCCACGCCGAGCAAATTTTTGTAGGGAGAATAGCCGCGATGTGCCAAAGCATTTTTCATTATTGAATCTCCGGTGTGGTGCTTGCCGAAGAAATGATTTTTCTCGCCGCGTTGTGCCGCAGCATTTTTTTCACGCGCCTCAGCTGTTTGTGGCTTTCCCGTATTTATTGCCGACAATCTCGCCCGCGTTTCTTTCGAGACCACATGACCAATTTTTGACGCCGAAAGTTTCGCACAGGATTCGGCGCAAAGTGTGCCGCCTTCGCCGCCTTCAGTGAGATTATAACCGTTTGGCGACAAAGTATTACGTGATTTGATGAGATGTTTCTCCCTGAAATCGAGTTCCGCTTTGCTGTAGCAGACTTTCAAAATTGCAATAACAAAATTCTCCGCACCGTGAGCACGAATCGCTTTGCCGATACGATACGGCGATCTCATGTGCTCCTTGAAACGTTTCTCAACTGTCCCGACCGTCTGCCCAACATATTCCATATCGTTCGTGCCGTCGATAATCGTGTAGACCACTCCGTACACTTCCATAATACCAAGTCGCCTTTCTTGACAGCAAGGCGCGGAGCGGGTTATAATGCGAGAACTGGAAAGGCTCTGCGCCCTGCTAGGTTGTTTAATTAGATCGCTGACATTCTAGCACACGCAGAGTCTTTTCGCAATGATAAGCAAAAATTTTTGAAATAAAAAGCCGCCTCGTTGGCGGCAAAATTTTTCCTAAATGAAGTTACAAGCCTCAACCTTCCGCTTTGAAATTATAAACGGGCTTCATCACGTCAATAATCTCGACCGTGTCATCGATAACGTCAATAATGTCGTCAAGCGACTTGTAAGCTTGCGGGCTTTCGTCGAGCGTACCCTCGCTGATTGAGGTCGTGTAAATGCCCGCCATTGATTTTTTGTAGTCGTCCATGTTGAGTTTTTCTTTAGCCTCGCCGCGAGACATGATACGCCCTGCGCCGTGCGGAGCGGAGTAATTCCAATCGGCATTACCTTTTCCTACAGCGAGAACGGAACCGTCGCGCATGTTTATCGGGATAAGGACTTTCTCGCCCTTGTGAGCGGCAATCGCGCCCTTGCGGATAATCAGCTCGCCAACGTCAATGTAATTATGCGTCGTGTGAAAAGCCTCGCCGCCCGTTATGCCCGCCTTGCCCAGTAAAATCTTTGCAATGAGTTCACGATTGCGCCGCGCAAAATTTTGGCAAAGCTCCATATCGTGCAAGTACTGATGAAAATATTTTCCGAAGACAAAACACAAATCCTCCGGCATTGACGCCTTTTTGCTACGATATTCTTTTTCCAACTCCTTGAGCTTGGGCTGAATATCTTTCTTGCGACCGAGCGACTTATACACGGCGATAATTTCTTCCTTCTGCGCGAAAAATTTATCCTTGCCGCAAGCCAAATCGATAGCGAGCCGCTGATAAATTTCCGCGACCTGCTTGCCGAGATTTCTTGAACCTGTGTGAATCACAAGATAAAAAGTCCCGTCACTCGCGCGGTCAATCTCGATAAAGTGATTGCCGCCGCCGAGCGTACCCAAACTTTTTTCAATGCGCCGCGTCTCTTTAAGCGAGCGATAACAATTTAGCTCCGTCAAGTCGAATTTTTCTTGGCGCGAGTCCCAAATATTTCTGCGCGAGGGAATGTAATGCGCCGCCTCGTCGATTTTTTCAAAGTCAAGCGAATCCGTCTCAAGCTTGACGGTGTACATGCCGCAACCTATATCAACGCCGACGATATTCGGAACGGCTTTATCGGTGACGGTCATGGTCGTGCCGATTGTGCAACCTTTGCCGGCGTGCACATCGGGCATAATGCGAATCTTGCTGTCCTTAGTGAATTCGTAGTTACACATGCGGCGAATCTGTTCACGCGCCGAATCCTCAATGACCTTCGCGAAAGAAATTGCCGTGTTGAACTTGCCCCTAATCTCTTCCATAAGAATTCTCCTTTCAAAAAGTTTTCGTGCAGCCGCGTTTGAAAATAATAAAGGAGCTTGCAGAATTTTGCAAGCTCTCGAAAAAATTTTTTTGCGCCGAATTTATTTGCTGACAAGTTTTTTTCCGCTGATTGTGTAAGCGTCGCCATTGATGTTGAAACTCGTCGCGTCGAAATTTTTAAGTGTAATGGCATTTTTAGTTGAGCCGACCTTGAAATAAATTTCGCCTTTGGATTTATTGTAAGAGGCAGAGAATGCGCCCGTGATTAAAAGCATGTCGTTGTTGTCGAAACCATAAATTATGTCCTTGCCGTCGCCTGCACCGTAGATAAAAGTATCTTTTCCGGCGTCGCCCCAAAGTTTGTCGTTGCCTTTATTTCCGCGCAAAGTGTCATTGCCCGCGCCGCCTGAAAGAATATCGTTCTTGGTGCCGCCCGTGATTGAATTGGCGAGCTTGTTGCCCGTAATTTGAATCGCCTTCGTGCGCGAGGCGGCGTCAATATTTTTAATGGTCGAACCGGCGGCTAAAGTTGATTTGGCTGAATCGGTCGCGCTTAAAACTATGTTGGAGGAAAGTTTCTTTGCGTCCTTCAAAAGCACGGAGCCTTTGCCAACAGTGACACGAAGATCCGAGCCGCTCGCCTTTGTCGAAAAAGAGACGTCCGCAATGCTGAGCGTGTCCGTCGTACCAAAGCCCGTGATTGTGTCCTTGCCGTCGCCATTGCCATATTTATATAAAACGCCACCGGCAGTATAGCTTGCAATCGAGTCGTTACCCGCCCCGCCGTTAATTATCAAATTTTTTGCTCCATTATTTATAACTAAATTATCGTTGCCGTCGCCGCCGCTTACAGTATTATTTTTGGCATTTGCATAAAGCATAATGTAATCGTCTCCTGCGTCGCCGGAAATTTTAACTTTGTCACTGCCGCTGTGAATTGAATCCTTACCCGTGCCGCCTTTAATCGTAACGATTTTGCTGTCGGCATAAAGATAAATATAGTCGTCGCCTTTTCCTAAGTCTACATTGATTTTTTCGCCGCTTATGTTGACAGAGTCATTACCGTCGCCGGCATTAATAGCAACTTTTGAGCCGGCATTATAAATGTAATCATTACCCGCGCCGCCGTTCATTGTAACATTGTTGCCGCCGTCGTGCCAATTGTCATCAAACTTGCCGCCGTTCCAAAGTGAATCGTTGCCTTTGCCACCGCTAATTGAAACTTGCGCAGCTTCGTTAGTAATAAAGTTGTGACCTGCGTCGCCGGAGAGAGTAACCTTGCTACTGAGATTGTTGATTGAGTCGTTGCCTGCGCCGGTCGAAATGTAAGTGTTAGCTGATACGCTTGCATTGTAAACGGTGTCGTCGCCTTCCGCCGTATTGATACTTGCCTGCTTGGTCCAATTATTAATGAAGTCATTACCCGTGCCGCTCGAAATCGTCACTTTCTTTTGTCCCCAACCGGCAACATAATCATCGCCCGCGCCCGTATTGACGGAGGCATTTTCTACATAATTGATAACATTATCGTTGCCTCTGAACGTCTGCACTGTGGAAGAAGTTTCATTGGTTAAAGTCAAGTCGCCCGCCTGCCGTGCAAGATAGCGGAAAAAGACAAAGCCGCCCCCGTACATGAAAGCTTCACCCGTGCCGATTTTACTCGCGTCAAGTCCTCTCTCGAATTGCGAAGAATCTGCCGCCAACGCTTTAATGTAATCTGACCAAGAATTTTTAGTTCCTACGGTAAGTTCCGCTAAACCTTCAATGACAAAGCCGGGCAAGGAATACATAACGTGGTTTGCAATATTTGCATACATTACCGCGTGTGTAAACTCATGTGCCAACGTACGGTCAAAGCCAGTGTTCGCCGCGTTAACGTCATTTTCTATTATATTGACTTGATCATCCATGTTAATTTTAAGTTGAACGTTTAGTTGTCCGTACCCATCTATCCAAGACTCAATGCCGGTGTTGCCTTCGTTATAACTGAATCTTACATAAAGTTTTTTTACTGTTGCGGAAGAGTTATCGCCAAAGCTGAAGTTGTCGCCGTAGGATTTGGCGATGAGGTCAAGTGAATTTTTTACCCACCAAGTGTAAAGTCCGCGCCAAATAAATTTCTCGGAGGTAT
>JBGUYA010000157.1:0-15730 GCA_045118435.1 Quinella sp. | reverse complement strand
TTCTTCAGCGTGGCGTTAATCATGAACCCGCTGATTGTCTTTTTCAAGCTCGGCATGAATCCTTATCCGCTGGTTTTGGCGACGTTGAAGGAGAGTGGACTTTACGCCTTCTTCACGCGGTCGAGTGCGGCGAATATTCCCGTGAACATGAGCCTTTGTAAACGCTTGGGACTGAACGAGGACTTGTATTCCATTTCAATACCACTCGGCGCGACGATTAACATGGCGGGCGCGTCGATAACCATTGCGGTTTTAAGTTTGGCGGCGGCACACACGCTTGGAATTTCAGTTGACATGCCGACGGCTCTTTTGCTTTGCATAATCTCAACGGTCGGAGCTTGTGGCGCGTCGGGCGTTGCGGGCGGCTCGTTGCTTTTAATTCCCGTTGCCTGTTCGAGTTTTGGTATCGACAACGATATTGCAATGCAAGTTGTCGGCGTCGGCTTTATAATCGGCGTGTTGCAAGACTCGTGCGAGACGGCTTTGAATTCTTCGAGCGACGCGCTTTTTACTGCGACGGCTGAATTTGCCGAACGCAAGAAGGAAGGCAAGCTCAATCCCGCCGACTTAACTCCTCGCGCCGAAGAATGAATTCTTTGCAAAAAAATTCCCCGCTGTAAGAAATTTACAACGGGGTTTTATTTATTTGACCAAGAAAATATCTCCCAAAGAACCTATCCAATAATTTGAACTGCGCCAAGTCAAGAGAGTGTCGAGCGGACGCAATCTGTCTTCGCCGGTTTGGAGCAATTCGGGAATCCAAATCCAATTTGTATAGCCGACGGCTTTAAGCAGGGCGAACATTTCTTCAAAACGCCCCGACTTATTCCACATCATCGGGTTGAACTCCATAAAGACGGGCGCAGGGTTTTCGCTGAGCAAATTTTTCGCGCCGAGCAAGACTTGTGCCTCGAAGCCTTCCGTGTCAATCCAAATGTATTTGACCTCCCGCGCAGGGATTTTTTTCTCGGCAAAGTAAGAATCGAGCGGCATGATTTTAATCTGCGCGGTCGGCATGTTGTTTTGGTAAGGGAAAACGCCGTTGCCGCCGGGATTTTCCAAGTTCCTGTACATTGTCATCGTGTCGAACTTGTCGCCGAGTCCGCAATTGACGGCGGTCGATTTGTTATCCAAATCGTTAAGAATCAGATTGACGCGCAGGAGCTTAAAATTTTCGGCGTCGGGTTCAAAGGCGAGCAACTTTAAACGCGGCGCGAGTTTGCTTGTAAAATAAATGCCGGTCGTGCCGATATTCGCGCCCAAGTCGAGAAAGTAGCCCGCGCTGTCGTCAACCTTGTAATATTTCCTCGCCAGCGCGTGAAAAACTTTCATCTCGTCCGCCACGTGGTTTTTGCTTTCCAAATAAGTCGTTGCAATGACAAAATCGTCCTTAGACGTGGCGACGTAGGAAAGTCCTTCAGCCGTGCCACTTACATAGTTATGCCACTTCCTGTGATTGAAAAAGCTCAGCCCGCGATAAATTATCTCGCCGCGTTTGTCGTCAATCAGCGCGAAAATTGCGGCAGGATTTTTCAGCCAGTTCTGAGTTTCTTGCGCGAAGATAATATTTTCCGTCGAAAAGTTCATCTCGTGCATGAGCTTAAAAATTTCCTCGAACATCTCGCGCGAGTCCTTATCGAAAATCAGAACGTAATCCCAATCGCCGCGAAGAATAAATTCAGCTTGATCACTGTCGTCGGGCTTGAGCGTACGAACAATTTTCACGTCGTCCTTCAAAAATTTTTTCGCCCAACCCGCGCTTATGCCCGTGTAATCCCAAAGCACAACCTTAATCATTTAATCACCCTCGAAATGCAATTCGTAATTCATAATGCGTAATGCGCAATGGTTTTTCATTACGAATTACGCATTGCGCATTATGCATTGCTTTTATTTGCGCGTGCGCATCCACGGCGGAATGTCGATTAAATCAGTCGTACTGCGCGGCTGTGAGTTGTCGTTGTTTTCAAAAGGCGACGTGAAATTTCCGAAGGGCGATTTCTTAATAACGTCACGCGCCCGCATTGGCTGCGGTTGCGGCTGAGGAGACGGCGTTTCTTCCTTAAAAGTCGGGCGAACAGGCTCCGGCTCATTGAAAGTTTCTTCTTCCTCTTCCTCGTCAAAGCGCGTGGCAATGACTGTGACACTGACTCTATCGCCCAGTGACTCGTCGACGCTGACGCCCCAAATAATTTCCGCGTCGGGATGAGCCGCCTCTTGAACGGTCGTGGACGCCTCGTTGACTTCCATCATTGACAGCGAATCAGTCGCGCCCATAATGTTAAGCAAGACGCCGCGAGCACCTTGCAAACTCGTTTCAAGCAACGGCGAATCAATTGCGGCTTTAACGGCGTCGACCGTCGCATTTTCGCCGGACGCCTCGCCAATGCCCATAAGCGCGGAACCGGCGTTGCTCATAATCGATTTAACGTCGGCGAAGTCAAGATTGACCAAGCCCGGCACGGCGATTAAATCCGAAATGCCCTTGACGCCTTGACGCAGAATGTCATCGGCGATTGTAAAAGCCTGCGTCATTGGCGTCTTCTTATCGACGACTTGCAAAAGTCTATCGTTGGGAATTGTAATAATCGTGTCGACATGACGCTTGAGGTTCTCAATGCCAATGTCGGCATTTTTCTTGCGCTTGGGACCTTCAAAGGTAAACGGGCGAGTCACGACGCCGACGGTCAACGCGCCAATTTCCCTTGCACATTCGGCAACGACAGGAGCCGCGCCCGTGCCTGTGCCGCCGCCCATGCCCGCCGTGATAAACACCATGTCCGAGCCGCGCAGGGCGTTGATAATGTCTTCGCGACTTTCCATAGCCGCCTTCTCGCCAATTTCGGGACGAGCACCCGCGCCAAGTCCGCGAGTAAGTTTTTCGCCAATTTGCATTCTCTTGGGCGCGAGCGCGTTCAAAAGTGCCTGCGCGTCAGTGTTGACCGCAATAAATTCAACGCCCTCCAAGCCCAATGAAATCATGCGATTGACCGCGTTGTTACCGCCGCCGCCCACGCCGATAACTTTTATCTTCGCGAACTGGTCTAATGTATTGTCATCAAGTTCAAACACTGTTCATGCCTCCATTAAATTTGTTGCAGTGATTCTACCATATAAATTTCAGTTGCGAAAGTCTTTACGTCATAAAATTTTCAGCAAAAAATTTTCTCCGTGTTAAAAAATAAAAGGAGCAGTCGTCTTGACCGCTCCAAAAGTTTTTATCTTGCGTGGCGCATCGAATTGACGGGGATATTGGCGACGAGCGCGACCGAGTCGGAATCATTTTCAAGCGCAATCTCCATGTCATTGCGATTTATATTCATGTATTTGGACAGCACGCCAATTATTTCTTCCTTAATCTGCTCCATAATTTCAGGCGAGACGCTGGCACGGTCGTGAATCAGCACAACTTGCAGGCGTTCTTTGGCGACTGTCCCTGATTTTTTTTCGGACATTCCGAAGACCCTCTTTAAAACGTCTAGCATTGACAGCCCTCCTTACAGCAAGCCGAAGAGTTTTTTCAGCCGAGCGAAGAAACCTTCTTTCTGCGGCTTGAGGAAGGGCACGTTTTCGCCGCAAAGTCGAGCGACGATATTTTTATAAGCTTGTCCCGCCGTCGAGTCGTTCATTGTAATAGCGGGTTCGCCCCTATTCGTAGCGACGACAACTTTTTCGTCGTCGGGGATTTGCCCAATACAGCCGATTGATAAAATCTCATCAATGTCGCCCATGTCGAGCATGTCGCCTTTCTCGACCATTTGCGGGCGAATTCTGTTGACGATAAGCTTAATATTTTCCTTGTCCGCACGACCGAGTTCGCCGATAATTTTATCCGCGTCGCGCACAGCGGAAATTTCGGGCATGGTCACGACAATCGCGGTATCAGCGGCGGCTATCGCGGTTTTGAAACCTTGCTCAATGCCGGCGGGACAATCGATAACTATAAAGTCGAATTCTTTTTTCATTTCGTCGCAGAGTTTGACTAGCTGTTCGGGATTGACGGCGGACTTGTCTTTAATCTGCGAAGTCGGCAGAAGATATAAGTTCTCGTACTTTTTATGACGGACGAGGGCTTTTTTGTATTGAACGCGCCCGCTCGTCACGTCAACCAAATCATACAAAATGCGATTTTCCAAACCGAGCAAGAGGTCGAGATTGCGAAGCCCCGTGTCGGTGTCGATAAGGGCAACTTTATTGCCGCGCATGGCAAGCCCAACGCCGATATTTGCCGTCGTGGTGGTTTTGCCGACGCCACCCTTGCCCGACGTGATTACTATAATCTGACTCATATAACTTTTCCTTCCGTTTTTTAGCTTTTAGCTGACAGCTTTTAGCTTCCAGGTTTTAGGTTTTTTCATTACGCATTACGAATTACGCATTGCGCATTATCTTGCAACCGGCTCGAAGATAATTTGGTTATCCTTAATCATGGCGCGTTCGGCTTGAGAAACTTTTTCCGGCTCGTCGGGCGCACGAGCCACCAAGTCGGCAATGCGAATCTGCGCGGGCATGAGCCTATCCGCCACGACGCAAGCCGTCTTGTCGCCGAAAGCTCCCGCGTGTACAAAGCCCCTGCACGTCCCGCGAATGTCAATTGAGCCGCCCGCGATAATCTGCGCACCCGGATTAACATTGCCGCAAATCAGCACGGAACAATTCGCCTTGACCTCTTGCCCGCCGCGCACCGTGTGATTTATCACCATCATTTTTTGAACTTCTTCGACATTCTCTTTGAACTTCTGCGCGGGAGCTTTGGTTGTGTCGCGCGAGGGCGGAGCTAAATTCGGGCGTTTCAACTCCGTACTGAAAAGCATCCCGTGCCTGTGAAACATCTTGCGCAACGCCTCATTCTGTTCTTCGGCGAAGTAACCCTTCGGCACAAAAACCGTCGTCCCGCGAATAAAGAAACCGTTGCCCGATTGGAGCTTATCTAAAAGATTCGCCTGCACATCATCGAAACTCGCGCCCTTCGCGAAAGTCAACTGCAACCCGTATTTAAGCCCCTTAATCGTAACTATATCACTCATTTTAATCACCGCCTGTTACTTAAAAATGATTCCTTGCGCATTATACAAAATCTTACGCCGCTTGCCAATATTCCTTACAGATTTTTTTCAGCGTAAAAAAAAAGAGGGGCAACCTCTCCAAAGCAAAGCGCGAAAGTATTAAAAGGCGTCAGCAATTTCCGGCGTAAACGAAATTTAAATGACGCTTGGCAACGTCGACGAGTTCATAAATTTTCTTGACGGGCGTCGGCGGCAAGTTCTTAACTTTGTAGCGCGGGAAAAATCTGCTTATGTGCAACGGAATATCTTTTGAAATACTCGCGAGCCAAGCCGCCTCTTTATCCATATCGTCGGGCGAATCGTTCATTGTCGGCACGATTAAAGTTGTAACTTCAACGTGGCAGGACTGCGCGGCAATCGAAATTGTCTTGCGAACAGTCTCAAAGTCGCCGCCGAGCAGTGAATAAATTTCTTGACTGAAACCCTTTAAGTCGATATTCATTGCGTCGATAAGCGGCAGGATTTTCTTCAGTGCGGCGGAGGCGACAGTCCCGTTGGTTACAAGTACAGAATTTAAGCCGACCGCCTTCAAAAGGTTTGACGTGTCGCGAATGAATTCATAGCTGATAAACGGCTCATTGTAGGTGAAGGCGACGCCGATATTTTTTTGTGGCACAAGTTCAACGGCAAGCCCCGCGAGTTGTTCGGGAGTAATCTTACGCGTCGGAAAACTCGAATCCGCCATTGAAATTCCATGATTCTGACAGAACGGACAATTCAAATTGCAACCGTAACTGCCGACCGACAAAATCCGACTGCCAGGAAAAAATCTATACAGCGGCTTTTTTTCAATCGGGTCAAGGGCAATCGAAGTTATCGCACCGTAATTGAGTGCGGTAATTTTTTCGCCGTCATTGATTCGCGCACGACATTTGCCGACTTCCCCGACTGCAAGGCGGCAATGATGCGGGCATATCTCGCAAACTTTTTTCTCCATAACTTTATGCTCCAAAAATTAAGTTTTAAGCCATAAAATCTGATAGCGTCCGAGTTGCTCCAGCGCGTAGTTCATCAGCGACATTGCAACTTCGGGCGTCTTGCGGACGATCTCGATAAACACGTCGTGCGGGATTACCAAAAGTTCCGCCTGCTCCGTCAAAACCGTCACCGACACTTCAAACGGCTGTAGCTCCAAAAGGTTCATGGGATTTACAAAGCAATTCTTTTCGATAATGTCAAGCGTGGTGTACCAACCGTCGCCGGTGTCTACGTTGCGCGAAAGTATTCCGTCCGCCACGAAGATAAAATTCTCACTAAGCATTTCGTCTGAAATTCTGTCGCCCTCGTAGCGCGTGATAAGCTTCCCGTGCTCTTGAAACAGCCGAATCGTCCCGCCGTAACGTCCCTGCAAAATCGGCAGTTGCGAGATAAAGTCAACGAGTTTTTTCCGTAAGTCTTCGGGCGGCAAAGGCTCCGCCTTCAACTGTATTTCCATATGCTCGGCGAGGTGGCTCGAAAACTCGGCATAACTCGCGTACCAATCAGTCAGCATTTGTTGAAGAATCGCCAAGTACAGATTGAAAATTTTCTCGACGCCGCCCTCCAAAAATTTCTCCGCGTCGTAAATGAAAGCCGTGATTAACTTTTTCTTCGAGTAGCGGAAGTACGCCCCGAACTCCATATCCTGCGCGTCCCACGACGCTTGATAAATAACTTTGCCGAGCGGCTCGGCGGGTGTGTTCACGTAGTTTGCGTAGCTCAATTCGCTCGCCGTAAACTCCTTGAAGTTGAGGAAGTGATTAAACAATTTTTTCTGAACGGTCAATTCGTCCAAAGTCGTCCAATCCGTGACCTTGTAGGGTTGCGAGACAAGGAGTTGCCGGAATTGTTTGCGAACGATTTGTTCAACGGTTGAATCGTCGTCAACGCTCAAGCGAATTGGAATAACGCTGAGCGCGAAATTTTCCGTCGACGAAACTTGGCAAAAGATACAGTCGTGCCGCTTGTTCGCGCATTGCAACAAGAAGCCCCACGCCGTCTGCAAAATCGCCATGAGCATAATTCTGTTCGATTGCGCGTGCGCCAACAACTCCGAAAAAAGCTCGGTGGCAATTATCCCGTGAAAGGTGCGTTGCCGATAAGGTCCCTCGCCTTTTTTAGCGTAGGGCAGGACACTCGGCGGCGGAGCTTTCGCTAGAATCTTAGCCCAGTATTCGAGAATCGCCTCGTAATTCTTCGGCGGCAACTCGTCGGGAATTTTCTTCGGCTTAACTTCTGCGGTCAAGTCGAAGAGTTTGGCGAAAAGTTCTTCGGCATTGAAGTAGTCGTAAATCAACTGCGCCATTGTCACCATTACCGCGAACTCTTTATTGCTTGTCTTGTAAACTGCGAACCGAATCAGCAGGTCGTGCTCAAGGCTGACCTCGCGACGAACTTCCGCCGCAAAAATTCTCGCCATTTCGTCTTCGAGGTCGTCCCGCTTGACGCTCATCAAGTTGCGGAAAATAATTTCGGGCTTAACGTGGCTCGCGGGGTGAATAACTTTAATCGTGCGCTCGCCAACGTTGCAAAAATTGGCGCGGAGATTTTCATTGTCGGCAATGATTTTGTTTATCGCGAGCGTGAACTTAATCGGGTTGACGGAGCCGACAACTTTGTACAACGTCTGAATGAAGAAGTGCGACGACCGGAAGTTTTTGCCCGCGAAGAATTTTTTCTCCCGCGCCGTCAGCTCCAAAATCGCTTCCAACTTGTTGGGACTGTAGCCGCTACCGAAATTCTGCCGCCCGTAAACATTTTCCAAAACTGTTTTTTCGTCGAGTGTAAGTTCTAATTTATTTCCCATGGCGCACCGCCTTTGAAATTTTTCCCTATGATAACAAAAAAAAAGCCCCTGCGCCATTGCAAGGGCTAAAAATTTTTACGACTGCAACCACAAGGCTTGATATTTTTCCATTTGATTGAGCGCGTAATTCATGAGCGACAGCGCGATTTCGGGCGTCTTGCGCAGGATTTCAATCATGTCACTGCGCGGGATTGTCAAAAGCTCCGCCTGCTCCGTCAAGACTTCGGCGGAAAGCGTCAGCCGTTGCTTGTCCAAAAAGTTTGTCGGGTTGACGAACGCATTTTTATCAATAACATCAAGCGGATTGTACCAGCCGTCGCCGTCGTCGACGCTCCGAACCAGCTTGCCGCTCACGACAAAGATAAATTTTTCTTTAAGCATGTCGCCGGAAATTCTATCGCCTTCAAAGCGCGTGAGAAGTTCGGCTTTGTTGGCGAAGAGTACAGCCGCCGCCTCGTCGCGCAAAATTGACAACTGCGACAGGAAGTCACGAATTTTTTTCAACTCTTCCTCGCGCGAAAGTTGCTTGCTGTCGTCAACAGTTTCAAGCCGCTTGCCAAGATTTTTAATGAAGTCGGAATACTTGGCGTTGCGGTCGACAAGCACTTGTTGCAACGTCAGCTTGTAAAGGTTGGCAATCAACGCGCCGCCGCCGTTGAAGAAACTGCTCGCGTCGTAAAGGAACGTCAACGACAAATTTTTTTCCGAGTGGCGGAAGTAGACGCCGAGTTTCATGCCCTGCGCGTCCCACGAGTTGCGCGAAATAATTTTGCCGCGCGATTCGGCGGGCGTCTCGACGTAATTCAATTCGCTTGCCTGAAACTCCGCAAAGCTCAAAAAGTGCTCGAACAATTTTTTCTTGCCCGTGAAACTTTCCAAGTCCTCCCAGTCAAAGCTGTATGCTTGCGAAACGCCGAGATGCCGGAATTGTTGCTTGACAATTTCCTCTACAGTCCAATTGTTTTCGCAGGACAGCCGCACGGGAATGACATTGAGCGAAAAATTTTTGCTGCGCCTCTTCGACGGCAACACTTGGCAGAAAAGACAATCGCGCCGCTTGTTGACTGCCTGCAACATGAACCCCCACGCGCTTTGCAAAATCGCCGTAAGCATTGTCCTATTCGATTGAGCAAACCCGCGCAGGTCGGATAAAATATCGGCGTCAACTTTCATGCGATAAGCCTTCTGATTGTAAGCACCGCTAAGCTTTTTTGTAAAAGGCAACTGCGCGAGCGGCGGCGTATTATCGAGAACGTTAGCCCAATATTTACGAATCATTTCCTGCGCGGCGGCAGTGAAGTCTTCGGGCGGCTCCACGCGCTTAATCTCGGAGGGCAAGTTCAGCAGTTCGTTGAAAAGTTTTTCGCTGTCGAAGTGTTCGGCGATAATCTGCGCCATCGTCACGAGTACGGCGAATTCTTCCATGCCCGTCTTGTAAACCGCAAACCGAATCAACACGTCGTGGCGAAGGTCGAAGTCGCGGCGCATATCGGCTTCCATAGCTTTGCGGAACTCGTCGTTGAGATTTTCCTTCTCGAAAGTCATAAAGTTGCGGAAGACGACTTCGGGCTTGACGGCGACGAGCGGCTTAATCACCTTGACCGTGCGCGTGCCGACGTTGCAAAAGTTGGCGAGCAGATTCTTGTTGGCGCGGAACATGCGGTTGATTGAAATGTTGAACTTAATCGGATTGGCGACGCCCCGCGCCTTGTAAAGCGTCTGCACAAAAAAATGCGGCGACAAGAAATTTTTATCCTTGAAAAATTTTTCTTCCTGCGGCGTCAGCTCCAAAACTTCATCAATCTGATTCGGATTGTAGCCGCGCCCGCTCAACGCCTTCAAGCCGTAGACGCTCTCCAAAATTCTTTCCTCGTCGGGTGTGAGTTGCAAATTTGTTTCCATGACGCACCACCTTTATTTATTTTTGTAGAAAAGCCAGATTGCCAAAATCCACAGCGGCATGACGATAACCGCCAGGCGCATTTCGTCCATTGTCGCCATGATTATCAAAATGCCCGCCAAAAACGCGAGGCAGAGATAATTCGCGACGGGGTAGAAAAGGGCTTTGAACTTTGGCGTGACGCCCGCCGCCGCGCAGTGCTTGCGGAATTTTAAATGCGTCAAGACAATCATTGCCCAGCTTATGACGACCGCGTCCGTCACGATTGACATCATGTACATAAAAACTTCGTCGGGCAGGAAATAATTAAGCACGACTGCCAAAAGCGTTATCCCCGACGAAATTAAAATGCCGTTGACGGGCACGCGGCGGCTCGAAAGTTTCTTAAAAAACTTCGGCGCGTTGCCGCTCTCAGCCAAGCCGAAGAGCATTCGCGAGTTGGAATAGATTGCGCTGTTGTAGACGCTCACCGCCGCTGTCAGAACGACGAAATTTAAAATATTCGCGGCGGTAGTAAAGCCCGCGTTGCTGAAAATTTGAACAAAGGGGCTTGCGTCCTTGCCGACTTCGTTCCAGGGCCACAGCGTCATCAGCACAATCATCGTGCCGACGTAGAAAATCAAAATGCGGTAGATAACCTGGTTGATCGCGCGCGGGATAGTCTTGTCGGGATTTTCCGCCTCGCCCGCCGTGATTCCGATTAGCTCAATGCCGCCGAAGCTGAACAGCACCGGCGCAAGCGACATCAGCATACCTTCAAGCCCGTTCGGGAAGAAACCGCCGTGAATCCACAGGTTAGAAAAATTTTCGGGGAAAGGTGCGTGGTGGTCGGTGAAGATATAGTACGAGCCGAGCAAGATCATTCCGATAATCACGGAAATTTTTATGAACGCCATCCAAAATTCAATCTCGCCGTAAGCTTTGACCGTGACGAGATTTATCGCCGTGATAATCACGAGACACACGAGGACACCAATCCACTTGGGCAGGTCAGGGAACCAATAGGCAAGATAAATCGAGACCGCTGTAAGCTCCGCCATGCTCACGAGAATATAAAGGAACCAGTAATTCCAGCCCGCGAGAAAGCCCGGAAACTCTCCCCAATATTTTGCGGCGTAGTAACTGAACGAACCGCTTACCGGCTCTTCAACCGACATTTCGCCGAGCATTCGCACGATAAGAAAAATAACAATCCCGCCGATTAAATAGCTCAGCGAGACGGCGGGACCTGCCATAGAAATTGTGGCGGTCGAGCCGTAAAATAAGCCCGTGCCGACCGCCGTACCCAGCGCGATCATTTGCAGGTGTCGATTCTTCAAGCCGCGCTGTAAATTTTTTTCTGCCATAAAAATTTCTCACCAAATCTTGTTGTTAGTATTTAAAAACAGGTATTAGGTTTTAGGTTTTAGCTAACCCCTAACACCTAACACCTAAATTACCAAACCTCGTCGGGATAGCGGAGGTTCCAATTTTTCCTTAGCGCGGTCATAATGTCCATAACGTCTTTGGAAAAGTTGAGTTTCATAGCGGAGGCGTCGCCGCTTTTAATCGCGTGTTCCATGTCGCTGATTTCGTAAAAGAGCGCGTCGGCTTTGTCGCCAGCAAAAATCTCTTCAACTGCGCCCGTCGCCGCGTCAACGAAAACCGCCTTATCTGCGCGGGGATACTCCATAATCTCAATGTAGCCGCGCTCGCAACTTATGACGGCGCGTTTCGGTTGCTTTGAGTGCATGGAGAGCGCGACGGTCGCCATTTGCCCGCGCGGATTTTTTAAAAGTATCGTCGAGAATTCATCGGAGCCGGTCGGCGAGGGTTGCCATTGACTTAAAATTTCAGTCGGCGTCTCAAGCATGAACGAACGCACAATCGACAGCGCGTAAACGCCAATGTCGAGGAGTGCGCCGCCCGCCAAGTTGAGGTTGAAAAAGCGGTTGCTCATGTTGTATTCTTTGAAGCTGCCGAAGTTGAGCGTCATGATTTGAACTTTGCCGAAGTCACCGCGCGAAATTCTTTCAAAAAGATTTTTGTAAAGCGGCATGTGCCAAATGGTCATTGCCTCCGCGAGGACAAGATTTTTCTGCGCGGCAAGTGCAATCATTTCGTCAAGTTCGCGGCTGTTAAGCGTGATAGATTTTTCAACAAGCAAATGCTTGCCGTTTTCAAGAGCGCGTTTCATGAATTGATAATGTGTGTTGTGCGGCGTAGTCAAATAAATCACGTCAACATTTTTATCCGTAAAAATTTCGTCGATAGTGTCATAAACTTTGGCGACGTTGTACTTTTCGGCAAAGGTAACGGCTTTGTCATGCGTGCGATTCGCGACGGCGTAAAGAGTTTTGCCCTGCTTGCGGAGAGCTTGAGCCATTTCGTTGGCAATGACGCCGACACCGAGCACCGCCCAGTTTAAATTCCTGTCCATAAAAATTTCCTCACTGAATCAAAATATCTCTGAACATGGAAAGAATTTCCTGCCCGTAATATCTGCCGGGAACAGCCCAACGCCCGTTCAAATCCTGCCACGTGCCGAGAGTTCGCGAGCCGTAAGCTTGACGAACCAAACCATAGCGCGGGTCGACGATAGGCAAAGTCGGGCGGCGCGTCGAAGAATAAGCTAGCAAGTGTTGAATATGAGCGCGAACTCCAAGTTGCGGCGTCGCGAAAAATTCTCCGCGAACACCGCCGCCAGTCGTGCCGAGTCCGCAAAAATTATTCTGTTCGGGAATAACGTCGCCGCCGTAGCGGAAAAAGCCCGTCTCTTTGAGAGCCTGCGCGAACGCAACGTCGGGTCGAATCCCCTCGCGGCTGCCTTCCTCGTAGTAGTAGGCAACAATTTCTTCGGCTGAAACTTTCAAGTTGGGGTGAGGATTATTGCGCAGAAGATATTTAACGCATTGCTGTTGCGTGGCAATGGGCGTGCCGATAATCGAGTTGTCGGCGGTCGAAAGGGTCGGCGTCACAAAAATATTTTGCGGCGCGTCGAAGTCCTCAGCGTCAACAAGTTCAACGTCGTCGGGAATGCTGAACATTTGCATAGTTTCGGAGACTCGCTCGCGCAGAGTCGGCGATTTTCTTTCAACGGATTTAGTATCGACTTTCGGGTCGTGAATCCTTGCGTCCGTCGTCATTGGGATTGAAAATGCGAACGCGCCGAGCATCGCCGCCGCAACGAGTCTCCTTATCTTAAAAAATTTCATAAGAACACCTCACGGTACAGAATTTTTTCATGAAATATCTAACTGCCGCGAAGTATACACTAATTAAGATTTATTTGCAAGGAGGGAAAAAAATTGGCGGTCGGAATAATTGCGGAGTACAACCCTTTTCACTTGGGACATGCGTATCAAATTTCGGAGATAAAAAAAGTCAGCGACGCGGAGATAATCGCGGTGATGAGTGGAAGTTTCACGCAACGCGGAACACCCGCGCTTTTAGATAAATGGACGCGGGCGCGTCTTGCAATCTTGGGCGGCGTGGATTTGGTAATTGAATTGCCGTTCGTGAAGGCGGTCAGGAGTGCGCAGGACTTTGCACGCGGCGGAATAAAACTTTTAGAAAGCTTGGGCGTCGTCGACACGTTGGCATTCGGCGCGGAGGTCGCTGACTTGGAGCGATTAAAATTGGCGGCGGCGGCGTTCGAGGAAAAATTCTTTACAGAAAAACTTCATGCGCTGATGTCTCAGGGAGTCTCGTACGCGGCGGCTGTCACGAAAATTTTAGCGGAGGTCACGGGACTTGAGGAAAAACTTTTGCGGCAACCGAACACAATCTTGGCGACGGAGTACTTGCGAGCGTTGCCCGAAAAAATTTCTCCGCTACTGATAAAGCGGGTCGGGGCGGCTTACGACGACTTGGCACTGCAGGAAAACTTTTCGAGCGCGTCGGCAATTCGGGCGGCGGTTTATTCGGAAAAGCCGGCGTGGGAAAAAATTTCGGCTTGCGTTCCCGACGCGACTTTGAAGGCACTTCGCGCAGAAAAAATTTTGGTCGACGAGAACTTTTTATTCCGCCCGATAATCGCAAAGCTTTTGACTTCCCGCGCAGAGGACTTGAGAAAAATTTACGGCATGACGGAGGGCTTGGAGTTCAGATTATTGAACGCGCAATCATTTCCAATTCCTAATTACAAATTCCTAATTGATTCTTTGGTCGGGCGAAGATACACGGCGAGCCGAATCCGACGCTTGCTTTTATATTTTTTATTGAACGTGACGGCGGAGGAAATGGCGGAGTTGGACGCGGCGACTTGCATAAGAATTTTGGCGTTCAGCGAGCGCGGGCGAGCCTTGCTGAAAAAAATCTCCGCGCCGACAATCACAAAGCTCACAAAGCATTTGAACCGCCGCGATATTTTTATGCGTAAGAGAACTTTGGAGCCGTATCAGAAAATTTTGCTGTTCGACGTGTTGGCAACGAATCTGCGCGGGCTTTTATTCGATATTCCGCAAGTAATGCAGAAAGATTTTTCGACGCCCATTTTCTGGTAAAAGTCACATTGCTTTGTTATAATGTGCAAAAATTTTTTGAGAGGTTTGGCAATGAAAAGAAGTGTCACGCCGACAATCGAGGGCGGCTTGCTGGTTGCGATAACGGTAATTTTGGGGTTGGTTGCGGTTTACGTGCCGCTAATCGGAATGTTGGTTGAATTTTTCTGCGCGACGCCGCTGGCAGTCTTGACGGCGCGGCAGGGCGTAGGCAAGGGCTTAAGTGCGCTCGTCGTCACATTTATTTTGCTGTCAATGCTGATAAGCCCGGTACTCGCCGTGCGACTTGTCTTGAGCTTTGGCATTTGCGGAGTAATCTTGGGTTGGTGCGTAAGAAAAAATTTCGACGCGGTCAGAATTTTCTTCGCGACATTAGTCGTTGCCTCCGCCGCGCAGGTCTTATCGCTCGGCTTGTTAATTGCGGTCATGGACATTGACTTAATTGAGACGCAACTTGAAGTCGTGCGCGAGTCGTTCGACGAGTCCTTTAAACTTTATGAGGAAATGGGCATTGACCAAGAGCGAATCATCGAGGCGAAAGGACAAGTCGACCCGATTTTGCAAATGCTGGCGTTCTTAATGCCTACGATACTCATGCTGACCGCGCTGATAAACGCGGTGGCAATCTATCTCACGGCGCAATGGATTTTTCCGAAACTGCAAATGAAAATCCCGAAGTTGCCGCCGTTCGCGCAGTGGAAGTTGCCGTCTATATTTTTCTACACGGCGATAATCGGCGGGCTTGGGCTGTATTGGGGCTTCACGCGCGGCTGGACGGAAATTTACGAAGTTTCGCTGAACCTGCTGATAATCTCAATGATAATCGGGCTTGTGCAAGGGCTTGCACTGTTGTCGTATATCTTCGACCGCTACAAATTTTCAAAGTTCGTGCGACGTTTTTTGTACGTGATTATGATTTTGAATATGTTCCTGCTCCAAATCGTGGCGATAACGGGCTTGCTCGACATGCTGTTTGACTACAGAAAAAAATTCTTCGAGAGAAGGGAATGACTTGCAGAATAATTGTTCGGAAGGTCACGAAGTGCCGCGCAATTTATCGGCGTGGCCCGACGTCGTGATAAATTTATCGGTCATGCTGGTAATGGTCGTGATAATTTCGCAGTACAATAAAATTTTGGGCGCAATGGCTTTTTTGGTGTTGGCAATGCTGACGTGGTTTGCTCGTGTTCGACAGAAGGACAGGAAGGAAAAATTCCGCGAGTACGTCGAAAACGTCATCGGCAATTTCAACGACATGATGTATTACGCAATGACAAAGTTGCCGGAAGGTATAATGGTTGTCGACGACACGGGGCGGCTGCAATGGTGCAATTCAATCATGCAAGAATTTTCCAACGCAATTCCTCAGCAGGGCATTGATGTTGAAGAGTTTTGGGAAGGCTTGATACCGCAGGAAATTTTATCGCTCGAACCAAAAGGCAATGAACCTGCGCCGACGGAAGGCGAATACCGCGTTAAGTCATTGCGACGCAGAACA
>JBGUYA010000156.1:0-4635 GCA_045118435.1 Quinella sp. | reverse complement strand
CCACACTTGGTCAGAGCCTATAACAAAATAGTCGTACTCGTCAGCAATATCTTCAAAGAACGGAAAGTCAAAGCGCGTCCGTATGTGGAGATTTTCAAAGTCCTTGAACTTCGAGCAACGAACAGCATTGCGAAGCGACAGCAATTGATAATAAGCGTCATCTTCCTTTTTAATAACGAATTGACCTGGAGGTTTTCCACCGGATTCGGGAAAAAATCTATGTCCGCCGATCCAAAGAACTTCCGTGAAGTCGGCGAAATTTTTCAACGTGTAATGGAGCGCAAATTTCTGCAAGATATTACCGTAGTTGAAATAGCCGTTCAAAGTCAGCTGTGCAATTCTGAGCTTTTTACTCAAAAAAATTACTCCCTTCAAAAAAATTTTCAGAGAGTATATCACAAAGAAAAGTTTTTTAATAGCCCAGAGTTTTAAGCCAAGCGTCAACATCTTTTTGCGCGGCGGCAGGATCATTTTGCGCGACGCGCCCGGAAATCGCTAAGCCATGAAGAATTTTCGCATTGTGGCAAGCGTCGGCAACTTCGCGCTCTGTGCCGGCAAGTCCACTGCCGCCGTGTGTGCAGAACGGAATAATCGTTTTGCCGCTGAAGTCGTTGCTCTCAAGGAAAGTCATCATGACGCGCGGGACAGCACTCCACCATATCGGAAATCCAATGAAGACTGTATCGTACTGCGCGAGGTTGTCAATATTCTTTGCAAAGGCAGGGCGAGCGTTGGCTTCGAGTTCGCGCTTTGCAAGTTCGGCGCAAGCTTGATAGTTTTCAGGGTAAGGCGTCGCGGTTTTGACTTCAAAAGTATCCGCGCCGGTCTTCTTCGCAATCATCTCGGCGATAATCGCAGTGTTGCCCTTTGTAATCGTGCCGAGATTGTATTCTTCGCCCGTGCGCGAGAAGTAGACGACAAGAATTTTTTTACCGGCAGTGACCTGCGCGGCGGAAGCTTTTTCTGGCTCGACGGGAGTTTTTTCTTCAGCCGTGTTACCGCAACCGCCCATTGTAAAAATTATCAGCAGGAGCAAAAAAATTTTCTTCAACAAAATCACCAAGTCCTTTATATCGATAAGCTTACGTCATTGTACCTTTTATTATGTGCCACTTCTTAAATGGTACGTTTGCTAATATTAAATTTTTTAGCTAAAGCATATGCTCTAAATTTGTCCGTGAAGTAAACCTTCGCCGCCGTGCCCGTGTAATTCGTGTCCGTAACGTTCTTACTGCCGACGACGGGAGCCGCCTTGAGCTTGAGAATTTTCTTGCCTGCCGCGTGCGCGACGTTGCCCGAAAACTGACCGACGGTTGCGCCGAATGCCGCGACGCCAGCCATTTTGAAAAGTTCGCGTCTGCTGATGTCCATGTTGAAACCTCCTAAAAGTTTTGATTAGATTATAAAGTTTGGAGTTGACTTCATGCAAATACTTCTTGAAAAATTTTTCCGGCTTGAGTAAAATTTGCGGCGGAGGTGTTTTTTTATGGAGATTAAAAATTTTTGTGACGAGTACGAATTTCTCAGTAACTTTTACGAGACGCCCGTCAAGTACAAGTATATCTATGGCAGTTCGGAGGCGGCTTATCAGGCGCAAAAGTCCGCTAACCCCGATGACGTTTCCAAGTTCACGAAGTACACGGCGGGCAAATCAAAACGCATGGGGCGCAAGGTTGAACTCCGCGCCGATTGGGAGGAAGTTAAAATTTCTGTCATGCGCGATGTTGTCTTCGCGAAATTTTTTCAGCACGCAGACCTTGCTAAGCGATTGCTTGCAACGGGCGACGCAACTTTGATTGAAGGAAATAATTGGCACGATACCTTTTGGGGCGTCGACGCGGCGACGGGCGAGGGGCAAAACAATCTTGGAAAAATCTTAATGGAAGTCCGCGCAGAGTTGCGAGAACCCAAAATTAAATTGTTGCGCGGCGAAAATGTTTTGCTCACGCGCTTTGAAGCTCCGGAGTTGGTGATATTCGATTGGTTTCCAACGCAAACAACTTTTCAATGGTCGCAACCCAATGGAAAGGACATTGAGTTGAAATTTGAGCGGCTCTATAAAATTGACGGCGGCGACGACGACTTTGACGGTATCGAAGGTTGCATTTGGTATTTTCACGGCAGGATTTTTGCGGACTTGGATTTTCTGCTCGGCGACGTGGTCAAGACTTTGTACAAAAGTTATGACGCCGTTCAGAAGATTAAGGCGTACGACGACGGCAAGAAATTTTTTTATCAAGCGTCAAAGATTCCGACGTTCGATGAGTTCGATTCGGAGTGGGACAATGTAAATGAGTTTGTGATTTTCCGCGACGAGAAGGGCGTCAACTTGCTCCGCAGTCAGCACGGTTGGAAAATTCCTTCCATACTGATTTACACGGGGCTGAAAAATTCGTCGCCCGCTCTCGAAAAAATTCTGGCGCAACTCGATTGACGGAATAAAAAAAATCGCCCGCCGATAATTTTCGGTCGAGGCGATAATTTTTTTACTCGGAATAGATTTGACGGTCGAGGTCGATAAGCTTTGTGAACCTTGCGCTCATTTGAGAGTTTTACCGCTGATTTTATAAGTTTTGCTGTTGATATTTATCTTGTCGCTCGCGCTTACATTCTCGAAGATAACATTTCCGCCGCCAGAGATTGCAAGAGTGAGTTCTTTCCCGCTGAAGGTCGCTTTAGTGAACGAGCCGCCAGCCTTGCGCCCGTGATTTTAACAGACGTAGTTCTTGACGAGGCATCGGCATTTTTAACAGCGTTGTACTTGCTCAAATCGAAATTGTTAGTAGAAGTTAATGTAGCTGAAACTTTTTTAGCGTCGAAAATATTGCCGTCGCTTATGATTCGACCGTCGCTGAGAGTAATTTCTTTATCTTTCGCGTTCTTGACAGTTAGATTTTGCCTGCCGACTTTGAGCACAAAATCTTTTTTGCTGATTGCCAAATCTGAGAGCGTCACATCGCTAAGCTTAATCTTATCTTGCTCCCCGTAGTCGGTTATGACATCGTTGCCGGAGTTGTAAACGAAAATATCCGCATCGTCGCTGCCCGTAAGCGTATCGTTGCCATCGTTCTTCGCGTAGTCGAAAACGACATTTGCGCCGCTGTTGGTGATAATGTCGTCGCCTGCGCCGCCGTTTGAAATGGAGTGCGACACGTTCATTAGTGAAAAGCTACTGCGCCAATAAATGGTGAACTGATAATCTGAAAAGTGGAAAAGCAAAGACCTAATGCTGAATGCAAAGATAGGGTTATCGGAACAAGGAAAGGTGTCGAACGAATAGTAAGCCGACGAAGAAAAATAAGCGGTTGAATCGGCACTGAAAAGTAGTACTCGAACCGATGAAGTTTCTGTAATGGAAATGGAGGAATGGGCACAAGTCTTTGGTAATTTCAAACAATCACTCAATCGGGGCATACAAAATTACTACCGGATAGCTACAAATATAAGCGTAGACGCAAACAACCTCAACAGAGCGGTAATGACTGTAAGGATAAAATTGATAAGACAACCACTGTACGACAGGAGTATAGAATACGCGGACAACCGAATCGCTAAATACTCCGTTCAAAAAGGAAGATGTGCTGTAACGGGAGAGAAATTTACTTCAACGGAAGAAATCCATTGCCACCATAAAATACCAAAGTCACAAGGCGGCAAATCGAAAATAAGAAAGCTCAATGTGTTACGAGAATTAGTTGGAAATAAACCTCTAAAGGTAGATTGATTAGATTGAGAGAGATTAGCAAAGATGGAACGCCGTGTGCGATGAAAGTCGCACGCACGGTGTGGAGTGGGGGGAAAACTTAGCGATTACTTCAAAGAGTTACCTATCACTATATTATTGCCGACCCCGCTGTTGATTGTAACATTGTCACCGGAATTGCTTATGGTATCGTTGCCGCCGAATCCGGCAATCGTCGCGTCACTGATACGGTTGATGTAGGTGTCGGCATTTTCGCTGAGCATAATGAGCAAAGTGTAACCTTCGCCGCTGATTGTGAGGCTTTCCGTGCCAAGTGACGGAGTCGACACAGTAACTTTCTTATTCGTCGTGTCAATGGCAAGGTCAGCAAGAGACTTAACGCCGCTTATCATTGTAACCGCGTTGCCGTCATTTACGATTTTGTTATTGCCAGTAAGCGCATTTATTATGACGTCATCGCCTTCGTTTACAATATAATTATTTCCTGCGCCGGTGTTTATGGTGACGTTATCGCCAGCGTTGAAAAGAATATCACTGCCGACATTGCCTTCCATTGTGACATATGAACCGTAGTTAACAACAGCGTCATCTCCTGAACAGCCAGACATAAAGACGCGATCATCATTTGAAAGACCATCATCTCCGCCGTTGCCTTTCAACGTATTAAGAGCTGTATTGCTTTCCAAATTTAGTAAATTGACGGACGACTCCGGTATCACAGAATTTAGTAAATTGACAGACTCCGACATTGCAGAATCTAGTAAGTTGAGAGAGGACTCCGGTATTTCGGAATTTAGTAAATCGGTAGAGGGCTCTATTTTTTTAACGATAATTTCATTCCACGTGGTAGTGTAAAATGGATTGTGTAAGTAAGAGAGCACAATCCATTTTTTTGATATAGGAGAGAAAAAGAGATGAAAAGAAAGAATCGA
>JBGUYA010000155.1:0-2870 GCA_045118435.1 Quinella sp. | reverse complement strand
CAGTTTGAAATTTTGGGGGCGACCGAGAGCGAGGGTACAGGCTTTTCAAATGGTCTGTGGCATGGCGATTCACAATTTCGGCAAGCAACGATTAACGGCAAAAAAGTTTACAAGCGGATTTTTATTCGGAGGCGGCAATAAGATATGGAAATAGGCAACATGAAGATTGAATTGCACGAAATCCCGGTTCGCGAGGTTGTGGCGGGCTACGTTGACAATGCGGAGGAAGGTTGTTTGGGCTACGGCGGCAAGCTGAACATTCGTCCGCCCTATCAGCGCGAGTTCGTCTACAAAAAAGAGCAACGCCGCGCTGTTATCGATAGCATAATGAAAAGTTTTCCGTTGAACGTGATGTATTGGGTCGAAAGCGGCAAGGGAATTTATGAACTTTTGGACGGACAACAGCGCACGTTAAGCATTTGCCAATATATCAACGGTGATTTTGCGGTCGGCAAAAGTCTTTACTTCAAAAATCTTTTGGACGACGAGAAAAATTTTATCCTTGATTATAAGTTGATGATATACATTTGTCGCGAGGGCAGCGACCGCGAAAAGCTGGATTGGTTTAGGATAGTGAATATCGCGGGCGTGGAGCTGACAGAGCAGGAGAATCGCAATATTATTTATACGGGCGAGTGGTTAACTTCCGCGAAGAAATTTTTCAGCAAGAAGGACTGCGCGGCGCAGAAGAATTACAAAGATTATCTTAAGGGTTCGGCGATTCGGCAAGATTTTTTGGAGACGGCATTGAAGTGGATAGCCGACCGCGATAAAATTTCGATACAAGAATACATGGCGCGGCATCAGGACGATACGCATTGCAATGAGCTTTGGATTTATTTTCAAAACGTGTTTGCTTGGGTCAAGACGACGTTCCCGAATTATCGGCGCGAGATGAAGGGCTTGGCGTGGGGGCTGATGTACAACAAGCACGGGAAAAAGTTTTTGGACGCCGAAAAGTTGGAAAAGCAAATAAAGCAACTCCTTGAAGATGAAGACGTTAAACGCAACGCCGGAATTTATGAATATCTCTTGGACGGCAACGAAAAACATTTGAATATCCGAAAATTCTCGCCCAAAATGAAACGCGCGGCTTACGAACGACAAAAAGGTATTTGCGCGAGTTGCAATAAACATTTTGAGTTCAAGGAAATGGACGCCGACCACATAACGCCTTGGAGCGAGGGCGGCAAGACGACTGCGGCAAATTGTCAAATGCTTTGCAAGGCTTGCAACCGAACTAAGGGTAAGCGTTGAGGTTTCCCCCTTTTCAAACAAAAGTGGGGACGCAAAACCGGCTGAGGCGTCGGCGGCTCCTCACGCTGATTTGGCTAATCAATTCAATTTGTTTATTGAAAAACTTTTTCTTTGCTTGCCCAAAGAAATTAAGGGGTAGTGTCCATGCCGCCCCCCTCTGCTAATCAACTAAAATAGGATTAAGGAATAGAAATGAACAGGCGAATTGTAGCAGGCTTGCTCGGTTATCTGACATTGTTTTGCGGCGCGGCAATGATCCCGCCGTTTATCTTGGCGGCAACGGAGAAGGAATTCGACGGAGCGGCGGCTTTTTTGCTGTCGATTTTTTTATGCGTGGCAACGACATTCGAGCTTGAGCGATTCGGCGGCTTGCAGGGTAAAGATAATGTCAGCATACGTGAGGGCATTGCGATAACGGGCTTAGGTTGGCTGTTGATTTCGATTTTGGGACTCGTGCCGTACTTCGCGGGCGGCTATCTGAATTTACTCGATAGCATGGTTGAATCATTTTCGGGATTTTCGGGCACGGGCGCGACGGTCATTGAGGACGTTGAAATTTTGCCGCGCAGTATTTTGCTTTGGCGGAGCATGTCAAATTGGTTCGGCGGTTTGGGTATCGTCGTAATTTTCATGGCGATAATGCCGCAGTTTGGGCGCGGCGGCATGTACATTTTAAAAGCCGAGACGACCGGACCGACTAAGGAAAGGCAAATGCCCCGAATCCGCGACAACGCCAAAGCCCTCTTCCTGATTTACGTTGCGTTGACGGTTATCTGCGCGGCAAGTTATTTTTTATGCGGTTTGAATTCTTTCGCGGCGATTAACCACGCAATGACGACGATAGCAACGGGCGGCTACGGCATTTACAACGGCACTGTCAGCGAATACGGCAACGCTTACCTGGAATATTGCATGGCGTTTTTTATGGTCGTTTCGAGCGGCAGTTTCGCGATGTATGTCGTGGCGTGTCGTCGCGGCGTCGGCGTCATTTTCAAGAATACGGAGTTCAAAACTTACTTGACGATAATTTTTGTCGCGGCGGTTGTTGTGGCGAGCGATTTGGTTTTGGAAATGCACACGAATATTGAGACAGCGATAAGGTCGGCGGTCTTTCACGTGGCAAGCTTGAGTTCGACGACGGGCTTTGTATCTCACGATTTCGATACTTATCCGCCGTTAAGCAAAGCTTTTTTGATGATGACAATGTTCTTGGGCGGTTGCGCTGGTTCGACGGCGGGCGGCTTGAAAGTTGCGCGAATCATTTTGCTGTTTAAGTTCGTCGGAATAATCGTGCGGCAAAAGATTCACCCGAACTTAATCAGCCAAGTCAAATTAAGCGGGCGACCCGTTGACGAAGACATTGTTCACGGCGCGGCGAAATTTTTCTTTGCAGTCGTCGTGCTTGACGTGTTGTTTGCGGCGGTTATGATGTTTGACGGTATAGACTTCGTGAACTCAATCAGCGTGAGCGTCTCGACAATGGCGAGCGTCGGTCCGGGTTTCGGGATTGAGGGAGCGACGAGCGGTTACAGCTTGTTGCCGAGCCTCAGCAAGTTTTGCGCTTGCGGTTTCATGTTCTTAAGCCGACTTGAAATTTTTACTGTGCTTGCGCT
>JBGUYA010000154.1:0-7002 GCA_045118435.1 Quinella sp. | reverse complement strand
CCCGACGACCCGTTCGGCATAATGGAAATTGCGGTGACAGGCGTTTATCACGTCGAAAATGCCAAACCTTGGTGGACGGAAGAACTTATCACCCGCGAACAGGTCCTTCAAGCACTTACAATCAACGTCGCGAAACAAATGTTCCTTGAAAACGAGCGCGGCAGTATCAGCACAGGCAAATACGCCGACTTCCTCCTTGTCAATAAAGACGTGCTCACTTGTCCCGTGAAAGAAATTCATACAGCCAAACCCGCCGCGACTTACTTTGAAGGCAAGAAAGTTTATTCTCTGTAAACAGTTTCAGTAAGCTAAAAAAGCCCTTCGGCGAAGTGTCGGAGGGTTTTTCGTTTGATGCAGGAAAATTTTTTTGCTAAAGTGTGTAACGAAATCTGATTCACGACGTATAAAAGGTATAAAGAAAAACAGAGCCGCAAGGGACAAGCTGAATTGGCAGCACAGCCGAATAAATTTCTATGTAAATCAAAGGAGACTGGTAAAAATGGCAACACGTGAAGAAAACATTAAGAAAATCAATGACGAACTCGAACAGTTGAGCGACGAGGAACTCGAAAAGGTCGCTGGCGGCGGCATTTATATGATTGACCTTAATAAACCTTTCAAAGACAATATTTGCAATGTTGAACCTAATAAACCTTCCCAAGACAAGATTTGGTAATCAAAAAACGCGGCGCACGGTCGCAATCGTTAAAAAAAGCCCTTCGGCAGTTGTCGGAGGGTTTTTGCGTTGACGCGGCTTTATTTTTTCTTGCAAGATGTGTTATAATGCGCCAAAAATTTTTTGGAGGGTGAAATGTACAAAGGGGTAATTTTTGACATTGACGGCACGCTTTACGATTATCAAATCAATGACCGGCTCGCGATGAATCATTTCTGCGCGTACGTCGAGGAAAATTTGGGCGTGGAGGAGAAAATTTTTCGTGAGACATACACGCGGGCGCGGCAGATTGTTCGCGGAAGGTTAAAAGATACCGCCGCCGCGCACAGCCGAATTTTGCTCATGCAGACCGCACTGGAGCTTTTGGGCAAGAATCCTTTCGAGTACGTCTTGAAACTCTACGACGTGTACTGGAATTTTTTTCTGGAGAACATGCGACCTTACGACGGCGCGGCTGATTTTCTGCGCGGGTTGAAGGCGGCGGGCATTAAAATTTCGACGTGCACCGACATGACCGCGCACATACAATATCGCAAGCTCGCGATTCTCGGACTCGACAAATTTATTGACTTCATGGTCACGAGCGAGGAAACGGGTTGCGAGAAACCCGCGCAGATTATGTTTGAACTCGCGCTTGAGAAAATGCAAGTCCGCGCGGAAGAGGCGGCGTTCTTCGGCGACACACTCGATAGAGATATTCAAGGCGCGGCGAACGTCGGGATTGAGCCATTTTATTTTATCGCTGATAGGAAAGTTGAAAGCGGCGACGCTTACAAAAAAATTCGTACCTACCGCGACGCGGAGCTGACTAAAATTTTTTTCGGAGGTTAAAACATGTTCAGATTTGCTCATAACAACTTGAATGTGCTCGACTTGGAACGGAGCATGAAATTTTACGCGGAGGCACTCGACTTGCACAAGGTCGGCGGAATTGACGGCGGAGACGACTTCAAAATTGTTTATCTTGGCGACAGTTTCAACAGCCCGCACAAGTTGGAACTCACTTGGCTTGCAGAGAAAACAACTCCCTACGAACTTGGCGATAACGAAGTTCACCTTGCGTTCACGACCAAAGACTTCGACGCCGCGCACGCCCGCCACGAGAAAATGGGCTGTATCTGCTACGAGAATAAGGAGATGGGCATCTACTTTATTGAAGATCCCGACGGCTATTGGCTTGAAGTTTTGCCGGAGTAAAAAAATTTTTGGGCGTCGCTCGGAAAATCGGGCGGCGTTTTTTGTTGTGCAATTCGACATTCACAATTAGCTGTGCTATAATTCGCGGGCATAAAAATTTTGGAGGTCTTGGATTTGAAATACATGACAGGCAAAGAAGTGGCGGCGGCGTTCTTGAAATTCTTCGAGAGCAAAGGGCATTTGGTCATGCCGAGCTTTTCGCTGATACCCGAAAACGACCCGACACTTTTAATGATTGGCGCGGGAATGGCACCTTTGAAGCCGTTTTTCACGGGCAAGCTCAAGCCGCCGTGCCCGCGCGTGACGACGAATCAACGTTGCGTGCGAACAGGCGACATAGAAAACGTCGGGCGTACTGCGCGGCATCATACGGCGTTCATGATGCTGGGGAATTTCTCGTTCGGCGACTACTTCAAGGAAAGTGCAATTCCTTGGGCGTGGGAATTTTTAACGGAAGTGTGCGAGTTGCCGCGCGAAAAGCTTTGGGTGTCGATTTATCCCAACGACGACGAGGCGGAGAAAATTTGGTTGCAACAGCCCGGACTTAATCCCGCGCATATCGTGCGGCTTGAGGATAATTTTTGGGAGATTGGTCCCGGTCCTTGCGGTCCCGACTCGGAAATTTATATTGACTTGGGCGAGGAGCGCGGTTGCGGCAAAGAGACTTGCTCGCCCGGTTGCGACTGCGACAGATTTTTGGAGATTTGGAACCTCGTCTTCACGCAGTTTGACAAGACGGAGGACGGCAATTACAAGCCGCTTGAACATAAAAATATCGATACGGGTTGCGGGCTTGAGCGACTGGCGAGCGTCCTTCAACAGAAAAATTCCAACTTCGAGACGGATTTACTCTTTCCTATAATCGAGTACGTCGAGAAAACTGGCGGCTTGAAGTACGGCGACGACGCCAAGCGCGATATTTCCATGAAGGTTATCGCCGACCACGCGCGGAGTATGGCGTTCATGATTATGGATAAAATTTTGCCCTCGAACGAGGGGCGCGGCTACGTCTTGCGCAGAATTTTGCGGCGGGCGATTCGTCATGGGCGCATGCTCGGCATTAAAGACGCCTTCCTTGAGGGGGCTATTGACGTCGTGGCGAAGATTTACGGCGACATTCCCGACTTCGCGGAGCTTGCCAAGAACATTGTTTACATTAAAAAAGTCGTGCGCCTTGAGGAAGACAGATTCGCCGCGACGCTCGCGCAGGGCATGGAGGTTTTGCAAGGCGAAATGCGAAATGCGCAAGGCATAATGGACGGAAAGACTATTTTCAAGCTGTATGACACGTTCGGCTTCCCTTACGAGTTGACGGAAGAAATTTTAGCAGAGAACAACCTTTCGCCCGACAAGGCGGGGTTCGATAAGGCAATGGAAAATCAGCGTCAACGCGCGCGCGCGGCTCGTGCGGCTAATGAACGCCTTGACGTGCCCGATTTGTTGAACGTTGACACCGAACACTTGACCCGCGACGAAACTTGCACTAAGTCCGAAGTTTTTGCAATGTGGAAGGACGGCAAGCTTGTTGAAGAACTGCGCGACGGCGAAGCGGCAGGGATTATCCTTGAGAGTACGCCCTTTTACGCGGAAGGCGGCGGACAAGTCGGCGACGAGGGTTGGCTTTTCAGTGAACTTGGCAAGATTAAAGTTTCCAATGCGAAGAAACTCCCCGACGGCACGATTTATCATGAGGCGTATGTTGAGGAAGGGCAAGTTAAAGTCGGCGACGTTGTGGAAATTAAAATCGACCGCGACAAAAAACTTTCCTCTGCTCGCAACCACACGGCGACGCACCTTTTGCAAGCCGCGTTGAAAAAAGTCGTTGGCAACCAAGTCAATCAAGCGGGGTCGCTAGTCACGCCCGAACGCTTAAGATTTGACTTCTCGAACTTTGAGCCAGTAACGCCGCAACAGCTTGCCGACGTTGAAGAGCTTGTAAACGAGGAAATTTTGAAGGCGGCGGACGTTGAGATTAGGCAAATGCCGATTGACGAGGCGAAGAAACTCGGCGCAATGGCTCTGTTTGGCGAAAAGTACGGCGACATTGTACGCGTGGTCAGCGTCGAGGATTTCAGTTGCGAACTTTGCGGCGGCTCGCACGTCAAGAACGTCGGGCAAATTGGCAGATTTAAGATTGTCAGCGAAGGCGGCATAGCGGCGGGCGTTCGTCGTATAGAGGCAGTCACGGGACGAGCGGCGATTAAAGACGCCAACAAGCAGAACGAATTGCTGAATCAAGTTTCCAATCTCTTGAAAGTTCGCGCAGAAGATTTGCCCGCGCAGGTCGAGAAAATTCTTGTCGAAGATAAGGCAATGCGTAAACAGCTCGACGAAGTTCAAAAGCTCAAGGAACGTGCAGAGGCGCAAAAACTTTTGGTCGGCATTGAAGAAGTCGGCGCGTTGAAGTATTTAAAAGGCGTTGTGCGAGCCAAGACACCCGACGAACTGCGCGGCATGGCAGATTTCTTGATAGACAAACTCGACGGCGGAGTAATCGTGCTTGCGGCGGTCAACGAGGGCAAAGTTTCATTGGTCGTCAAGGCAGATAAAAAAGCATTAGCGGCGGGCGTACACGCTGGCAAAATCGTCAAGGAAATTTCTAAGCTCGTAGGTGGCGGCGGCGGTGGGCGTCCCGACATGGCACAAGCCGGCGGCAAAAATCCCGAAGGCATTCCGAAAATGTTCGAGGCGGCTAAAAATATTCTCGCCGCGCTCTGAAATAAAAGAACCGTTCAAAGCAATTTGCCTTGAGCGGTTTTTTGTTAAATTTTTGCTATCAAATCTCGGTTTGCAACGTCGCTGACGAGTTCAAAGTTTAGTTGCCGCAACTTTTCATTTGCCGAAGTCAATTTCACGCGCACATTGTCGCCTATTCTGAAACTTTTGCCCGTCGCGTGACCGATTAAAGCAAATTCGCGCTCGACGAACTCATAATAATCATCTTTAAGCTCCGCCGCCCGAACTAAGCCGTCCACTCCGTTATCAAGCTCGACGAAAAAGCCAAAGTTCGTGACACTTTCAATCACGCCGTCGAATTGCTGACCGACGAACCGTTGCATAAATTCGACCGCCTTTAAATCCAACGTCTCACGCTCAATTTCCACCGCCCGCCGCTCGCGCTCGGAACTTTGCTTAGAAATTTCCTCTAAGTTTTTTATTTTCTCGCCGCGCAGTGCTCTATGCACAATTAAATCGGGGTAGCGTCTTATCGGCGACGTGAAATGTGTATAAAAAGTTGCCGCCAATCCGAAGTGCCCCAAATTTTCGGGCGAATACCGCGCTTGTTGCATTGTTCGCAGTGCATAACTCGTGATAACTTTTTCTGCGGGCAAACCTTTGACTTTCGCGAGGATTTTTTGAAACTCCGCAGGATTTTTTCCTCCGTTTATGTGTAAGTTGAAATGCGCGAGCAGTTGATTGAGCGTCAAAACTTTTTCTTCCGTCGGAAGTTCGTGTATTCGATAAAGGCTCGGAATTTTTTTCTTAAGCGTGTGCTCGGCGACAGTTTCATTTGCCAATAGCATACACTCTTCAATAATCGACTCGCCGACGCTTTGAATTCTTTTGGTTATTTCGAGCGGTTTTCCCGCCGCGTTCAAAATTATTTTCATTTCGGGCAGGTTAAAATCAATCGCGCCGCGTTCTTCGCGGATTTTTTTCCGCAAGCCGTGAATTTTTTTTAACGTATTGAGATTTTCCGCGCACTCGGCAAGATTTTTATCGCCGTCAAGAAATTTATTGACCTGCGTATAACTCAGCCTTTTAAAAACGTGAATCACGGTCGGAAAAATTTTATAATCGACGACGCGCCCCACCTTATCTAACTTCATTTCGCAAGCCATCGCCAGGCGGTCAACTCCCGCGTTCAAACTGCAAATGCCGTTGGAAAGTTCTTTAGGCAACATTGGAACAACGCGGTCGACGGGATAAATACTCGTTCCGCGCTCGAACGCCTCGCGGTCAAGAAAAGTTTTCGGGCGAACGTAATGGCTTACGTCGGCAATGTACACGCCCAAAAAAAATCCGCCGTCAATTTCTTCGGCGTAAACTCCGTCGTCCAAATCTTTAGCGTCTTCGCCGTCAATCGTCACGATTTTTAAATTGCGGCGGTCGATTCGGCGAGAAATTTCTTCCGCGTTCGGCTCAAGTTCGACGCGCGACGCTTCAGCTTGCACTTCGGGCGGAAATTTTTCTTCGACGCCGTGACTTCTCAAAATCCCGCGAATCTCGACGCCGGGCGCATTTTCTTTGCCCAAAATCTCAATAATTTCTCCGCGAGTCGGTTCCCACGAAATAATTTTAACGACGACTTTGGTATTGGGCAGAAACTTTTGATTCGGCAGAATAATTTTTTGCGTAATGCGCTTGTCATCGGGCGTGAAAACAGTTTTCTTGCCGAGTTTATCGAGAGTTCCGACGAAAATTTCTTTATCTCGCTCCAAAATTTCTATAACAATTCCTTCGCGCCGCCCGCGATATTCATCAATAATTTTTATTTTAACCTTGTCGCTGTTCAACGCCCCGCGCAGATTTTCCGCCGCAACAAAAATATCATTTCCTCCATTTTCGGGCGTAACGAAGCCAAAACCCTTTAAGTTCACGCTCAATTTGCCGATAACACTGCGAATTTTGCCGTTGCCTCCGCCGTTATTACGCCGTCCGCTGTTTCGACCGTCGAACGCATTGTTATTATATTTTTTCGCTGATTTTCTTGCCACGCTGTAATTTTCACCTCCTGATTTATCGGCGTCGGATATTTAAATCGCACTTCGAGCCGCGCCGTTAATGATTTTTCGTGATATTTTGCGCTGATAAATTTGCACATCGTTTCATCTAAAATAGTTGAAATAATTCCGCCATGCACCGCGCCTTCGTAGCCTTCAAACTCTTTTGGCAGAATTTTTTTCGTAAAAATGCGTTCTCCGTCGAAATTAAATGCCAAATGTAAGCCGATTGGATTATTTTTTCCGCAAGCAAAGCAATAATCGTCGCTCATTCAATTAACTCCTTGCAAAATCTTATTCGACAAAGCCCGAATCAATGAATTTTTTCAACTCGTTGACGGCTTTTTGAGCGTCTTCGCCGTTCGCAGTAATCGTAATCTCCAAACCGTTATAAAGACCAAGCAT
>JBGUYA010000153.1:0-69638 GCA_045118435.1 Quinella sp. | reverse complement strand
AGGATTCAGCACGGCGGTTTTGGCTGAAGTTTCTAAGCGCATAAACAGAAATATCGAACTTGTCAGCGTCGACAGTGCCGCTCGCGCTACAATTCTCTCCTCGAAAGGCGCGGACGTTGTTTTTTGGGTAGCAGTTCCTAAAAATTCCAATCTTTTTCCGGAAAACATTGACAAACCCGCAGGAATTGCCGTCACCGAACCTTATTATCGCGATTTTATTACCCACGTCGGCTTGAAAAAATAAAATCATACTGTCATAAGTTCGCGCAACTTTTTTATCGCTTGATAATGGAGATAACCGACGTTGCTCGCGCTCAAATTCATAACTTCGGCTATTTCGACGTTAGCAAGCTCCGCCCAATACTTTAACTCAAGAATTTTACGTTGTCTTTCGGGTAATTTGCCCATTGCCCGCAATAAATTCTCGATTGTCTCATCAGATAAGAGTTTTTCTTCCGGTTGCGCAATGATTGGAGCCGAACAATCGAAAAAATCGATCCAACTGTCCTCGCTATTACGTTTTTGCCTGCGAAAATAATCAGCAAGAGTATTACGCGCGATAGCGAAAAGCCACGTTGAAAAAGTAAACTTTCTATCATATTTATCAAGGTTCAACGCGACTTTCATAAAAATTTCGCTTACAATATCATCAGTCGCAGAGATATTTTTAATTCGGGTGAAAATCATGCCGTAAACTTGTGGAAAAAATTTGTTATACAGTTCAAAAAAATTTTCATCGTCCTTTACTGCAAGTGCCGCGAGTTGGTTATAATAATTCTTATCCATAAAGCACCTCAGACGAAGTTTTTTCAATGATATTACTTGACTGCGTTTAAAATCAAGGCAGGTTCCAAAATGGCACCTCGCTTTTGCGGTCATTACGGTTGAACTATGGAAAAAGGTATAATAGGGAGACGAAACGGAAATGAATTTACTGTTTGCAGAAACTTTAAAGCGGTTGCGGACAAAAAAGGGACTATCACAGCGTGAATTGGCAGAGCGAATGTATGTGAACCGTTCGACGATAACCCGTTGGGAAAGTGGTCGTCGTTTGCCTGATGTCATAATGATTTCGCGGCTCTCGCAATGTCTTGGAATAGATATAAGCAAATTATTTTCGACGGCGACGGAAAGTGACGACTCTCCGAACGTTATTTTGGTTGACGACAGAAAAATATTTATATCGGGCGCGTTGCCGATATTGGAAGAAGTGTTGCCCAACGCCATAATCACGGGCTTTACTCGCTCTTCGGAAGCAATTGAATACGCGAAGACTCATTTAATTGCGCTGGCGTTTTTGGATATTGAAATGGGCAAAATGAACGGATTAAATCTTTGCCGCACGCTGCTTGAGCTGAATCCCTGCACAAACGTTGTATTTTTGACAGCGTACATTGAATATTCATTTGATGCGTGGAACACAGGAGCTTGTGGCTTTCTTTTAAAGCCGCTTACGGCGGAAAATGTCCGAGCGCAACTAAAAAAACTCCGCTACCCGTTTCCGTCAGGAGGTGCAGAGTAATGAGTTTGAATCAATTTTATTTTTTCGTATGCGGCGCAGTAATAGCATTGTCGGCAATGGTACTTTGGATTTCCGTAATCATTCCAAGCACGAGCCAATGGAACAAGCGTTTCTTCGTCATATTGTTTGCTGTTTTCGTGTTGTATATGATTTCTGCTTTAGTTGACTTGGTGGTTTACGATGAGCCAAACTTGGCATGGGCGGAAAAAATTGCCGTCTACTTTGAATATCTGTTCCTGTCGATACCGATGCCAATGTTTACGGCTTACTTGTTGCGCACTTGCGGCGAAGACTGGCAAAAGAGTTCGATTTTCCGCACGGTCGTCGTTTTATGGGGCATATATTTTATTTTGTTGGCAACAGCACAGTTTACGACGATTTTTTATTACATCACGGCGGATAATCAATTTGTACAAGGTTCTTGGCATTCGCTTATGGTTGCTCCCGCGTTTGCGGTTATGTTTATAAATTTGGCAAGCGTTATAAAGAAACGCGACAAATTACCCAAAAAATATTATGTCGCGTTCCTGATTCATCTGATACCGTTGCAGGTCACTTTGTTTATCAACAGTTTTATTTATGAATTTCTCGCAACCGTCGTTTTAAGCGCGTGCGTTTCGATTCTTTCGCTGTTCGTAATTATTCTGTACGACCAGATTGAACAGTACGTAGAACAACAGCGGGAAATTGCTCACCAACGCGCAAGCATTATGGTATTGCAAATGCGACCGCACTTTATCTACAACGCCATGATGAGTATTTATTATCTCTGCGCGAAAGACGCTAAAAAAGCTCAGCAAGTCACGCTGGATTTTACAACTTATCTTCGCAAGAACTTTACCGCCATTGCCAGCGAAGATACCGTTCCATTCTCCGACGAATTGGAACATACACGCGCTTATTTAGCCGTAGAGCAGGTTCAGTTCGAGGACAGTCTTTTTATTGAGTACGATATATATCATAAAGAATTTCGCTTGCCGCCGCTGACTTTGCAACCTATCGTTGAGAATTCCATTAAGCACGGCATGGATCCGGAATATTCTCCGCTCCACATAACCATACGAACCCGCGAGACAAGTTCCGGCAGTGAAATTATTGTAGAGGACAACGGTCCCGGCTTTGACTTCAAATCTGACGACAGCAAACCGCATATCGCCCTAAAAAATATACGGCAACGCTTAGAAATAATGTGCGGCGGAAAAATGACGATACAAACCCGCGCAGGTGGCGGAACGATTGTAACCGTGATAATCCCCTGAACCGCGCAGGTGTATTCCGTAAGCGGCACCAACGGCAACGGCTTCATTCGCAATGTAAAAAAATTTTTCGACTCCTCGTAAATGAAACCGCTCGTCTCGACGTGTAAATAACTGAAACTTTTTTAGGAAGTGATTTTTATGGTCAGAAAAAAGGAAAGGGGTCACGAATTACAATCATCATCTAAAAGGCACTGAGGGCAACGATTGCATTTACAACCCAAGAAACCATAATGGCGTCACAATTGAAGCTAAAGGCGGCGACGGCACAATTGACAATAACGGTAGTTCTAGCATTCACTGTGGTACAGGCAATGACATCGTTAACAGCAATGATTTCTCTGTCCAAATTTATGGCGAAGACGGTAATACGTCACGCTTGAGCAAATCAGCTCAACTTCCATTACTTTATGTCGGAACAAGTGACATGATAACATTGCTCCGGCGTAGAAAATTTGCCTTCACGATTGATATACTCAACGTGTTGGACAGCAGAAATTTTTGTTCCGTTCGATTTCTTATCAGACTTGATACGGAAGATACATTGCCAATGAATATTTTCTTCCTTTCTCCAGCCAACCGCAGGTTCTTTTGGGCTTTCGTGACAAACCTCTTTTATTCCAAATTTCGTGCGGCAAATTTTCAAGGCTCAACCAGAATTCCAAATTGTTTTGCAATGCGAAATATGCTACATCGCTTCTTGCTTTTAAATGTGCGTCTTCCGACGTCATTGACGGCAAGCTTGCCAAGAATTTTTTCGCCAATTCTGACGCACTCGGCGGCTGATAAAAAGTTTCGAGAGTGAATTCAATCGCCGACTTGAGCGACTCCGACAAAGTTTTGACGTTAGCTCGCAAAATTTCCCCCCGCTTGTTCTTGATTAATAAAAATCAACTCTGTGTAAATTGATTTAACATTACACGCTGAAACGATTATGATTAGAAAAACTTATGACGACGCGGCAACACTGTCAAGGATTATTTACAGAACTTTTACGGTTGTATCGGGAGCGAAGTTGCGGAAAAACTCAAGCGCGTTGATTTTATCTGCAGAACTCGTAAAAGACGCGTCGCGGAAGAATATTTTCTGCGGTTTTCGCCTTGCCAATGTCCTAAAAACTTCCGCAGAGATATTTTTATCGAAACTCGCCAATATCTCGCCGCCTGCGCAGTTCAAAACCTTTACGCCGCCCATTTCTTCAACATTAACCGCTAAATCTATCTGCTTGCCCGTCTCAAGTAACGTCCCGAAAAGTAAATCCCACTCGTCGCGGTCGTCTTTTATGTTTTCGGCAAAGTCCATTATCGTTTGTTTATTCCAAACTCGCGGAATGTCTTTGAAATTCGACGAATCAACTTTGAAAACCCTAAAGCCCGTGTCGATTGCGGGATTTTCTGCTTTGATTTTGTCGCCCGCGCGTCTAATCCGCTCCTTGCCAATGTCACAAATGGTTTTAAAACCTGCGCGGCGAGCCTCCGAATTTTTGGACGTCAGCTCATCAATCTGAATCATGATAAATCGACGATTGCCGCCGTCTTGTGCGTTCAATTCCATTACTGCATGCGCCGTCGTCGCACTGCCGCTGAAAAAATCCATGACGATTGAATCAGCGTCCGTCGCAATTTGCAAAAGAATTTTAATCAGTTCGGTTGGTTTTGGATAAGAAAAAATTTTTGCATTGCCAAGAATAGAAATCATCTCGTTCGTTCCGTGTTGAGTGAAGACATTGTCTATTATCGAAAACATTTTGCCCATTCGTGTATTTCCAGCGTCATCTTTTAAATATTGTTTTGAAGAAACGACCCATTTGCCGTCATTTCCGCGAATAATTTCAAGCTCATTGTTCTTTAGAGCCTCGAAAGTTCTTTCTTTAGCCCATAACCATTGACGCTTTGGCATAATTAAACTACCGTCAGGTGCTGGAATTGGATAAATCAAATTCGGGCGAGCGTCCATTGCTTTGCCAGCTTCTAAAGGATGTGTCCTGTAGCCGCCGCGCAGATTATATTTTTCGTCGCGTTTACCGTAATATTTTTTCGCAGATTCGTCAGATAATGGAATAAATATTTCTTTAAGGCGGTCAATGTCTTTGCAATACATTAAAATATATTCTTGAAGTGATACAAGATATTTTTCTTTGGCACCGCCGCCGTAGCGTTTCTTCCAAATGATATTTTCGACAAAATTTTTCTCACCGAAGACTTCATCGCACATTTTTTTAAGATTAGCCTGTTCGTGGTCGTCAATGCTGATAAAAATGACTCCGTCGGGCGCAAGAAAGTTTTTGGCGAGCAAAAGACGCGAATAAATCATAGCGCACCAATCGGAATGAAAACGCCCGCGACTTTCGCGATTTAAAAGGCGGTTGCCGTCGTCATCAAGCACTTGCGCGGCGTCGTCGAAGACGTCAGCGTCCTGTTTGTAGTCGTCAAGATAAATAAAATCGTTTCCGGTGTTGTATGGCGGGTCGATATAAATCATTTTCACCTTGCCGAGATAACTTTCTTGCAAAATTTTCAGCGCGTCAAGATTATCGCCCTCAATATAAAGATTTTTCGTTGTGTTGAAGTCGCGACTTGCGGAAATAATCGGTCGGAGCGTCTTTTTTATCGGTTTATGCGCCTCAAATTCGGCTTTTTTCTTCCCGACAAAGTTAAAAATATAAGCCTCGCGCCCGTCAAGCAACTCATCAGATAAAATTTGCTTAAGGTGTTCAAAATCAATTGCGCGAATCAAATTCCTGTCATCGTCTTCAGTTTCGGTTATGACTTCGGGGAAAATCTCCGCGATTTTATCAAGATTCGTCATTTAATCGCCTCCAATAACTTATAAAAACTGTCAGTCACGAGATATTTTACCTTGCCTCCGCTGATTATGTCAAAAAATTTCTTTGCGCAAGTAATTTTAGCCTTTTCAGAGCCGCGCATTTGAGTTTCTTCGGTCGAGCCTTTAGTTTCAACGACGAAATAAATATTTTTAACGTCGCCGTCGCGGAAAACTATCGCCCAATCTGGATTATATTTGCCGAGCGGCGTCGGGATATAAAAACTTTTCGGCAACTTAACATAAATCAAAACTCCGTCGGCTTTTTCGAGTTCGGAGGCAAATTTTTTCTCAATATCAGAGTCGAAAATCAGATAATCATAAATATTTTTTGCAGTTGGCGTTGCGTTGACGTTTAAACGTCCTTTAATCGGAGCGGAGAAAATTTTAATATTAAATCGCTCGTCAAGCGCGGTGTATGAAATATTTGCCGTCACCTGCGTGGCTTTTGCGTCGAGAATAATTTTTTTCACGTTCGGGATAAATTTTTCGTGATTAAACTTGACGAGTTCGATACGTTTAAGAATTTCGGCAATATCGCGGCGCGTCAAGTCAGTTTCGGCGGAGAGTTCGGCGATTAAATCAATTTCTGGAGCCTCAGAAACGCTTTGAAATTCTTCCGTGCGAATATTTTCCTTATCAAATTTTAAATCGTAATTCAAAGTGCCGCTTTCGATAATAAAATAGCTTTTAGTAGCAGATAATTTGCTGTTAAGAGTCTCAATCGCGCCTTTTATTAATTCGTCCGAATCAAATTCGACGCTGTAGAAACTTTTTTGATCGATTTTAGCCCAGAGTTCGAGGAAATTTTTATCGCGCAATTTTTTGTCGTCAGCCGTCGCCTCAACGTCAATATCGCGAGCATTTTCAATTTTTATCTTGTCAGCCGCCGCGCATACCTCAGAAAGTTCTTTTTGCAAGCCCGCCGCGAAATTTTTATAGCTTTCGTTTGCAATGACGGTTAAAATATTTATATTGTGAACGTCCGCGCCGATTTTTTCAAAGTCCATGCGTTCGCCGCGATTATTTATGCAAAGTCTCATGCCGCGCCCGACCTCTTGCCGCCGCCGAATATCGCTTGCAGTCTGCTTGAGCGTGCAAATTTGAAAAACATTTGGATTATCCCAGCCTTCTTTCAACGCCGAGTGCGAAAAAATAAATCGAACGGGATTTTTCAAGTCCAAAAGCCTCTCCTTATCGCGCATAATCAAATTATAAGCGTCAGCGTCATCATCTTTTGAATTTGTGGCTCGATTTTTCTTGTCAATCGAGAAATAACCTGCATGAGTATCCTGCGCGGCGATTGAATTAAGATAATTTTTATAATCGTCGTCGGCTTTAAAGTTTTTAACTGCAGAAATATATTCTTCCTCAAAAATCTTGGCATAGACGCCCGCAACGGGATTATTTCCGTCGTATTGACGATATTTGGCGACTTCATCAATGAAAAACAGCGACAAAACTTTAATTCCGTATTGAAAAAGTTGATATTCGCGCTCCAGATGACTTTGAATAGTCTCACGAATTTGAATGCGCCTGAATTCATCTTCGTCCACGTCGCCGATAACTTGACCGACGAAAATTTTAATTCCGTTAATAAATTCAATTGATTTTTCTGCGCCGTCAATCAAAGTCACTTTAAAATTGCGATAATCTTCAAGTCCGCCGGATAAAATAAATAAATCGTCGCCCGTAGCAATTTTGCGGGTAATTTTTTTTGTTCCGTAGGAAATTTTGCTGTTAAAAGTGAGCGTTGCGGTTGGATTTTGCTTGGAAAGGTTCAATTTCTCAAAAAAAATATAGCCTGTCGAATTGCCTCCGCATTTTTCGATACCTTTAACGGAAATTTTCTTAACGAGGCGTTGATTATATGCGTCGAGCGCGTCAAGGCGATAAACAAGGTTAAAAAGTTTTTTATGAGTTGCGGAGTAGCGCAAAATCATTAGCGGGTTAAAATTTTTAATTTTTTCGCGTGCAACAGTGCCTTCAACCGACTGCGGCTCATCGATAATGACAATGGGATTGATTTTGGCGATAATTTCAATCGGAATTTGGCTTTGAAACTCGTCAAGCGGTTGCAACATGCGGCGGGCGTCGGCGGAGCGAGCATTAAATGCTTGAACATTGATAATCATCGCCCAAATTTTAGAATCGGAGACGAAATTTTTAATGACGGAGAGATTTTTGGAGTTATAGACGAAGTGGCGGATTTTTTCGCCGTAAATCTCTGCGAAATGGTCTTCAGTCATCTCGAAAGACTTTTTAACGCCTTCGCGGATGGCGACGCTGGGCACGACAACGATAAATTTGCTCCAGCCGTAGCGTTTATTGAGTTCATAGATAGTTTTGATGTAAGAATAGGTTTTCCCGACGCCGGTCTCCATTTCAACAGAAAAATTCATGCCGCAAAGGCTTTCGGAAGGCTGAATGTTATTGCGAGCTTGAATGCCGCGCAGATTTTTCAAGATTTTTGATTCGGGAAGGAAAATTTTCTGATTGGAGCCGATAAAAAATTCATCAAGACGATTTAGAGCGAAGTTTTGAGTTTGAAGAGGCTGACCTGTGAATAAATCGGCTATTGAATCGGCGGCGGCGGCTTGGAAGGCTTGAAATTTGAATTTGAAACGCATAAAATCACCTGCGATTGATTATAACAAAAAAATCGTCTGCGCGAGACGATTTGGAAAATTTTGGAGCGGCTCGGCAGGCGGCAAGCGATTTAACGTAAGGAGGAGAAAAATTTTGTATGAATTGACAGTTCGGTCGGCTTTCGAGGCGGCGCATTTCATTGACGGCTACGCGGGCAAGTGTTCGCGACTTCACGGGCATAATTGGAATATTGAGGCGGTGATTCGCGGCGAGGAGCTTGACGCGCTCGGTATGCTCGTTGATTTTAAAGTTCTCAAGGCGGAGCTTAACAAAGTTCTTGACGAGTTCGACCACAGATTTTTGAATGAGCTTGAAAGTTTTGCGGAAGAAAATCCGACGGCGGAGAATCTTGCGCGGAAGGTTTTTAAAAAACTTGCGGCGAGTGAAATTTTCAGCGGCACGACGAAACTTTATGCAGTCAAAGTTTTTGAGACGCCCAATTCCTGCGTGACGTATTATGAATAAGGCGAACGTCATAGAAATTTTTTCGTCGGTTCAAGGCGAGGGAAAGTATTTAGGTTGCCGACAAATCTTTGTTCGGCTTGCCGATTGCAACTTGAACTGCGCGTACTGCGACACGAATTTTGCTCGCGCGGACTTTTGCAAAGTTGAAACTTTTGTCGGCTCAATGAACTTTCGCGAAGAAAAAAATCCTCTCGACGCCGCGCAGGTCGCTGAGGTCATAAAAACTTTTGCAAGCGAAGTTCCGACGCAAGCCGTGAGTTTTACGGGCGGCGAGCCGCTTTTGCATTGGCAATTTATTGGCGAAGTCGCCCGCTCAGTTAAAAATCTCGGCGTGAAAATTTTTCTTGAGACTAACGGCACACTTTACAACGAGTTTGAAAAAATTTCGGACGCAGTCGACATTGTGAGCATGGATATAAAACTTGGGCAAAATCTTTTCGCCTTGCACGAAAAATTTTTGCGAGCCGCGCAGAAAAAGGATTTGTATGTTAAAATCGTGGTGACGGGTGAAACGCCGCGCAAAGAATTTTTAGCGGCAGTCGAGCTAATCGCGGGCGTCGACAGAGAAATTTTGTTAATCCTACAACCCGTAACGCCCGTCAAAGGAATACGCGCGGCGACGGCGGAGAAAATTTTATCGTTGCAAGCCGACGCGCTCCGCATATTGAAAAATGTCCGCGTCATACCGCAGACGCATAAAGTTATCAACCTGCTTTAGGAGATTTTTTCATGAGGATTCATTTTTTCAGCGCGAGAAATATTGAGGATCACAGGAAAGTTTACTTCGAGTTTATGGAGAAGGAAATGCCTTTCGACGAGACGCAAGAGGATTTTGAAAAGAAATATTTTCTTTCTTATAAAAAGGGCTTTTTTAATGTTCCGCAAGAAATTTTCGATTCCATGATTTACGGCAAGCTGGGCATTGAGGGCTTGCGACTGGATTTTAACTTCGGTTTACGACTCGACGTGCCCGAAGGCAATTTTCGCGTGGTGATTGGCGACGCCGAAACCGATGAAATTTTTTTCGACGAATACATTTCGGGCGGCAGACTGATTTCCGTTGAGCAACATTTTATCCGTTGGCACGTGGAAATTTTTTCAGGCGATAAGAAAGTTTTTGAGCACACGTTGAACTTGGAGGGGAAGAAAGTTTTGCTTGCCTTTCGACAAAACGCCTTGGGCGACATAATTGCGTTGTTGCCGTACTCGCGAGAGTTTCAAAAGCGTAATCGTTGCGAGCTGTCAATTTATTTGCCCGAATATCTTCGCGAGTTCGCCGCACAACTTTATCCCGACCTTCCGCAAGTCGACGAAATAAATTTCAAAACGTACGCAACTTATTATCCACTAATGCCAATGGCATCTATCCGAACGATCGCCGCCGACCTTAGAAATATGCCAATGGAGCGCATGGGCGGCGTAATTTTGGGACTCAAAACTATCCAGCCGAAGCCGACTTTTAAGCCGACCTTGCCGCCTGTCACGAGTGAGCCTTACGTTTGTATTGGCGTGCAAGCTTCATTGGCTAGGAAGGGTTGGCATTATCCTGGCGGCTGGGAGATTGTCGTTGACTATCTTAAAAGTCTGGGTTACCGCGTCTTCTGCATTGACAAGGAAAAAGTTCAGAGCGACGAAAATTACACGGTCACCGCGCCGAGCAATGCCGAAGATTTTACCGGCGACATCCCGATTATGGAGCGGGCGAACATGCTTTATCACGCGGAATTTTTTATCGGGCTTGGGAGCGGCTTGTCTTGGCTCGCCAACGCGGTAGATTGTCCCGTCGTCATGATCTGCGGCTTTTCGCAAGATTGGCACGAGTTTTATACGCCGTATCGTGTGGCAAATCGACTTGTGTGCAATGGTTGCTTCAATGATATTCGCGTGTTTTTTATTAAACATTTTTGTCCTTATCACAAAGGCACGTCGCGCGAACTTGAGTGTCAGAAAAAAATTCACCCGCGCCAAGTTATCAACGCCATTGAACGTTTGATTCTCGACAAAAATTTGACGCCACCGATTGCGAGGTCTTAACATGAAAAAATTAATTTTTTGCGCCCGCGACATTCGCGATTACATTAAAGATATAGTCAAGGTCAACGAGTTGGAAAAGGTCGCGAACTTCAAGCCGACCATGCCCGAATTGACCGACGCACCCATTGTTCAAAACCATTTGCTTAACCTAATGAAAATTTATCCGAACTGCGAAGAATATTTCGACGCGCCGATTTATTACGAGACGGGCATTGACGGATTACTACTTGATTTTAATTTCGGGTTGCGTCTCGATGTGCCCGAAGGAAATTTTCACGTCACGATTGGCGACGACAACGGGCAGATTTTTTTCGACAGAGATATTTCCGACGTACGACTGATTTCGCTTGAAAAGTATTTTATCCGTTGGCGCATTGAAATTTTCCGTGACGGCGAGAAAGTTTTTGAACACGTCTTCAATCCCGAAGGTCAAAGCGTGCTCATGATTTTCAGAGTTCAAGCGGCATTGGGCGATACGCTTGCAATGCTCCCTGCGGTCGAGGAGTTCAGGCGGCGGCACAACTGCGAAGTCTCAATCCACCTTTCCGAATATCTGCGCGAGATTACGACAAATCTTTATCCCGCGCTTAAGCACGTCGACCAAATCAACTTGGAAAATTACGCGACGTTCTTTGTTTTCGCGCTGATGAGTCCTTTGCCGTATTTGCCCGTTGACGTTCGCAACAATCCAATGGAGCGCATGGGCGGCACGATTTTGGGGCTTGAAACTCTTCCGACAAAGCCGACTTTCAAACCGACCGCGCAGAGATTTTGCGCCGAGCCTTATGTTTGCATAAGCGTGCAAGCCTCCACGTCGACGAAGGGTTGGCATTATCCCGGCGGCTGGGAAATTCTCGTTGACTATCTGAAAAGTTTGGGCTACCGCATCTTTTGCATTGACAAGAAAAAAGTTCAGAGTGACGAAAATTATACAACTGCCGCGCCGAGCAATGCCGAAGATTTTACGGGCGACTTCTCGATTATGGAGCGGGCGAACATGCTTTATCACGCGGAATTTTTTATCGGGCTGGGGAGCGGCTTGGCGTGGCTCGCCGACGCGGTAGGTTGTCCCGTCGTCATGATTTGCGGCTTTTCGCAAGATTGGTACGAGTTTTATACGCCGTATCGTGTGGCAAATCGCCTTGTATGCAATGGCTGCTTTAATGATTTACATGTCGGTTTTGTAAACGAGGTTTGTCCTTATCACAAAGGCACGTCGCGCGAGCTTGAGTGCCAGAAAAAAATTTCTCCGCACCAAGTTATCGACGCGATTAATCAGTTGATTCTCGACAAAAATTTGTTAAGGTAATTCTATGCGAAAATTTTACTTCTGCGCACGGGATATTCGCGACTATCTTCGGGGCGTGATGAACGTCGACGCGCTGAACAAGACGCCCGACTTCGACCCGAATTTTCCGGCGTTGACAGACGCACCCGCCATTCAAGATTTTTTGTTCGACGTAATGAAAATTTATGAACAGCGCGAGGCGGGTTGCGACTCTGAAATTTGCGGCGAGACGGGCATTGAAGGCTTGCGACTGGATTTTAACTTTGGCTTGCGGCTCGATGTGCCCGAAGGAAATTTTCACGTCACGATTGGCGACAACGACGGGCAAATTTTTTTCGACAGGGACATTTCCGACGTGCGATTGATTTCTGTCGAGAAGTATTTTATTCGTTGGCGCGTTGAAGTTTTTCAAGACGGCGAGAAAATTTTTGAGCATGACTTCAATCCTGAAGGGCAGAAAGTTCTTTTAAACTTCGCTAAAACTTGCGGGCTTGGCGACAATTTGATTTTTCTTCCTTCCGCCGCAGAGTTCAAGCGAAAGTTTAATTGCGCGGTCTCGATTTGCTTGCCGGAATATTTGCGCGAGCTTGCGGCGAATCTTTATCCCGACTTGCCGCAGGTTGCCGAGATAAATTTTGACAACTATGCGACTTATTTCTATAAAATGTACGGCGGCGACTTTCCGTTTTGCACAGTCGATTATCGGAATATGCCATTGGAGCGCATGGGCAACGCGATTTTAAATTTGAACACCTTGCCGCCGAAGCCGAAGTTTAAGCCGACGTTGCCACCCGTCACGCGCGAGCCGTATGTTTGTATAAGTGTTCAAGCGTCGTCGCCGCGCAAGGGCTGGCTTTATCCAAACGGTTGGGAAATTCTCGTTAACTATCTTAACAGTCTGGGCTACCGCGTCTTTTGCATTGACAAGAAAAATTTTCAAAGCGAAGGAAATTACTCGGTCGCGATGCCCGCCAATGCCGAAGATTTTACCGGCGACTTCTCGATTATGGAGCGGGCGAACATGCTTTATCATGCGGAATTTTTTATCGGCTTGAGTAGCGGCTTGGCGTGGATTGCCGACGCGGTAGGTTGTCCCGTTGTCATGATTGCCGGCTTTACTCAAGATTGGCACGAGCTTTATACGCCTTATCGTGTCGCAAATCGCCTTGTGTGCAACGGTTGCTTCCACGATTTGCGAGTGATTTTTACGCACGACACTTGCCCGTATCACAAAGGCACGTCGCGCGAGCTTGAGTGTCAAAAGAAAATTTATCCGCGCCAAGTCATCAATGCTGTTGAGCGTTTGATTGTTGATAAAAATTTGACGCCGCCAGAACTGCAATGCGTAATTCGTAATGCGTAATTCGTAATAAAAAAAACCCTCCGCGTTGGAGGGAATTTTTTTGCCGAACAGATTTTATTTTGCGGCGAAGTTAAGGACGCGCTGAGCCATTTCTTCCTTGTTGCAAATGTCCGCATGCAAAACTTTTGCCTTTGAAAGTTCGGCGAGATTTCTGGGGATTGTGGCGTTGGTCAAGTTGTTGAGCATTTTGAGTTGCGCGAAGTCGTCGACGTCTTCAACCTGCTGTTCAAGAGCCGTCAAAACCGCGCCGGTGAACTTGTAGGGGCTAGCAGTCGACGCGCTGAGTACGGGCGTTAAGTCGTGCGTCTTGCCACGATACTTACTCAACGCGCAAATGGAAACGGCAGTGTGCGTGTCAATCAGATAGCCGAACGTGCCTTGAATTCGCTTGATAAAGTCACGGGTCTCGTCTTCGGTCACGTACTCGGCGTAGAAAATCTTATCGAGCCGCTCTTTGAGTTTCTTATCGATTTTGTATTTGCCGAGCTTGCTCAACTCGCCCATGTAGCGTTTGACGAGCTTAAAGTTGCCGTCGGTCTCGTGATAGAGGAGCCGCTCAAGGTTGCTTGAAATTAAAATGTCCATTGACGGCGTAATTGTCTTGAAAAATTCGCGCTTGCGGTTGTAAGTGCCAGTCGCGAAAAATTCGGTGAGCACGTTGTTAATGTTCGACGCGCAGATAATTTTCTTGACAGGCAAGCCCATTTTGGTCGCGTAGTAGGCGGCAAGGATATTGCCAAAGTTGCCGGTCGGGACGCTGACAATAATTTTCTCGCCGAGTTTAACTTGATTAGCCTTGACGAGTTCGATATAGCCGGAAAAGTAGTAGACGATTTGCGGAACGAGTCGCCCCCAGTTAATCGAGTTGGCGGAGGAAAGTTTGACGTTGAGCTTGTCGAGTTCGGCGCGAAGTTTTTCGTCGTTGAAGATTTTTTTAACGCCGTTCTGCGCATCGTCGAAGTTGCCGCGAACCGCCGTGACGTTGACATTTTTGCCGCGTTGCGTGACCATTTGCAACCGTTGAATTTTGCTGACGCCACCATCGGGATAAAACACCATGACTTTTGTTTGAGGCACGTCCGCGAATCCCGCCAATGCCGCCTTACCCGTGTCGCCCGAAGTTGCGACGAGGATTAAAATTTCTTTGGTCTCGCCGACTTTCTTTAACGCCATGCGCATTAAGTGCGGCAACATTTGAAGCGCAACGTCTTTAAAAGCGGAGGTCGGTCCGTGCCAAAGTTCCATTGAGCCGACGGGCGCGACGGGATTATTTTGATCTTGAATCAAAATCGCGACAGGCACCCGCGCAGGAATATCAAACCAGTTGTAAGCCAGCTCCGCGCACTCGCCCAACTCATATTCCGTATAATCCGTCAAATATTTTCCCAAAAGCCAGGCTGCGCGTTCTTCATAACTCTTATCTTTCAAACTCTCAATCTCTTCCAGCGTGACTTTGGGAATTTTTTCGGGAACGAACAGCCCGCCGTCTTCCGCCAAGCCTTGAAGAATTGCCTCCGCTGAAGTTATCGGCTCGATTTTAGAGCGCGTACTCGTGTATTTCATAAAAACTTCTCCTTTTTATCTGTTTGAAGTGCGCTAATTCTACCACAGAAAATATGCAATGCCAAATTTTTGTGCTATAATCGGCGCGTGGGGTGGTCTAATGAAACTTCAAACCGTCGAATATTTTTTCCGCGAAGTGCTCGTGTCGATGATTCGCAACCGATGGATGACGGCGGCATCAATCGGCACAGTGGCGGTGTCGCTGTTCGTGTTGGGCGTCTTCCTAATTCTGGTCATGAACATGAACAAAATGGCGGCGTCGCTCGAAAGTCAAGTTCAAATTTCCGTTTACATAAATGACCAGTTGCCCGAACAGGGGCGCGGCGAAATTGAACGCATGACCCGCGACATGAAGAGCGTCGCGAAGATTGAGTACGTGCCGCGCGAAGTTGCTTTAAAAAATTTGCAGGAGCGGCTCGGCGAAAATAAAAAAATTCTCGACGCGCTCGGCGACTCAAATCCTTTGCCAAATGCTTTCCTTGTCACGGTCAACAACGCCGACGACGTTAAAAAGACTGCGGCGGCAATCGCTGACCTTTACGGCGTCGACGAGGTTAAGTACGGGCAAGACGTCGCCGCGAATCTCTTTGAACTCACGCACTTAATGAGACTTTTCGGCGTGGTGCTCATGGGCTTGCTTATGGGCGCGACGATTTTTATCATTTCAAACACAATACGCCTGACGGTCTTCGCGCGGCGCAAGGAAATTGCAATCATGAAGTACGTCGGCGCGACCGACTGGTTTATTCGTTGGCCCTTCATACTGGAAGGCGTCGGGCTTGGGATAATCGGCGGCGGCGTGAGCGCGTTCGCCCTGCAAGAATTTTATGCGGCAATGCTCGAAAAAGTTTACGAGTCGCTGACGTTCTTCCCAATGGTCGAGCAGTATCCGTTCATGCATTACGTGACAATCGGGCTAATCTGCGCGGGCGTGCTAATCGGCATTTTGGGCAGCACGGTTTCGCTTAAGCGGTTCATGGAGGTTTGAAAAGCAATGCGTAATTCGTAATGAAATGTGTAATGAGGAATGATAAAGTTTGAAAAAATTTTTAACGTTGCTGGTGGCGATAACCTTGCTGACGTGTACGCCGGTATCAGCTGACGACGAGGACGACTTTGAGGAACTCGACGAACTTGAGCAGATTGACATAGAAATTGAGCAGCTCGAAGAGGAAAAACTTTCCTACGAAGAGGCGGCGGCAAAGGCGGCGGCGACTGCCGAGCTTATTCAAGGCAAGATTGATTCTGTGTCGGAGTTCAAGCGGCAACTCGACTTAGACGCAGCGGAGGCTACTGCCGACTACGAGGAAAAACAAGCCGCCCTCGACGAAACGCTTTATCGCATTGCCGAGAATGAAACTAAACTTGCGGAAGTCACGGAGGAGCTTAATGAAAAACACGGCGTCTTGAAAAATCGCGTTCGCGACATTTATATCAACGGGCAAATTTCGTATCTCGACGTGCTGTTTGGAGCGCAAGACTTCGGAGACTTTTTAACGCGCATGGATTTGTTAAAGCGAGTTATAATCCGCGACTCGGAGCTTGTGGCGGACGTCTTGGCTTATCAAAACAAGATAAAAGAAGTCGGCAAGCAACTTGAAGCCGACCGACAAGTTCAATCCGAACAGGCGGCTAAAGCTGAAGAAGCTAAAGATCTGAAGCTTGAGAAGGTCGCGCAACAGCAAGCACTGATTGATTTAATGGAAAATGACAAGGAAATTTACAATCAGCAGTACGATGAAATGATGGCGTCTTCGGCAGAGGTTGAACGACTGATCCAAGAGAATAAATATCGCAAGGCGGCGGAAGAAGAGGCGCGTCGTCGACAAGCGGAAGAAGCTCAACGTCGAGCGGAAATGGAAGCGCGAGCGGCTCAAGCCGGCAACGTTGATATTGTCGAGTTCGGCGAAGACGAAGGCGGCTATGTCATGCAAAGTTACGGCGGCGGCATGATTTGGCCCGTCAGCGGTCCCGTAACGTCGGAATTTGGTTGGCGAACCCACCCGATTTTCGGCAACGCGAGATTTCACAGTGGGCTTGACATTGGAGCTGATTACGGCGTTCCGATTCATGCGGCTCAAGGCGGCGTAGTGATTGAGTCGGGTTGGATAGGCGGCTACGGCAACACGATTATGATTGATCACGGCGGCGGGATTGTCACGCTTTACGGTCACAACGAAAGCCTCGCGGTTGGCGTCGGACAGGCGGTCAATCAAGGCGACGTTATCGCTTATTGCGGCTCAACTGGCAACTCGACAGGTCCGCACTGTCACTTTGAAGTTAGGCTTGGCGGCGAGCCTGTCAGTCCTTGGGATTATCTTTGACAAACACAATGACTTTTTAAAAGCGGCTTGGAGAAATCCGAGCCGCTCTTTGTTTTCATTTGTTCGACCGTTTATGATAGAAAATGTATTGCTGGAGAATGCCTGCGTTCGCGCCGAAGGCGTCAAAGATATTTTCGCCGTTAAAGTCTTCGTCAATCGCCCGCTTAATCCAAACGTCGACGGGGGCGCGATTAACTCTGTGGTAGGAGAACAGCGCAACGCAATTCGCAACCTTATCGCCGACGCCTTTAATCCTTTTAAGCTCATCAACAAGCTCCGCATCCGAAAGTTTTTCAAGCGCAGTCAAATCAATCTCGCCGCTTGAAATTTTTTCGAGAGCGTCGCGAATATAATCCTTCCGATAAGCCAAGCCCAAGCCCGTCAAGTCGTCTGTGAACTCTTCAAGGCGCGGGAAAAGATTAACTTCGCCGACGTGACGACCGAACCTCGCGCAGATTTTTTCAACCGAACTCCTTATCGACGGAATATTTTTTCGCTGGCTAATTATAAAGCTTATCAGCATTTCAAAGGGAGCTTGATTCAAAATGCGAATGCCCTTGCCAAACTCCGTCGCCTCGCGCAAAATTTTTTCGTAGGGCTTGCCCGCCGCGAAGGTTTCAATGTCGCGTCGAATGCTTGCGTAATTCGTCTCAAGGTCAAAGTAAACTTTCCAGACGCGCTCCCAAGTCTCCGCCGCGCAGTCAACTTCAAAAATCTTGTCGCCGCGCTCGCGCATGTGCAAAATCTTTTCCCCGACAATAAATCTGAACAAGCCCGCCTCAACTTCGCGCGGACGGAAACATTGCCCGCTGTCGACGATTTTTTTCAAGTCGAAGTCGTCATCAATTCTAATTTCCATCGCATAATCTCCCGAAGACTTTTTTGACAATCTGCGCGGGCACGTCGTTTGAAATTTCAACTTCGCCAAAATCTTTCATGAGCACCCAATTAACTTTGCCGCCGACGGCTTTTTTGTCGCGCAAAGTCACTTCGTAAAGCTTATCGGCGTCAAGACCCGCGCAGGTCGTGACCATGCCGAATTTTTTTATCAGCCGCTCCAAGCGTTCGACGTTCGCGGCGGAAGTCTTGCCGAGTTCACAACTTATCCGCGCCGCCGCAATCATGCCGATAGCGACCGCCTCGCCGTGACGATATTTTTTATAATGAGTTTGCTCCTCGATAGCGTGCGCCGCAGTGTGTCCGAAGTTCAAAATTCTGCGCAAGCCCGATTCTTTCTCGTCCGCGCCGACGACCTCCGCTTTAATCTCGCAGGAACGCTTGACGACATGCGCCAGAGTTTTCAAGTCGCGGCTCAAAATTTTCTCGGCGTTCTCTTCAAGGAAGGTGAAAAAATTTTCGTCGCTAATCACGCCGCACTTGACGACCTCGCCGAGACCCGATTTAATCTCGCGGTCAGGCAACGTCTTTAAAAAGTTCAAGTCGATAAAAACTGCGCGGGGCTGGTGAAATGCGCCGATTAAATTCTTGCCGAGCGCGTGATTTACAGCGGTCTTGCCGCCGACACTCGAATCAACCTGCGCAAGCAAAGTTGTCGGGATTTGAATCAAGTCAATGCCGCGCATGAACGTCGCCGCGACAAAGCCCGCCAAATCGCCGACAACGCCGCCGCCCAATGCAATTATCGCAGATTTTCTGTCAAGCCCGCACTCAATCGCCCGCGTGTAAAGTTTCTCAGCCTCGCCAAGACTTTTGGAAGTCTCGCCGTCGGGGATAAATGCGACTTCGCATGGGAAATTTTTCTCACAGGGAATATTTTTCTGCGTGACGAGCAGAGCCTTGCCCTTGATAAAATTTTCGACGCTACTCAAAATGTCTTCGCCGATAAAAATTTCATAGCTCGCCGCGCCGAGATTGACCAAAACGCTTTCCATAAGTTCAACTCCTTGTTAGGGGTTAGATGTTAGGGGTTAGGGATTAGGGATTAGCTAAACCTAAAACCTAATACCTAATACCTAATATCTAATACCTAAAAACTAAACTGCCGCAAATGTCTGCATATGTCATCGATAATTTGAATCGGCGACCAAGTTGTTGTGTCGACTTGATAATCTGCTTGGTCATAAAATTTTTTCCGCTCCGCCAAAAGTCTTTTAATCGTCTCAAGCCGCTCGTTGCCGCCGCCGTCGAGTACGGGTCGTTCGCCGCGTCGCGCAGTCCGATTAAAAATTTCTTCCGGTTCAGTCGTCAAGCAAATCATCACGCCCGAACTTTTCAACAGGCGAAGATTTTCCTCGTCCTTAATCGTGCCGCCGCCCGTCGCTATCACCAAGCCGCGCCGTTCGCAAAGGTCTTTGACTGCCGCGCGTTCAAGTTCGCGGAAATGTTCCTCGCCGAATCGCTCAAAGATTTTCGGGATTGCCATGTGCGCCTCGTCCTCGATTTTTTTATCAATGTCAACGAACGGTCTGCCGAGCCGCGTCGCCAAAAGTTTTCCGAGACTCGTCTTACCTGTGCCCATGAATCCCGTCAATATCACGTTGTCTTTCATAAGCCGTAATCCCTCGCAAGCCGCTCGCGATAGCTTTTCAAGTTGGCAAGCGTATCAATCAATGCGTCGCCGCCGAATTTCTCAACAATCGCGTCCGCCGTGACAATCGCTGCCATTGCCTCGCCGACGACTTCCGCCGCCCAAATCGCGCAGGTATCCGAACGTTCTTTGCTTGCCGTCGTCGGAATTTTCGTCGCAATGTCAACGGTTCGCAACGGTTTCATCAAAGTCGGAATGGGTTTCATCGCCGCGTGAATAATCAAATCCTCGCCGTTGGTCATGCCGCCTTCAAAGCCGCCCGCCCTGTTAGTCTTGCGGAAAATCTTCCCGTCTTTAATAAAAATCTCGTCGTGGACTTCGCTACCGAGCTTGCTTGCGTTTGAAAAGCCGTCGCCGAGTTCGACCGCCTTTATCGCCTGAATAGACATGAACGCCGCCGCAAACTTCGCGTCAAGCTTTTTATCCCATTGAATATGACTGCCCAAGCCCGCAGGTACGCCCGAAATTTTTATCTCGAAAATGCCGCCGACCGTATCGCCCGCCGCCTTCGCCTCATCAATCCGATTTTTAATCTCAGCCTCGCCACGAACTCCGCCGACGCTCAAAACTTCTCCCGAAATCTCGACGCCGCAAGCCTTGAGAAAAATTTTGCACAACGCGCCCGCCGCAACTCGCATTGCCGTTTCGCGAGCACTTGACCTTTCTAAAATGTCGCGAACATCCGCGCGATTGTATTTTGCCGCGCCCGTCAAATCTGCATGACCGGGACGCGCGTTTGTGACCTTCTCGCCAGTTGGAACGCCTTCCGCGCTCATGCGATCTTGCCAATTTTCCCAGTCGCGATTCGCAACGCTTAACGTTATCGGACTGCCGAGCGTCTCACCAAAGCGAATACCAGATAAAAATTCCACGCGGTCACTTTCAATCTTCATGCGTCCGCCGCGCCCGTAGCCGCCTTGCCGACGCTTAAGCTCCGCGTTGACGAACTCACTCGAAACTTTGACGCCCGCAGGTAAGCCTTCCAAAATGCAGACGAGCCGCGAGCCGTGACTTTCGCCTCCGCTTATATATTTTACAGCCATAAACTTTCCTCCTACAGCATACGTTCTTTAGGAACAGCATAAAAAGTCATCTCGCCGACGTGTCTCCAATGCCCGATATAAGAAGTGTATTTTCTGAGATAATAAAAGTAATCGGGGCAAATAGACTGAATGAATTGCGGCACAGTCAGCAGGTCTTCCTTGAAATGATAGACGCAAATCGCCATAACGGGGCGGTCGGCTTGAATAATATTTTTCATGGAGTGGAGCAAAGAAAGTTCCGCGCCCTCAATGTCGGCGTTGAGGAGTGTGCACTTGTTGCCCGCCAAAATTTTTTCAAAGTCGGTCGTCTCGTCAATCATTTGGTTAATCGGCTCGACGAGTTCACGCTTATCGGGCGGCAATAATTCCAAAGTGGTCAACATGCCGTCATAAACTGCTTTATCTCCCTCGAACGCATAAATTTTCTTGGGCTTGAAGTCAAAAGCAAAATAAGCAAAAATCGTGTCGCCGACATTCGCGCCGCAATTAATCCAACACTCGCCGCCGTCGAGATGTTTGTAAAGCCGTTCATGTTCTCTGCCGAAAAAATATTTCCAACGCGTGGCGGTATGTTCGCCCTTATAAACGGTGTTGCGCAAATAAGTTTCGACGTAATAATACAAAGTCTGCTTGGAAGTTTCGTCAGCAAGCGAATCAAAAAGCTCAAGCAAATCCTTTTTGTGAGACTGGTAATAATGAAGGCTGTTTACATCGTAGTTGGGAAAGTTGAAACTCATCGCCAGTTTGTCGCCGGGCTCAACGTAGTAAATTCCGAACGCGGAAAATATTTTACTGAATTTGCTCCAAAATTCCTCCGGCTTATCGACGTTGTAGTCCGCCTTGAATACATACAGAAATTTATTCGGAGTGTTGTCGTTCGGCAAATCGGCGGGTGAAATGATTTCCACGTCGTCGACTTTTTGAAAGTCTTTGGGAAAAAAGCAAACGACCTTGCGCACGTTCAAGCCCCAGCTTTTGAACAAGCGAACGTAAATGTGCAAATCATTTTCGGCGACAATGTAGACGTTCGCCTTCATCATGACGGCGAGAGAATTTACGATTAAAATATTGCCACTGACACCGAAATTTTCCGTGACGCGCGTGTTGTCGAGTAGCTCCGAGAATTTTTCTCTTAAGTTCAAAGTCATTCCTCCCAAAAAAATTAAGCCGCGCAGATTTCGGCGGCGTTTAAAATTTTTCGTTGCTCAAATCTCTTCCAAATCTTCAGGGTGCTTCTTAATGTATTCGCGGTACTTGTTGTATTCGTCTTCAAAAGATTTATCCTCAGAGGCGGCAAGTTGAAAGGACATCATCGCAACCGCCATGATTCGGGCGATCTCGTGCGCCTCGAAAGTTTCAACCAAGCGGGCAATGGTACGCGCCGTCTCGTCGAGCAATTCCTGATCGTCGGCGGCAAAGCGATTCAAAAGGAGCATGTCGAACATTTGTTGTTCCAACGCCGACCAGCCCAGCGCAATGCCGGCGTTCGAGTGCGGAATTCGGTCATGAACATTAAAATCGGATTCTTCTTCGCCTATTTCAGGAATATAAACTTCTTCTTCGTCTTCAAAACGCGGTCTAAGCATACACAGGACTCCCCCCGAAAAAATTATTGAAAAATACTGCGAAGATATTGTACTATAAGCGCAAGCAAAATGTAAAGTAAAGCGGAGGTCGGCTATGCAAAAAATTTTGATGGGGGTCGGAGTGTTGCTGATTCTTTTGGGAATATTCGGCGCGAGTTACACTTGGCACCACGATCACCGCGCGGCGGAGACGCTTGACAAATATGCGGTGCTTGAATTTCAAGTTGCTCGCGACGGCGACGGTAACTGGGAAAGTGCAACGCTGAGCCTTTGGGATTATCGTTATGACAACGCGCGGCTCCTCAACAAGGCGATTGTTTTCACGGACGGCGCACCTTGGGAAATTGACGCGGTTACCAAGCAGACGCGCAAAGGTTGGCGCAATGAAAATAAATTGTTTTTACATTTCCCCAAGTCGAGTTTGAAGGATTTGCTTTTGGCTAAAGAAATTCGCGTAAAAATTTTTTATGACAACGGGCAATCGATTGACTTGCCTCTCGGTAAAAAAGATTTGCTCGCCTGGCAGAGGAAGTTACGTTGGTAGCTGGTTTTTCATACTTTCTTTGCTGCGCCCAAAGAAAGTATGCAAAGAAAGGGCGTTTGACCGGCAAAAAAAACATCCCTGTTTTTATTGCCGGCGGGCGCACGTCCTGTGCGCCCGGGTTTAAGCAAACCTCTACTAATTTTTGTTTGAGATGTTTATGAATTCGTTTTTAATCGGGTTACAATTCCTGACGAGGATTTTTGTCGTCAAGCAGAGCGTTTGGACGGAGCAGAGTTTCGGCGAGTCGGTGAAATTTTTTCCTGCAGTCGGCGCGATACTTGGGATTTTTTATGCGGCGATTGTAGGCACGATAAGCTTTTTGAACTTGCCGCTATTCACGGGCGCAGTCGGCTTTGCGGCGATGATAATTTTGACGGGCGGCATCCATTGCGACGGTCTAATGGATTCGGCGGACGGATTGTTTTCGGGGCGCGAGCGCGAAAAAATTCTGGAGATAATGAAAGACAGTCGGGCGGGCGCGTTCGGCGTTGTGAGCATGATTTTAGTCGCGGCGTTAGAAATTTCTACGCTGATTGAATTGGCGTTGCTGTCGACGTGGTGGCTGTGCTCGGCGATTTATTCTGCGCCGATAATCGCGCGGCTAATGATGGTCGTTACAATCGGCGCATTTCCCTACGCGCGGCAATCCGGCATGGGCAAAGCCTTCGCGCAGTTCACGACGCGACGCACGATAATTTTTGCGGCGGGCGAGACGATTTTATTGTTGCTCCCGCTAATGTTTGTCAGCGAAATATTTTTAATCTGCGCGGCGGCGGCAAGTTGCGTAGCTTTAATTGTGACAATAAAATTTGCCTGTTTCTCGACGGAAAAAATCGGCGGAGTCACGGGCGACATTTACGGCGCAATCACGACGCTTACCGAAATGTTTTCGTTGATAACCTTTTTGCTGATAGGAAATTATTTGCGATGAGATTAGTTGTAAAAATGCGCGGGACATGCGGCGAGTTGGCTCAAGGTTTTTACTGCGGCGAGCCGATTCTTATCACTTGCCCGATTGAAAAGTTTTCGACGGTCACAATCTCCGACGAGTTCGCGGGCGTCGAAGGTCTCGGCGAAAAATCTCTGGTAATGCTCGATAAAGTTCTAAAAATTTTCGACGCGACGGATTTTAATTTTGGAGTGCGATTGACTTCGGAGTTGCCACGTGGCAAGGGTATGGCGTCATCTTCGGCAGATTTGTCGGCGGTTGCATTGGCTGTTGCGAAGTCGCTTGGGAAAAATTTTTCGCCCGACGAACTCGGAAGACTCTGCGCGGTTATTGAGCCGACCGACGGAATTTTTTATTCGGGCGTCGTCGCAATGAATCCGCTGACCGGGCAATTTATAAAAAAAATTCGAGTGCGCGAGAAATTTTTAATCGCGGTGTTCGATTACGGCGGCGAAGTCGATACGCTCAAGCTCAACTGCCGCAGTGATTTCATTTTCCCGACACTCGACGACGCGATTAACTTTGAACTCATAAAAAAATCCGCGCTGGCTAATCAAAAGGTTTTGCCCAAGCGCGGGCTTGAAGAACTTATGAACTTTGCAAAAACTTTGAACGCCGTCGCGGTCAACGTTGCTCACTCCGGCACTGTCACGGGAATTTTTTTCCGCGCAGATGATTTGCGAGTCGAAGAAAAAATTTCCGCCGTCCTAAAGCGATTCGACTTCCTAAAATTTTTGATGTTGACGCGGCTTTTTATCTAACAAGAAAATCGAAGTCGGCTTGCGGCACGAGCGTCACCAGTCCCATTATCGCCAAAATTTGTTCGAGCGCGGCGCGGGCTGTCGATGTGTTTTTGACGACAAAATCAACGTCGCGCCAATGATCAAACTCGCCCGTCTCCTCCGCCGTCTCAACGTAATATCTTATCTCGTCGTTCGAGCAACCCGCGCGGAGCATTCGGTCAACAAAAACATCGTCATTAATCATTAAAAAAATCGTCACAAGGTCTTGATTGATAAATTTCGTCAGCTGCTTAATGCCCGCCACGTCCTGCATAATCGCGACGGAGATTTTGTGATTCTGGTAAGCGTCGAGCACGTCCGCCTTGCGCAAGCCGTAAGACTGCGCTTGATACGTCACGTTGACGATATATTTTTCGTTTTCGTAGTCTTTGCTTTTAACGGACTTGTAGAGTTTGCGCTTGTAGGCGTAGCGGTCGTCGAAAACGCGCGTGGTTATCGTCGGAATATAATGGATTCCCATTGACACGAGCTGAGAAACCATCGTCGACTTGCCCGACGTGTGCGGTCCGAGTAACGCATAAATTTTATTGTTCGCCACAAAAATTCCCTCCTACCTTTTTTGTTTGGCAACAATGCGGACGCTGTCTTCGTCTTCGTCAACTTCCGCGCCGCAACGGGGGCAGCATTCGTATTTGGTGCCGTCGGGCAAAGTGCGTTTGCCTACGCATTTGGCGCAAAATTCCATGCCGCAACGGTCGCAATGATAAATCACGCCAAAATCAGTACGCCCGCATTTCGGGCAGCTGTCGTAAGTCGCCATAAAAATTCCTCCTAACTCAACTAGTCCCTAATCAATAATGAGGATGAGCTTTGACGTACTCGACGGGGCGGCTCCAATCGACATGAACGCACGTAGACTCCCAAAGCCGCGTCAAAACCAATTTCAAATTCTCCGCGCTCAAGTTCGGGTCAATATCCTCCTCTGTGAAGTCCAACAGCGTTTCATGGGGGATTTTAATTTTGTGCGGCGTCGTCAAAAACTTTTCGGCAAGAGCTTTGCCCTCGTCGTCACCCAAAGTCACGACAACTTTTTTTGCCGCCTCGTCATACTCAACCCAACCCAAGCTGCCCTTGAAACTTATCGCCACGCTAAAATTTTCCAAACAAATCAGCTCCTTTGTGCAAAAATTTTCTTAAACGAAATTCCGTGCGAACGCAGGAAAGACCGAATCAGCAGGAACGCAACCGCCGCTTCCGCAACGTCATTAACGGAATAATTTAATCCGATAAATTCTATCGGCAAGAACTTAGGCAAGAACCAAATCAACGGCACTTGCACGACAAGCGGCAATAACGCTATAACAAAGTTGCGCCACTCGTCCTCCAACGCCGCCATGATTCCGCTGAGCCAAGTCGCAATTCCGACAAATGGTTGAAGCAGGAACATCATTCGCAGGAAAGTTAGCATTTCGGCGGTGACCGGCTCGCCCTCCGCAATGAAGACGTTCATCAATTCCTCCGTGAAAATCATTAGCACCGCATAAATCGCAAACGTCAAAATCATTGTCAAGAAAAAGCCGTAGCGCATGACCCGCAGATAATGTTGCTCCTTATGCGCGGCGAAAAGTCGGCTGATTAGCGGTTGTATGCCCGTGTCCAAGCCGCTCAGCGGCAGATAGACGAACGTCAAGATTATGTTAGCGATTGTCGCCGCCGCAAGCAGTCGGGGCGCGTCGTAGTTTAAAAGCGTCGCGTTCATGAAGTATTCGATAAAGCACATCATCAACGTTGAGATGGCAAAGCCCGCGCCGATTTTGACCTCCTGCCAAATGTATTCGAGACTTGCCAAGCTCCACGACGTTGTGAATTTTTGCGGCGAAAATTTGAAGTACCATAAAGAAATTGCCGTGCCGATAATTTGCGCCAAGACCGTTGCGAACGCCGCGCCCTGCATTCCCCAGCCAAACCCGATTATAAACAGCGCGTCCAAGATTATGTTCGCAAGCGACGTTAAGCCGACGAGATAAAAGACATGCGCCGGCTTTTCGATACAACGCATAAATGCGCCCGTCAAGTAAACCGTCAGCAGGAACGGCAACCCGCAAAAACTTATTCGCAGGAAGGAAATTGCCAAGTCGACTATGTGTTGTTCGTCGGCACTGGTGACAAGGACTTGAAGCAACGGCTCGATAAAAATGTTGCCGACGACCGCGATTATTATCCCGACGACGAACGCGCAAACGTAATTGCTCCGCATGACTTTTTCAGCGAGAGCTTTTTTGTTATCGCCGATTATTTGAGAGACGACCGCCGAGCCGCCCGTTTCAAAGAGCGTGGAAAGTGCCATAAAAATCATCGTGACGGGATAAACCAACGCCATAGCCTCCAAGCCGTCAGTGCCGACCCAGTTGCCGATAAACAAGCCGTCGGTCGTCGTGTAAATGCTCATTGCGACTAAAGCCGCGAACGTCGAGCCGCCGTACTTGACAATCTCGCCGATTGTTGAGAAAAAATCTTCCCGCAAAGCTTATTCCTCCAGGTTGAAAATCTGCGCGAAACCCGTCATGTCCAAAACCTCTTTGACTTGCTCGCCGATATTTTTAATCGTCATCGTGCCGCCCTGCGCTTTGACTTTTTTAAATGCCGCAACCAAAATTCTCAAGCCCGACGAAGAAATATATTCCAAGCCGTCCAAGTCGAAGAGAACTTTCTCCGCGCCGTCGAGTGCCGCCAAGATTTTATCCTTTGAAGTGTTCGCCGCGTCCGTGTTGAGCTTGCCCGAAAGTTTTATCGTCAAATCTTTTTTGAGTCGCTCACAGGAAATTTTTAAACCGTGCTCCTCGCGCGTCTCGACGATTGGCAATTCTTCCGCGCCCGTGTATGTCACGATAAATTTTTTCATCATGACGAGCGGATACAAATGCTCCTTGAAGAAACGCAGATTTTCTTCGCCGACGTCGTCCATAATGTTTTGAGTCAAAATGCCGCGTTCCAAATTTATCTTCGCGTCGTACCAGTAAGCAAATTGATTCGCGCCGACAAAATTATAATCAGCCTTCGCAAAGGGCGCGATTGAGTGCGTCTCGTCAATTTGCTCGTCTAAACAGTAGGCGACAATTTTTCCGTCAACACGAATCACAAAGCCGAATAAATTTTTCAGCTCGTCCCAATGCTCAAGTGAGAACAGAAAATTTGAATCGTCATCTTGCGCAAATTCGACACTGTCGACGCGGCTTTGAAGATTTTCTTCCGACCGGGTTTGAAACGCCCGCAACTCGTCAAAAATCTTGGGCGAAATCTCTTCTATCTCGTAGTTATATTTTTTCTCGAAGGAATTGCGCCCTTGACGAATGCTTTTCAACTTTTTGCCCTCAAGATTTTTCATGCGGTCAAGATACAAAATATAATCCCAAAAGTCGCGGTCTTCCTCAATCTCAATCGCCGCGCCAAGTTCGCGTTGCCAAATCTTAAGCAAATACTCCGGCACCAAATTAAAGACAGTCCCCGCCGGCACATGCGCCGCAAAAACTTTCTGCCAATCAATTTCGTTCCAATCGCCGGCAGGTGCCCCCCAAAATTCCGTGTCGCCAATAGAAAACTTTTGCCAGCAAAGATTATCGACGTAAGCACGACGAACATCATACTTTTCCTTAGCGGCAAGAACCATCATCGGCGAGGCATTGGACGGAATTTGAATGCAACGCTTGAGATATTCCAAATACCGCGCGTTGTCCTCAATGCCGAAGTCCTTAAACTCAATCATTTTTTTAACTCCTTCCAAAATAAACTGCCGCGTACATGACAGGCAAAACTAACAGCGTTAAAACCGTCGCGACTAACAACCCGCCCGCTATCGCAACCGCCATAGGTGCCCAGAATATGCTCATCATCAAAGGCAACATGCCGAGAACTGCCGCCGCCGCCGTCAGCATGATTGGGCGGAATCTTAAAACTGCTGAATCGATTATTGCGTCGTGAAGACTTTCGCCCGCCGCCTCGTGCTGTTGAATCTGGTCGATTAGGATTACCGAGTTGCGAATTATCATGCCTGACAACGCGATTACGCCGAGTTCGGCGACGAACCCCAGCGGCTTTGACAAAATTATCAGCGCGAAGATTACGCCGATTAAGCCGAGCGGCGCGGTCAACAGCGTCAGGAACATTGCCTTTGCGTCGTGCAGTTGGAACATTAACAACGTCATAATTATAAAAACGACGAGCGGCAACATCGCCAATAAATGATTCGTCGATTTGTCACCCTGCTCAAGGTCGCCGCCCGGTTCGATTGAATAGCCGAGCGGTAAATTTTTGCGCAAGTCCTCCGTTGCGTCGAAGGCTTTTTGTGCCTCGTCGTTCGCTGTGCCCGATAAAATATCTGCCTGCACTGTGATCGTCGGCTTGAGGTTGCGGCGATTGATTAAGCCATATTCAGCGTCGAAGGAAATTTTGGCAATCTGCTCAAGCGGAACGTAGCCCGCCTCGCCAAGATATATCGGCAAATTTTTCAGCGCGGCAAGATTATTTCTGTCCGCCGCCGCCAATCTTAAATCAATGTCAATTGTCCTGTCTCCCGTGTAGAATTCGGAGACTTTCGCGCCGGTTATCTCGGCGTAGAGCATCGACTTGACGGCTTGACTTGAGACGCCGAGCGCGCGAAGTTTATCTTGGTCAAGCTCAATTTTAACGACTTTAGATTTCTCGTTCCAGTCAAAATTGATGTCGACGACGTTTGAATCTTGCGCGATAAGGTCGGCAACCTGCGCGGTGAGCGCGTGAACTTTTTCAATATCTGTGCCGGCGACGCGGAGCATAATCGGATAATCGGCGGGCGGTCCCGTCTGAATTAGTTGGATATTCGCGCGAACGAGCGGAAAATTTTCTTCAAGCTCGCGGCGAATCTTTTCTATCAACTCGTCGCGGTTGTCGTCTTTGGCAGTGATGACGAACTTCGCCGCATTGTCAGCCTCAATTTTTGGATTAATCGTCAAGACGAAACGCGGCGTATCTGTCCCGACGTAGTAAGCAAAATTATTCAAGTTGTCGCGCTCCGTGTTAAGGAACTTTGCAAAGCGGTCAGCCTCCGCTTGCGTCGCCGCCATTGAGGAGCCTTCGGGCAAGTTCAAATTGATTAAGATTTCGGGGCGCGTCGACGGCGGGAAAAATTCTTCTTGAACAAAGTCCGACGCAAAGATTGTTACAGCGAAAGCGCAGATTGTCCCGCTCAACACCAAGATTTTATTGTCCAAGAAAATTTCCAACACGCGCCGAAAAATTTTATAAAAGCGGCTGTCGTAAAGCTCGCCCTCCGGTTTTTTCTCGACGCGGATTATATACGTCCCGAACAGCGGCGCAACCATGACTGAAACTATCCAACTCAACAACAACGCGATGCACACGACCCAAAACATGTCGCGGCAAAATTCGCTCGCCACGCCCTTTGCAAACGCAACCGGAATAAAGCCCGCGCAGGTTATCAGCGTGCCCGTCAGCATTGGCTTTGCCGTGACGTTGAACGCATGACACGCCGCGTCAAATCGACTAAGCCCGCGCTCAAGTTGTACGCTCATCATTTCCACCGCAATTATCGCGTCGTCGACGAGCAAGCCCAGCGCGATTATCAGCGAGCCGAGTGAAACTTTGTGCAGGTCAATCCCCAGCGCGTACATGAAACAAAACGTCCCCGCCAACACGAGCGGTATACAGCCCGCCACGACAAGCCCCGTCCGCACGCCCAAGCTTGCGAAACTCACAGCAAGCACGATTACGATTGCCAAGATTAAAGTTTCGACGAACACGCCGATTGATTCTTTAACGACTTGCGGTTGGTCGGATACTTGATGAAGTTCCAAGCCAAGCGGCAATTCCTGCTGTATTTTTTCCGTCATGCCGCGCAGTTCTTCGCCGAGCTTTAAAATATTTCCGCCGTCCTCCATTGCAACGGCAATTCCAATCGCCGGTTCGCCGTTGAAAAACATTTTGGGCGCGGGCGGGTCGACGAATCGCCGCTCAACTTTGGCAATGTCGCCGAGTCGGAAAATCCTGCCCGCCGCGTTTATCGGCAAGCTCTCTATTTCGTCAACGTCGTCAAAAATCCCCGTCACGCGCAAATAAACATTGTCGCTTGAAGTTTCAACCATACCGGCGGGCGTCATTGCGTTCTGCGCGGCGAGCGTCTCGGAAATGACTTGCGGGCTGATTCCCAACTCGGAAAGTTTGACGTGCTCAATCTCGACGTAAACAACTTCCTCCTGCACGCCTACGAGTTCAACTTTTTTAACGTCGTCAATGCCGAGTAGCAAGCGGCGAATTTCTTCAGAGTAGCGGCGGAGTTCCTCATAATTAAAGCCGTCACCCGTCAGCGCGTAGATTGAGCCAAAAACTTCGTCGTAGGTGTCATTGAAGAAAGGACCGACGACTCCTTCCGGCAACTCGCTTTGAATATCCGCGCAGTAGTTTCTAACGTCGCGCCAAGTCGGGCGGATTTGTTCGGTTGCAGGTTCTTCATTGAGCCGAACATAAATCATCGTTGAGCCGGGTCGCGTCTTGCTGTCCAAGTAGTCAAGATTGGGAATGTCCTGCAGCTTTTTTTCGAGCTTGTCAGTAACTTGCTCCTGCATTTCGTAAGCGGTCGCGCCCTGCCAATACGCCGCCACCAGCATTTCGCGCACGACGAATTTTGGATCTTCCATGCGCCCAAGTGCGAAGTACGAAAAAATTCCGCCCACGAACGCCACGACGATAAAATACCACACGAGATTTTTATTTTTGAGTGACAGCTCCGTTAAGTTGCGCAAGTCAATCACCCGTCCTTACCGCTTGCCCGTCGCGTAGTTTGTGAACGCCCGCCACAACGACAATATCGCCCGCATTTAATCCGCGAACTTGAACAGCGTTATCGTCAAAGGCAGTGACTTCAACCTTTTTCAAAACGACCTTATTATCTTCGACAAGCCAAACCTGCGCGGCGTCGCCCGTCTGATAAATCGCACTCAAGGGCAGGATAATTGCGTTCGTCGAAGTCGCGGAAGCCATCAAGACATTTGCCGTCATGCCGAGCTGAACGTTGCGAACGTCGGGCAGAGAAATTTTCACGGTAAAAGTCCGTGAGGCAGAATCAGCCATAGGAGCAATCTCGCGAACGGAGCCGCCGACAGTTTCATTTGTCGCCCAAAAATTTATCGAGACGCGCTGACCGATTTGCACGGTGGAAATTTTGTTTTCGGGAATGTCAACGACAACTTCAAGTTCATTGGTCTGCACGAGCTTTAAAACGGTTTGACCCGCCGCAACGACTTGCCCGACTTCCGCCGCGACTTCCGAGATAACTCCGTCGGCGTTGGCGGTTAGCGTCGTGTATTCGAGGGCGTTTTGAGTTTGGCGGGCTTGAGCGACTGCGGAATCATAGGCGGCTTGCGCGGCGTCGAACTGAGCTTGATATTGGTCGAGAACAACGGCGGCAATCGCCTCCGATTTAAAAAGTTCGGTGTAGCGGTCGAGATTAGATTTGGCGAGTTCGAGCTGAGCGCGAGCCGAGACAACTTGCGCGTCGGCACTGCGGAATTGTTCGGCAATGTCTTTCGGGTCAAGCGTCATCAAAACTTCTTCGCCACGAACAACAGAACCAGCTTGCACGTCGCGAGAAATAATCTTGCCGCCGACTTGGAAAGACAGATTAGTTTCGTAGCGACCTTTGACGACGCCCGAATAATTTTCTTCCTGCGCGGCGTTGGAAAGTTTTATCTGCTGAACTTTGACGAGCGGCGGTTTTTGAACAGCAACTTCTTCCTTGCAACCGACGAGCAACAAACTCGCCGCGACGATTGCCGACAAAACTTTTTTCTTCAAACGAAACTCACCGCCAAAAATTTTTTATCATTGTATCCTAAGCAAAAAAAAACGGCAAGCTTTGTGCCCACCGATTTTATTAGCCGTCCAAAAATTTTGAAACGTAGCGGGTAGTCGCAACCCGGTCGCACAGGACGTGCGGTCGCCCGCGCTATTTCGCGTGATGCGAAATCAGCGGGGCTGACGCCCTTTCTTTTGCATACTTTTCTTTGGGCGTAGCAAAGAAAAGTATGTTCAATACAAAAAAATATTTTCAAAAACAAAACAGCGAGACAAGCCGTCAACTCCGCAGTCGGTTCCGCGTGCCCACGCTTTGACAAAAGGGGGGCTAATCCCGCCAAGCAGTCATACCAAGATGAACGACGTATTCTTTGGCGCACTCGTAATAGTGCATGGCGGAAGTTCTCAGCGCGACAATTTCGTCTTCGCGAAGGGCACGCATAATCTTAGCGGGATTGCCGAAGACAAGCGAGTTGTTCGGAATTTTCTTGTACTGCGTAATGACCGTGCCCGCGCCGATAATGCAGTTGTCGCCAATTTCCGAGTAGCCCAAGATTATCGACCCCATACCAATCAAGCAGTCGTTGCCGATTTTGCGGCAATGAATAATCGCGTTGTGCCCAATCGTCACGTAGTTGCCAATCTCCGTCGGCGAGTCGCCCATAACGTGCACCGTGCAGTTGTCTTGAATGTTGGTGTAGTTGCCGATTTTCACGGGCTGAAAATCTCCGCGAACCGTCACGCCAAACCAAATGCTCGACCCTGCGCCAATTTCAACATCGCCGACAATCGACGAACTCGGCGCAACAAATACGTCCTTTGCAATCTTCGGCTCCTTGCCCTTGTACGGCAGAATTATCGCTTCCATTTTACCAATCCTTCCCATAAATTTTAACGAAAAGACGAATGCGCTCGTCATGAATCCACTTTCCAACTGCCGCGCCCTCAAGTTCGGGCGGCGCGTCCTTCCCACCGATTTTCAAAAGCTCATCGATAATCTCCTGCGCGTGTTCTAGGTAAGGCGGCAAGCCGTGATTGTCTAAGTTGATTATGTCGCAAAAATCGTTCGCGGTGATTTTCAAGGCGTTAAGACTTAAAAGCAGGTCGACGACTTTCCCAGCCTTCTCAAGACGCGGTGCCCTCATGTGTTCACGTATCACGAACGCCGCAACTTTTTTCCAATCGCTCGGAATGGTCATGCGGCGATTCATTTCATTTAAAACTTCAAGCCCACGCTTCTCGTGCAGATAGTGATGCGGTAACATTTCGTGCGGCGTCTTACCCTTGCCAATGTCGTGAACCAAAGCTGCAAATCGAACAATCGGCTTGGGATTTATTTTCGCCACCTCGTCCAAAATTTGCATTGTATGTTCGTAGGCGTCGCCTTCGGGGTGAAACTCGCTCGGTTGAATTTTCCCGCGCAGATTAAAAATTTCGGGGAAGGTTAATTGCAATAGCTCCGCCAGCTCCAAACTCCTGAAAAAGATTGACGGTTTGTCGGTTTTTAGCGCGGTCTCCAGTTCGCCAAAAATTCTTTCCGTCGGCTCGTGAGCCAATTCCTCGCCACAAAGTTTCATTGCCGCGATCGTTTCCGCGCAAATTTCAAAGTTGAATTGCGCCGCTTGCCTCGCCGCCCGCAATGCCCTGACAGGATCGTCCGTAAAATGTTCGGATACTGCGCGGATTTTTTTATTAAGCACGTCCTCGCGCCCGCCGAACGGGTCAACAAGCTCTCCGCTCAAAAGTTCAATCGCCATTGCATTAATCGTAGTGTCGCGCCGATACAAATCCTGCTCAATCGTCACACTTGGCGAAAACAAAATTTCAAAGCCGCGATAGCCCGTGCCAACTTTTATTTCCGTGCGGGCAAAAGCAACCTCGCATTGCGCGTCGTCAATATCAATGGAGTAAACGGGGAAACTCTTGCCGAACTTCGGCGCGTCCGGAAAAATTTCCTTGAAAGTTTTTTCGTCGAGACCTGTGACGCAATAATCTCTGTCGTGAGCCGCGACGCCGCGAAATTTATCGCGAACCGCTCCGCCGACAAGATAAGCCTTGCCGTCCGCCTCGCCGATTTTTTTTGCAAAATCAAGTTCAGTCATAGCAATTCCTCAAAAATTTTTTAAGCGATTATACACCAAACGCCGCCGCTAATCTACTTTAAGAAAATTTTTTTGCTCGCCGATAAAGTTTCAAAGGAGTCGATTTCATGATTTTTACTATGAAAAAGTCGCGCTCAAATTTTTATCACGATACCGCGCCTGTGCAAGAGCGTTGCGAGCGGCAACCAGCTCAGCGTCCAGATTAAACAGAAAATTGTCGAGCCGAGTTCGGGACTAAACAAGTGCTTGAAAATATTTTCGTAAACAAGGAAATAAACACCCGTGCCGCCGACTTGCCATATCTTGAAGAACAGCAACATAAAATTCGACAGCAGGAAGAAGAACAGCGGGTTAAAGCCGATTGCGGCGAGCGGTTGCAAAAATCGCCGCCGGTTATTTTTTTCGGAAAGATAAATTATCGCAACCAGGAAAAAAATTTCAATGGCGGTCGTTATCAGCGCGAAGGGAGCCGTCCAAATTCTCTTCGCGATTATGTCAAAGCAACTCCAGACGCCGCCCGCGATTAAAAATATCGTGCCCGCCGCGCAGAACATTAAAAGCTTGTCGCGCAAAGCGGCTCGGTCGATTAAAACTTTCCCTGCCAAAAATCCGAACAGCATTGAGGCGACGCTTGCGAAAGTTCCGTAAAGCCCTTCGGGGTCGTGAGTCGGCTCGCAAATGTGATTCGCACCGGGAAAAATGAAATCGACTGCGCGGCTAATGTTGTGTTCAATCGCAAAAGGATTATCGGGCGCGTAAATGTGAAAGCCCGCCGATGACAAAATCAACAGCACGAACGACGCAAGGAGAATCCCCGCGTCATTTTTTATCGCCCGAATCAAAAGCATTGCGAACAGATAAGTCAACGCGAGCCGCTGAAGTATCCCGAAAATTCTTATGTGAGCGATTGCCTGTTCATAAAACTCCGCGCCCGTGAAGTCGTCCCATAAAAAGTACGCGAAGATAAACGGCAACTCGTTGAAAAGAATTCCGATTGCAAAGAGGATTGCCGACCGCTTTAAAATTTTTTGCGTTGAAGGTTCGCGCCTTGACATTGAAACTGCCGCCGACATGCCCATTGTGAAGACAAAGCCCGGAAATGCCAAGTCGGCAAACGTCAAGCCTTCCCACGTCGCGTGAACAAAGATAGGATAAATTTCTTCGAGTATGGGCGGCGCGTCGACGAAAATCATTATGAAAATCGCCAGCCCGCGCAGGACGTCCAGCGAGTAAATTCGTTGCATGAATTTTCCCCCTTAAATTTTTATCACGAGGTTTAGCCTGTGGAAGATTTCGGCGACGGGCAACCAAAGCAAAGTCCACAGCGTACAGAAAAGCGTCGCGCCGAACTCAGGCGAGATAATTCCCGCTGTCGTGTGCCGATAAAGCCAAAAGTAAGCGTTGGTGTCGCCGAGCGGCATTATAAACAGGAACAGAACGACAACGCTGTTTGTAAAGAAAAAGAACAGCGGGTTGCGCCCGAACGCAATCATCAACTCATAAATCTTTGTCATTTTAAAGCCCGCGTCGAAAATTTTCATGAAGATTGCAAGCCAAATGAAGTCGACACCCGCATTAATCAGCGTGTAAGGCGTCGTCCAAAGATTTTTGCAGATAATATCAAAGCGGCTCCAAACTCCGCCCGCGATTAAGAGCACGACGCCGACTGCTATCATAAAAAAAATCCTGTCGCGTAGCTGAGCATTGTCGATTAAAATTTTTCCTGCCAAATATCCAAACAACACCGACGCCGTGCCCGCGATTGAGCCGTAAAGCCCTTCGGGGTCATGAGTGGGCAAGTAAATATGATTCGCGCCGGGAAAAATAAAATCTACTGCGCGGCTGATGTTATGTTCAATCGCAAAGGGATTTTCGGGCGCGTAAAGGTGATAGCCCGCCGACGACAACGCCAACAAGATAAACGCCGCGCCAAAAAGTTTAAAGTCGTTTTTTATCGCCTTGACGAGCAAAACCGCGAACAGGTAAATCAGCGCGAGCCGTTGAAAGACGCCGAACAATCGCCCGTGTATGATTGCGCGGTCAAGAAAATTTTGCCAAGTGAAACCTTCGACGAACATTAAGGAAAAAATATGCGGCAACGTGCCCAGAAAAATTCCGAGTGCAAAAATTATCGCGACGCGTTTCAAAAGAGTTTTGAGCGGAGGATTGCGCCGCGACAGCGAGATTGCCATTGAAACGCCCATGATGAACGCGAACAGCGGGAAGCCGAATTCCGCGAGCGTGAACCCTTCCCATTGCGAGTGCATAAGTATCGGGTACATATTATCGGGCGGCGCGTCGAAGAAAAAAATCGTCGCCACGAAGAACCCTCGCAACATGTCCAGTGAATAAATTCGTCCTTTTCCCTTTGCCATAAACTTTCCTCCAAAAATTTTCTACGCGGCGAATTATATCACAGCAAGAAAAAATCTGCTCTTCAACGCGAGGAGCAGATAATTTTTAACGTCAAAATCATTACACATTACGAATTGCGCATTACTAATTGCCTTTCAAGCGCGTTCGATATAACTTCCGGTGCGCGTGTCGATTCTGAGAACGTCGCCTTCGTTGATGAACAGCGGCACGCGGACAATGTAGCCCGTCTCGACAGTGGCGTTTTTAGTCGCGCCGGTGGCGGTGTTGCCCTTAACGGCGGGTTCGCACTCGATAACTTTAAGCTCGACGCTGTTGGGCAGGTTAATGCCGATAATGCGCCCCTTAAACGTCTGCACGTTGACTTCCATATTTTCCATAAGATAATTCAGCGCGGTGCCGAGTTGCTCTTTGTTAAGTTCGATTTGCTCGTAAGTCTCAACGTCCATGAAGGTATATTGCCCGTCGGATTCGTAGAGGAATTGCATTTTGTTGGTGTCGAGGCGAGCGGGCGGCATTTTCTCGTTGGGGTTGAAAGTTCTTTCGACGACCGCGCCAGTCTCGACGTTCTTAATCTTCGTGCGGACGAACGCCGCGCCTTTGCCGGGCTTGACGTGTTGGAACTCGACGACTTGCCACGCCGCCCCGTCAATCTCAATCGTTAAGCCTGTCCTGAAATCGGTACTTGAAATCATTGGTATCTACCTCCGTTTATTAGTGGTTAGGTTTTAGGTATTAGGTGTTAGGTGTTAGGTATTAGGTTTTAGGTTTTAGGTTTTAGCTAACCCCTAACCCCTAACACCTATAAGCTGTCATAGCTCAATCAAATTTTTTGGTGAGCGCGTCAAGGGCTGAGCCGCCCCGCTCGTCACCAAAACTGTATCCTCAATCCTGACGCCGCCGAAATTTTCAACGTAAACGCCCGGCTCGTCGGTGACAATCATATTGGGCAAGAGACTTTCCGTTTTGCTGAGTTTGGAAAGGCGCGGCTCCTCGTGAATTTCTAAGCCGACGCCGTGCCCCAAGCCGTGAACAAAATACTTGCCAAAGCTCGCGTCCTCCAAAACTTTTCTGACAGCCGCATCAATCTCCTTGCCCCTCTTGCCCGCCGTGATGACTTCCAGGCCGTAAGTCTGCGCGGCGAGTACAGCATTATAAATTTTCTTTTGCTCGGCGGAAGCCTTGCCGACGCAAATCGTGCGCGTAATGTCGGAGCAGTAGCCGTTGTAAATCGCGCCAAAGTCAATCGTCACGAGTTCGCCCGCGCAGATTTTTTTATCGGTCGCCGTGCCGTGTGGAAGACTGCCGCGCCAACCCGACGCAACAATCGTATCAAAGGCGGCGCGTTCGGAACCAAACTTGCGCATATAATATTCCAACTCGGCGGCAACTTCAACCTCGCTGACTTCGGGCTTGATGAAGTCCAAAATTTTCGCAAAGGCGCGGTCGGCAATCTCGCAAGCCTTTTTAATGCAATTAATCTCCGCCGCGTCCTTGACCTGCCGCAGGTTATCAAGCTCGACGGATTTCAACTCGACGCCCTTAATTTCCTTGACGAGATAATCGCGTTTGGCAACCGTCATATCCAAGCCCTCAATGCCAACCTTCTTACAACCCGCGAGTTCCTCCGAGATTTTTTTATAAAGCCCTTCGGTTTGTTCAACGACTTGAAAATTTTTAGTCTCGCGCCGCGCCTGTTCAGTGTATCGCCCGTCGGTTATGAGCTTGCGAAAATTTTTCCCGACAAGCAAAGCCGAACTGTCTCCGCGAAAGCCGCTGAAATAGCTGACATTGACCGCCTTGCTAATCAAAAGCGCGTCGACTTCTTCCGCAGAAAGTTTCTCGTAAAGCTTGGCAAGTCGCTCTGTGAAATCAAAGTTCGTCATTGTCCCTAACTCTTCTGCAACTTGCGAATTGCAATGTCAAGCGCGGCAATGTAGCTGTCAATTCCGAAACCGCAGATTTGCCCCATGACGACCGGCGCGATAACTGACGTGTGGCGGAACTCCTCGCGCTTGTGTATATTCGACAAGTGCAACTCAATCACAGGCACGGGCACGGCGGCTATCGCGTCGCGCAGAGCTATGCTGTAATGCGTCAGTGCGCCCGCGTTGAGCAAAATGAAATCGTAACGCCCTCGCGCCTTTTGTATCGCCTCGACGAGTTCGCCCTCGAAGTTTGACTGCAGAAAATTTATCTCGTCAACGCCCGCCTCTTCCGCACGCTCGCGCAGTATTTCGTTTATGTCGTTGAGCGTCGTTCGTCCGTAAATTTCCGGTTCGCGCGTCCCAAGCAAATTCAAATTCGGTCCGTTCAAAACTAAAATTCTCTTGACGTTCAAGCCGTCACTTTCTAATTGCAAAGCCTTTCTCTCCTTCCGCAACGGGCAAGTCGTCAAGCTCCAGCTCGTTGACTTTGATTCGACCTCTGCCCATTTTTATATTCTCGACGAGTTGTTCAAGAATCTGCTCCGCGCCCTGCAACTCCATTGTAACTGAGCCGTCGCTCATATTTTTTACCCAACCCGTCACGCCGCAATCCCGCGCAGAATTTCTGACGAAGACGCGAAAGCCAACGCCTTGAACGCGACCTTTAGCCCTGCCCGCCTTGCGAACGATCTTTTCGGACTCGACCTGGTTGCAAAATTTATCGGTAAGTAAACCCATAACTCCTCCTCAATATCTTACGGCAAAAGTGTTTTCGGTAGCGACAACAGGCAAATCACTTTCCTCAAAGTTTGTGACTTTAATCCAATCATCGCCCTTTTTAATTTCGGCGATAAGGCGTTCAATAGTCGGCGGCTCGCCCTGCAACTCCATTGTAACCGAGCCGTCGCGCATATTTTTAACCCAGCCAGTTGCGCCGAGTTCCATTGCCAAATCATTGACGAACATGCGAAAGCCAACGCCTTGAACTCGACCTTCTGCGCGACCTGCCTTGCGAACTAAATCCATAATCGCACCTCAATATCTGATAGCAAAAGTGTTTTCGCCGTCAACAACGGGCAAATCACTTTCCTCAAAGTTCGTGACTTTAATCCAGTCGTTGCCCTTCTTAATCTTGGCGATAAGGCGTTCAACGGTCTCCGGTTCGCCCTGAAGTTCCATGGTAACTGAGCCGTCGCTCATGTTTTTAACCCAGCCCGTCAAGTCCATTGTCTTTGCATTGCTCTGAACAAAAAAACGAAAGCCGACGCCTTGAACTCGACCTTCTGCCCTGCCAGCCTTGCGAACGGCATTTTCGACGTTGACCGCCGCAATCGTCTCGGCGTCTTCGTCCGCGCCGCCAAATATATTTCTCCAAAAGCTCATAAGTCTCAACTCCTCATTAGTGACCAAATGTCAACGGGCTTGTCGACGGGTATTTTTACAATTTGTTGCGCGTGCGGTGCCGATAAAATTTCTTGCCCGTCCGTGTCGCGCAGTGCAGTTATTTTTTGTGAAAAAGTTTCGCCGCGCGGTTGAAAAAACTCAACGCGCTCGCCGACTTCAAACTTGCCGCGCTGTTCAAGCGTTGCGGTCATTGTGCTTGCGTCGAAGGCGCGAACTATCCCCAAAAAGTTTGACGCGCGACTTGGCTTTGAAGTCTCGTAAATTTCTGTCGGCTCGCCGTCGCTCATGAAAAAGCCCGTCGTATACGGTCGGTGCGCAATCTTATTCAGTTCGGCAAGCCACTCGTCGCGCACTTTAAAATTGCCGTCGAAGTAAGAATCAATCGCCGCCCGATAAACCTTCACAACACCCGCCACGTAATTAACGCTCTTCATGCGCCCTTCAATCTTCAAGCTCGCGACGCCGCTTTGAATCACCTTATCAAGAAACGGGAGCAAGCACAAGTCTTTTGAGTTCATGACGTAGGAGCCGCGCTCGTCTTCGCCGACTGGAAAAAATTCGCCCGCGCGTTTTTCCTCAACTAACCTGTATTTCCAGCGGCAAGAATGAGTACACGCGCCTTGATTCGCGTCGCGCCCCGTTAAAAACTTCGACAGCCAACACCGCCCCGAATACGATATGCACATTGCGCCGTGTATGAAAATTTCCAACTCCGCCGCGCAGTTCGCCTTAATCTCCAGAATTTCTTCGCGCGTGAGTTCGCGAGCCAAGACGATTCGACTTGCTCCGAGTTCGTGAAAGAACTTCGCCGCCCGCCAATTCGTGACGTTCGCTTGTGTGCTGACGTGGATTTTTAAATCGGTCAACTCACGCGCCAAAGTCATAACTCCCAAGTCCGAAACTAAAACCGCGTCGACACCTGCGCGGGCTAAAAACTTCAAGTAGTCGGCAAGGGCGGCGAGGTCTCCGTTGTGCGCGAAGATATTCACCGCCGCATAAATCTTTTTGCCAAGCGCGTGCGTGAAGTCGACCGCCTTCAAAATTTCGTCGCGTGTGAAGTTGTCGCCGTAAGCGCGAAGACTGAAACTTTTGCCGCCAAAATAAACCGCGTCCGCCCCGTAAATCAGCGCGGCTTGCAACTTCTCAAAATTCCCAGCAGGTGCCAAAAGTTCAGGCTTAACGAATTCATTACGAATTACGCATTGCGCATTTCGCATTGCTTTACCGATATTTATTGACAAGATTCAAATGCTCCTCGTAAGTGTTGGCGTAGTGATTGTGCCCACTACGGTCGGCGACAAAGTAAAGATAATCGGTGTCGGCGGGGTGAAGGACTGCCTCAATCGACGCCATGCCCGGATTTGCAATCGGTCCCGGAGGAAGTCCAGCGTGCTGATAAGTATTGTACGGCGAATCAATCTGCGTGTCGGCAATCGAGACTTCTTCCTTTGGCGTGTCCATTAAATATTGCAACGTCGCGTCGGTCTGCAAAGGCATGTTCATTTTGAGCCGCTTTAACAAAACCTGCGCGACAATCGCGCGATCTTCGGGGAATCGGACTTCGCGCTCGACAAGCGACGCCAATGTTATCAGCTCGTAAATCGACAAGTCCATTTTCAAAGCTTGCTCGCGCATTGACCGCGTTAATTTCTCGTCGAAGGTGTTTGCCATTAAGCTCAAAATTTCCTCAATCTCAACGTCGCTTTCGACCGTGTACGTGTCGGGGAAGAGAAAACCTTCCGCCGCAAAGAAAGTATCCTTGTGCTTGTGCATGTACTCGAACGGCGCGAAAGTCTCCGCCTCGCGCAGGAATTCTTCCTTGTCGGCAAGTTCAAGGTTATAAAGCCGCTCGGCAATTTCTTTGACGCCAAAGCCTTCCGGCACCGTGAACTGAACCAATTTTTTCTCGCCCGTCAAAAGTTTTGCAAAGACTTCTTCCTCCGACATGCCAAGAGTAAAACTGTAGGAGCCGGGTCTCAACTTGTCGTCGTAACCGTAAATCCGCGCCATCAATCGAAATTTCAACGTGCTGTCGATAATGCCCTTCTCCGCCAAACGGTCGGCAATCTCTGCCGTCGAAAGTCCCTCTCGAATTTTGACGTTGACGCGTCGTTCAATATCGGCAGTCGAAGTTTCATCGCCCTCCGTTGCAACGGGCTTGTTGATATGAGCAACGGTAGGATCGGCGAAAATCAACACCGCACCGATTGCCACAATGCAAAAGAAAACCGCGCCCGCCACGCTCGCGACGTACTTAAAAGAAATTTCCTCGCGCAAGCCGCTGTAGGATTCGCGGAGCTTTTCGCGCACGAAAGTTGCAAAAGACTTCTTGCCTGCGCGGCGCGACGGGATTTTGGATTCGTGCTCGTCGGGGTCTCTCATTCTTCCTCATCCAAAAGTTTTTCGTAAGCCGCCTGAACTTTTTCAAACTCCTCATCCGTCGGCTCGATATACTCTTCCTCGCCGTTCGCGTTCACAACGATTTTGGCAATGATAACGTCGTCGTTCTCACAGCCGCAATCGCAACCCGCGCCGTGTTCATGTTCGTCTTTGACCTCAACCAACAGCGCGAAAGTTTCCTCGCCGACGGGGATAATCATTTCCTCGACGTAATAGAAAACGTTGCCTTCGTCGTCGGTCATCTCAATCAAAAAATCGTCGTCAAAATTTTCTTCTTTACCCATTACAAATTCCTCATTCCTAATTCCTAATTCCTAATTGAATCAAGCCAGCCCTGCAAGATATAAACTGCCGCCATTTTGTCGATAACCTTCTTGCGTTTCTTGCGGCTGACATCCGCCGCGATTAAATTTTTCGTCGCCGCAACCGTGCTTAGCCGCTCGTCCCAAAAAATTTGATTGACTTCTGGGAAAACCGCGCAGATTTTTTCCGCGAACTTTTTAACAAGCTCGCAACGAGTTCCCTCCGTGCCGTCCATGTTTTTCGGCAAGCCGATAATGAAAGTCGTCGCTTCAAAATCTTTTACGAGTTCGCCAAGTCGTTTCAAATCGTTTTTATCTGACGTGCGGCGAATAGTCTCGACGCCCTGCGCGGTTATGCCGAGTAAATCGCTCGCGGCAATGCCAATCGTCTTGTCGCCAATGTCAAGGGCGAGTGCTCTCACTTTTTGCCCTCCAAGTGCGCAAGGTAGGTTCGCACGAGTTCTTCCAAAAGTTCGTCGCGCTCTACTTTGCGAATTTTACTGCGCGCCTCCAAGTGACCTGTTACATACGCGGGGTCACCGCTCAAAAGATAGCCAACAAGTTGGTGCACGGGATTATAGCCCTTCTCGGTCATTGCTCTGTATGCATTCTTAATGACGCTTTGCGCACGATTTTCCTCCGCACCGAAGTTGAACATGCGCGTTTCGTCGCTGACCGTTTTGGTCTCGTCGCTCATCAAATCACACCCCTTTAAAGTTTCAAGCATTGTACAACAGATAAGGGGCAACGGGCAAGGGACAACCGCTTAGATTTTTGCGCCCGTCACGCCGTCCTTGAAAATTTTTTCGACGCGAACCTTGACGACTTCGCCGAGTTTAATATTTTCATCGGGCACGTAGACACGAACATAATTTTTAGTCAAGCCGTCAACAACTCCGCCCGTCGAAGTCTCCGCGATTATCTCAACCGTCTTGCCGATTAGCTGACTGCAAAAACTTTCCGACTTCGCACGAGAAACTTCCAATGCTCGACCTGCGCGGACTTTTTTTATCTGCGGAGGGATTTTATTCGGCAACGTCGCCGCAACTGTGCCTGCCCGCGCAGAAAATGGGAACACGTGAATTTTGCTGAACGGTTGCGCTTTGATAAACTCCAGCGTCTCGTTGAAGTGTTTATCAGTCTCGCCTGGAAAGCCGACGATTAAATCTGTGCCGATTGAAATTTCTGGAACTTCTTTGACGAGCCGCGCAGTCAGCTCCGCGAAGCTTTTTGTCGTGTAAGGGCGGCGCATCGCCTTTAAAATTTCGTCACTGCCCGATTGCAACGGCAAATGTACATGATTGCAAATGCGCTTATCATTTTTAATCAGCTCAATCAATTCGTCGGTCAACTCGGCGGATTCAAGCGAACCTAAACGAAGTCTTAATGGATTAGCCGCGTCAAGCACAGTCTTAATCGCGTCGACAAGGTTTTTATCTTTGAAGTCGCGCCCGTAAGCTCCAATGTGAATTCCCGTCAAGACAATTTCTTTAAAGCCCGCCGCCTTGAGCGCAAGACACTCCGCGCGAATACTTTCAAGGTTGCGACTGCGAACGCGCCCGCGAACGTAGGGAATTATGCAGTAGGAGCAGAAATTGTTGCAACCGTCTTCAATCTTCAAGAAAGCTCGCGTCCTGTGCGGCGTGTGCGGAAGCTCTTCAAAGTCGCGAATATCTTCAACGCTTCCAACAAAATTCCTAATTCCTAATTCCTCATTCCTAATTGCCAAAGCCGCCTCGACAAGCTCAACAACGCGAACTCTATCTTTCGTGCCGATTATAATATCAACGCCGTCAATCTTTGCAATCTCTTCTGGCTCGCTCTGCGCGTAACAGCCGACGACCACCACCAAGCAATTTTCCTTCGCCGCGCGACGAATCATCTGCCGCGACTTCTGCGAACTAACCGCCGTCACTGTGCAGGTGTTCACGACGACGACATCAGCCGAAGAAATTTCCTCCGCGACTTCGTAGCCCGCCGCCTCGAAAAGTTTTTGCATTGCCTCCGACTCGTACTGATTGACCTTGCAACCCAGCGTCATGAAGAAAACTTTACATGCGTTCATAGTTAATCATCGCCAACACGGAAATAGCCGCCGTGTCCGTCTTCAAAATGCGACTGCCCAAACTCGCACTCACGCCGCCGGCAATTTTTATCGCCAAAACTTCGCGCTCCGAAAAGCCGCCCTCCGGTCCAATCAACACGATAATATTTGAATTTCTATTCGCGCTCAAAACTTCGCGGACAGTCGTCGTCTTTTCCAACTCCCAACAGAAAAGGAACAGCCAATTTTCTTTGAGCGGGAAAATTTCCTTAAGCCAATCGTCAAGCTTGCGCACGTCGCCGATTTCGGGAATGGTATCGCGCCCGCACTGCTCGGAAGATTCTTTCGCAATGCGCCGCCAACGCTCCAACTTGTCTTTCGGGCGGGCGATTGTCCTTTCCGAAATGAGCGGCTGAATTTTATCTACGCCCAGCTCCGTCGCCTTCTCAATAATCGTCTCAAAGCGATTTTGTTTTGGCAAGCAGTCGGCAAGGATAATTTTTCTCTCAACGGCAACTTTCTGCATTTCGCCAATGCGCCGCGCCTTAACGCTGTCATTATTAAAATCAATCAGCTCAATGACCGCGCAGTTGCCCGCCCTGTCGACTGCTCTAATTTTGTCGCCGCGCCGCGCCCGAAGCGAATACGCCAAATGCCGCGCGTCTTGCCCGCTTATCTTAAGCTCGGCGGCGGTCAAGTCTTCCAAAAAAATTCTCTTCATGTTTGAACCTCGCATAAAATTTTCCCGATTTTATATCATTGCCCGTCTTTTATCAATGAAAATCTGTGCTATAATTTTCGCGGAGGAAATTTTATGGACAAGATTACAATCATTGTGCCGTGCTACAACGAGCAGGAGGTTATCGAACTTTTTTATCCCGCAGTTCAAGCGCACGTCACGAAGATTCCCGACTGCGAGTTTAATTATATTTTTGTCAACGACGGGAGTCGCGACGCGACTTTGGAAAAGCTCCGCGAACTTTCCGCCGCTCATGATGACGTGACTTATCTGAGCTTGTCGCGGAATTTTGGAAAAGAATCGGCTATGCTGGCGGGCATTGACTTTGCCGACGGCGACGCCGTGATTATCATGGACGCTGACCTTCAACACCCGCCCGAAAAAATTTCCGAGATGATAAAATTTTGGCGTGAAGGCTACGACGATGTTTGCGGAAAAAGAATTGACCGCGCGGGCGAGACTTGGCTAAAAAGAAGTTGCGCGAATATTTTTTATGCCGTTATGAAAAAGTTCAGTACGTCTTACGAAATGCAACGCGACGTTGGCGACTTCCGACTGCTAGACCGCAGATGTATTGAAGCGTTGAAACTTCTGCGCGAGAATCAGCGGTTCACTAAAGGCTTGTTCACGTGGGTCGGCTTTCACAAAAAAGAAATTCCGTTTGAAGTTCAGCCGCGAGCCGCCGGCACGACGACTTGGAATTTCCTCGCGCTGTTCAACTTGGCAATGAAGGGCATGACGTCTTTCACGACCGCGCCGCTACGATTGATGACGTTTCTTGGAATCACGGTTTCAATCTGCGCGATGCTGTATATGTTTTTCGTGCTGACAATGGCGTTGCTTTACGGCGACCCGGTGGCGGGCTACCCGACTTTGATGACGGTCATGCTTTTCTTGGGCGGCATGCAACTTTTGGCGTTGGGGATAATCGGCGAGTATCTCGGACAAATTTTCCACGAGACCAAACGCCGACCAATTTATCTGATTGACGAGATTGACGGGCGGCGCATGATTTATAAAGAAGTCCTCGTGCCGCTCGAACGGAATTATGGTAAAAAAAATTAGCGGCAACGTGACGTTGCATCCAGTGGTCGCGCCGTGCCGCTCGATAATTCGGAGTAACCTTCCGCGCCGGTACGCAATGCATGCGCATTGCTAGTTGAGAAAAAATTAGCGTCAGGATTTCTCCCGACGCCTTTTTTATTTCTGAACGATTCGGAAATTGTCGTTAACCTTTTCAATGCGACGTTCGCGGAAAAGGTGACCGACTGCCCGCTTGAACGCCGCCTTGCTGATTTTGAACACGTCATAAATTTTATCGGGCGAAGTCTTGTCGTTGAAGGGCATTGAGCCGTCGTTCTCCTGCATGAACTTAAAAATTTTTTCGGCGTCGCTGTTCAAGGCAGTTTCTTTTATCTCGCGAAGTGAGGCGTCAAGTCTTCCGTCCTCGCGCAGAAAAGTTACTCGCGCCTCGACAACTTCACCGATTCGCAACGGGCTCGGCATTTCCTTTCGCGCAATGAAGACGATAAATCTTTGCTCGCTGAACATGAACGCGCCCGCGTCGATTATGTTAAAGATTGCTCCCTTGACCTTGTCGCCGCGCTTGATATTTACGGCGGGCAGAGAGGCGCGGCGGATCTCGTCGGAAACTTTCATAGATACCGCAAGCCGCCCCGATTTATCGCTATAGAGTTTTACCCAGACGATCTCATCGACTTTGGGACGCCCGCGCATTTCGGCGAACGGCATAAAAATTCCGCGCTCGGCTCCTGCGTCGACAAAAGCTCCGTCGTTCGTCACGTTGATAATTTTCAGTTGTGCAATCTGCCCCACGCGCATTTTCGGAACGCGCATGCTTGCCGTCAACCGTTGCTTCGGGTCAAGGTAGAGAAAAACTTTCACGACGTCGCCGATTGAAACTTCCGCCGTTTGTTGTGCCTTGTGCAGAAGAATATCGTCGGAAGTGTTGCCCGTGCCCGCGTCGAGGAACGCGCCCATGTCGCTCATGCGAACAACTTTAAGCTCGGCGACCGTCATCGGTTTAAGTTGCGGTTTAGTCTTCATAGAATTTTATCTCAGCCTCGCTCCAAAGTTGCTCAAGCGAATAGTACTGGCGATTTTCTTCCTTGAAAATGTGCGCGACGACATCGCCGTAATCGAGAAGAATCCATTCGCCCTCGTGATAGCCCTCGCGGTGATTGTAATGGATATTTTCCTTGTCAAGCTCCGCCTCGATATTGTCGGCAATCGCGCGAACCTGCGTTGCGGTCTGCGCGGAGCACACGACAAAATAATCCGTCGAGAACATGACGTCGCGCATATCCATTGTGATAACTTCGCTAGCCTTCTTGTCGCTTGCCGCCTTGCAAATCTTTTTTGCCAAATCGTAAGTCTTCAAACTAAATCGCCTCCTATTTTTTAGGGAAGTAGTGAAGTAGCTAATTTCCTAACAACTAATTCCCTAATTCCCTATTTCCCTAATTCCCTATTTCCCTAATTCCCTATTTCCTCACTGTCGGCGTCGCCTTCGTCCGAGTGCTGAATAATATCCTGCAACGGGAAAAGTTCACTGATTCGCGCCTCAAGCTCGGCAACGTTCGGAACCCATGCGCCGTCAAGATTCTCCGAACCAGGCAACATTAACGTTGTGGGCGGGTCGGAACTCATTCGCCGTAAAACATTTGCCAAGTGCGCCGAGTCAAAAATCTCCGCGCTTGTCTCCATTCTGTTGCGGAAAATGTCGGCGATTGCTGGGAGTTTGGGTATCGTGTCGAGTTGAAGAACTTTCGCATACAACGCCTTGATAAATTTCTGCTGACGTTGAACGCGCCCCACGTCGCCCAATTTCTCGCCGCGATAGCGCAAATACTTTTGAACATCCTCGCCTGACAAATGCTGATAGCCCTGCCCGATATGTATTGACAAGCCCGCCGCCTCGTCGTTGTAGTCCATGTTCTCTTCAACATAAATATCGAGTCCGCCTAAAACGTCGATAAGCTCCGCGAACGTCGCCATGTCAATAATTATGTACTGATGAATCGAAATTCTCAACAGTTGCGAAACTTCCTTGACCATGCGATTGACGCCGCCCCAGCCATAAATCGTGCCAATGCGCCCCGAATTGCCCTGCATAGTTATCCAAGTGTCGCGCGGAATTGAAATGATTCGACTTTTGCCGGTGTCGTTTGAAAAGCTCAGTACCAGAATCGTATCAGCCTCTTGCCTTATGCTGTCGTCGACGCCCAGAATCAAAATATTTGTGTAGCCGTCAAATTTCGGGTCGGCAGTGCCCAAGCGCGAAGTCTTGCGGTCGTTGTAGCCCTGATACATTTCCGTGAACTCATTATAAACGCGACTGCCCGCGCTGTAAATTCCGTAGCCGACAAACAAAATCGCAACCCCTATCAAGCACAAAACCACAAGCGCAAAAATCAGGCGTAAGGTCTTGACTCTGCGCTTACGCCTCATGCTTTTGCGTTTCTTTTCGACATTTGCTTTGGTTTCGTTAGCCATAGGGTTTCCGCTCACTTTTTATTTATTAAGCAACAAAAAATTTCGGGCGGCGACGGTGTCAGGGTGAATCAGCGAATTCTTTTGCAAGACAAAGGCAATCGTCTCGCTGAACGCCGTCAACAAAATTTCGTCAAGCTCGGCGGTCTCAGCGAGGGCGCGGAGTTTCTCGACACCTGGATAACTTCTGTTCGGCTCAATCATGTCTGCAAAGTAAATAATTTTGTCAAGCTTGGTCATGTCGCGTGCGCCGACCGTGTGCCGATAAATCGCCTGCTCAATTTCCGCGTCGTACACGCCGTAAACTTCTTTAATCATCTTCGCGCTGATATAGGCGTGCAGGAGCAAAGGCATCGCCCGTTCGACTTCGCCGATTGTAATTCCGCGAGCTTTAGCCTGCGCGGGCAGCTCGTCGTTTTCAAATTCCCTCGCGCAGTCGTGCAACAAGCCCGCGATATAAGCTTTGGTCTCGTCGACGCCGAATCTCTTTGCCAACTTAACGGCAGTATTCGCCACGCCGATTGAGTGCGCAAATCTGTTTTTGTTCAAACGCCGTTGTAACTCGCGGCGCATTTCGTCAATCGTCATGAAATATTCCTCTTCAAAATGATCTTCGGCGAATTTCAAAACTTGTTCCTTGCTCCAACCCGTCGCCTTAATGAAGTATTCTATCGGCAGTTTATTCTTCAGAATATTTTTTAAAACTTCCAATCGCGATTCTTCGCAACCTTGTCTGACGCCTTCTCTAAAGTTCACTTCAAATCTTTCCCTGAATTCTTCGGCGTATTCTTCCAAAAATTCCTTGTCAAAGCAAGATTCTTGCTCCGATTCGGAGTCATGTCTCAATCCCAACTGCTCTCTGATTTCTAAAATTTGTTCCCTTGTTCGATTCATTACTGCGATTATGTTCTCTATCGACACGTGCCATTTCAATAAAAGTCTTACCAAAGCGAGTTCGCGTTCTTCTACGCCGTGTTCAAGCCAAATCTTTTGCTCAAGCTCAGTATCATATTTCAACGCCAACATGCTCGCCAACTTCCAAAATCTTTTCTTTAGTCCAGCCCGTCACATTGATTATGCTTTTGATGGATATTTTTTCCTGCAACATTTTTTTGACCATTTCCAATTGATTTTCTTCGCGACCTTTTTCAATCAAAGCCTGCCGCTCAAGTTCATGGTCATATTCCAATCTCAACATGCTCGCCAACTCCTTTTTAATCGTTTTCAGATAGTCAGCCATAATCCCGTGCTCTATGCAATAATCAAACGTTGCTTTAAATGCATGGTCACGGTCGACGCCCTCCGCCAAAAATTTTTGATAAAGATTAACGAAGGCGCAATAATTATTCAAGCTCTCGTCGCTCAAAATGAAATCCTCGTTCATGCCCGCGTTGAGATTGTACATTTGAACGACGACTTCAAGACAGGTGTATCCTCCGAAGGCATCCGACAGGCGCATTTCTCGACGCTCCGCCTCTTTTTTCCTGCCGTTGTAGAAAACATAGAATTGCGGTTTGGGTAGCGGCACCAACTCTTCCAAATAAATTTTTTTCTTTTGCTCGTCTACGTATTGCCGCAACAGTTCCGCCGCGTAAAACAAAATTCTCAGCGGCATGTTTTCGTTTATCGTGGCTTGATGTTCGATTATCACAAGAAATTTCCCGCGAAACAGGCACGATATGTCATTCTTTAACTTGCCGAAAAAAATCCCGTCAAGCGTGTTGATTTTAATTTCGTCGGGATCAGTCGCGTTTTCGCCCGTCAGCAAATTGCACAGCCCCAACAGTCTTTTCTTGTCGCTGAAATAATTTCTGAACAAACCGTCTCGATATTTTTTAGCCATAAAACTTTTACTCCCGATAAAGTTGCTCCCGCAAAATGTATTCCTCGACGACTTCGGGCACAAGATATTTTATCGAACGTCCGAGCCGGATTTTTTCTCGAATGTCGGTTGAAGAAATTTCTAAGCCGGGCGTCGTCACGCGGTGAATGTGTTCACTTGCCGCCGCGCCGAAATAATTTTTTATCGCAGAAAAATCTATGTCAACGCCGTGCCGAGTCGTCGCTATGAAGTGGCATTTCTCGACCAGTGTTTTTGCCTCGTACCACTTCGACAAGTCCGCCAGCGAATCCGCGCCGATTATGAAAAATAATTCCGTTGTACTCCCGAAAAGTTTATGCAGTTCGTTCATTGTGTCGAGCGTGTAGGAAAGTCCCGTGCGTTTTAATTCCATGTCCGAGACTTTGAAGAATTTATTTGAGCGCGTCGCGAGGATTGTCATTGCCAGGCGGTGTTGTTCGTCGATGACTTTTCTGCCGAGCTTGTGCGGCGGTCGCGCGGCGGGGATAAATAAAATTTCGTCGAGCGTGAAGATTTCGCGAACAGCCTCCGCCGTCGCCAAGTGTCCTAAGTGAATCGGGTCGAATGTGCCGCCCAATATTCCGATTTTCAACTTAAACACCCCCAGACGATTGCCGCCGTAAGAAAAATTATTGCAAGGGCGCGAGCATAGTCCTTGAAGTCGTGGCGAGCCTTCGCCGTCCGAAAATAATTCCTCAGCGTCTTAAAATATCCAACAAGCTTTTTCATTACGCATTACGCATTGCAAATTCCTCATTGCCTTATCTGTCCTTCGCCGTCAATGAGATATTTGATCGTGGTGAGAGCCTCAAGCCCCATAGGTCCTCGCGCGTGAAGTTTCTGCGTGCTGATTCCAATTTCCGCGCCAAAGCCGAACTCAAAGCCGTCAGTGAAACGCGTCGAGGCATTGACATAAACCGCCGCCGAGTCAACTTTCTGTTCAAACTTCGCGGCGTTGTCCTTGTCGCGCGTGATAATCGCGTCGGAATGTTCGCTACTGTATTTGTTAATGTGCTCAATCGCCGCGTCCACGTCGTCGACAATTTTCACGGAGAGAATCAAATCGTTATATTCGGTCGTCCAGTCGTCATCAGTCGCCGCCTTCATGTCAGGTAAAATTTTCAAGCAAGCCTCGTCGCCACGCAGTTCGACATTTTCAAGAGCCGCCGCGATTTTCGGCAAGAAGTCTTCCGCAATGTCCTTGTGAATCAAAAGCGTTTCCATTGCGTTGCAGACGGAAGGGCGTTGCGTTTTGGCGTTGACGCAAATTTTAATCGCCATGTCAAAATCGGCGGTCTTGTCAACGAACGTGTGACAAATGCCCGTGCCCGTCTCAATCACGGGAACAGTGCTGTGCTCAATGACGCGAGAAATAAGCCCTGCGCCGCCGCGCGGAATAATCACGTCGATAAGCTTACGAAGTCTGCACATTACAACAATGGCGTCGCGGTCGAGAATGGAAAGGAATTCAATCGACTTTTCGGGCAAGCCGTGAGCAACCGCCGCTTCGCGCATGACTTCGACGATTTTTTTATTTGTGCGAACCGCCTCCGAGCCGCCGCGCAGAAGGCAAGCGTTACCGGATTTAATGCAAAGCGCAATCGCGTCCGCCGTGACGTTCGGGCGAGCCTCGTAAATAATTCCGATGACGCCGAAGGGAACTCTCACACGCCGAATCTTTAAACCGTTGGGGCGCGTCGTTTCAAAGTCAATTTTTCCGATTGGGTCGTCGAGATTGACCACTTGCCTAATCCCTTCCGCCATGCCCGCAATTCTTTTCGGGTTTAAAGTCAAGCGGTCAATCATGTTTAGGCGCGTGCCCTTTTCCTTAGCCGCCGCAACTTCTTTTGCGTTGACCTCCAAAATTTCTTCCTGATGAGTTTCCAAAGCCTCCGCCATTGCCAAAAGTGCCGCGTTGCGAACTTCGACAGGCACCAACGCCAACTGCCGCGACGCCTCCTTTGCTCGCTTTGCCTGTTTAGTCACGTGTTCTTTCATGAATAACATAAAAATCACTCCTAAATTTTTATAATCAAGTTGTTAAGCTTTAAGACGTTGACATAATTAAATTCTGTCGCAATCTTCCTGCAAAGCCTTATGCCGATATGCGCCGTCGTGTCTTCGGAATTATACAGCTCAACTTGCTTTTTCGGGTCGAAGGGGTGGCAATCGTCGCGCGACCTTATTATAACCTGCTGACCGTCAACGATAACGTGCCGTCGACGAAATGTTTCTTGACATCGTCAAAGCCGTAATCGACAATGTTGCCCGCCATTTCCTCTATGCAAATGCCCGCAAACATACTGCGCCGCGCGTCAATGCCCGCTCTTCACAAAAAGCTTGAGCTGTCTCCGATAAGCCAAACACCTCCTCCTTTGTCGTTACGGTTATGTCAAGTTGTTTGTCCTTAGGCGTGCCGAATTTTTCGGGCAACAGCAGATAATCTTCAAGCCGAAAAGTTATCCTTCCGCAATGACGACACGTTATGAAAAATATTGTAAGCAGGTACGCGGCGGCGTTCAACGGGAAGGCAAGCCACAGAGAAGCAATTCCGAAATGCGGTTTCAAGAGCAAAACTATTGGCACAACGAACCCGATATTGCTTACTACCGACAATATGCTGACGAGTTTGAATCTCCCGTAAGCTTGATGGAAGTACTGAAAAACTGTGGCGATCGTGTAGAAGGGCAAAAACGCTATGAACAACTGAACGCCCTCGCACACCATTTGATTAGCCGGCGGGTCGGTTGGGATATAAATGTCTGCGATTAAAGGTGCCGCCAAAAACATCGCCGCCATTGTTGTCAAGGAGAGTATCAGCGAATATTTCAGCGCGATTTTCACCAGCCGCAGGATTGAGTTGCGGTCTTGTTCGCCGATAAGAATACCGCTGATCATTTGCGTTGCCGAGCCGAGAGACTTTGGAATTATCTCCAGCAGTCCGGCAAAATTTCCAATAACGGCGTAAGCTGCTACGCCGACGCCGTTCGCCAATGCAACCGCCATTCTGTTGAAGAAACCACTCTGCAGTGTGGAAGAAATGCGCCCAAGAATTATCGGGAAACCAATCAGCAACATTTCGCGCAGGAACTTCAAACTGATTTCCTTATTTGATTGGCTTCTCGCAAATTACCTTTGCCCAAACTTTTACTGCAGAGCACTTGCATTCCGAGTGCGATAATTGCGGGCAACATGTCGGTGAACTTTTGATGTGGGATTGTCAAGCCGAACGCCGCGATTGCCTCTGTGCCGAGAAATTTTGATATGAGTATGGCGTCGATTAAATTCCCCAGAGTCGCCGCAAATGTCGACATCACGAAGACGATAAAGGTATCCTTGAACAGTTGGGCGATTAACTTCTCCTGCTTATCCATTTTAGAAATTCCCGACGCTCGTAATGCGGTCGATTATCTCAATGTTGTCCTTGTTCTTGAAATGCAAATCGCTGACCAAAACTTTTCTGACGTAGTGCTTTTCCAACTTGTCGCCGTTGACGACGTGATAACTGCTGAGCGCGTGAATTGCAAGCGGCTCGCCGTTGTCGTCGTTGCCGAGATACATCATGACGTGGTCGGGCATGAAAAGCAACGCGCCCGGCTTTGATTTCTTGATAATCTCAAGGCGTTGCTTGTGCGTCATATTTTTAACGGAAATGGAATTGGTCATGACCTTTTCTTGGCGGTTGGCATCGCGTGGGAGTTCGATGCCGACACTGCGATAAACATCTTGTACGAAAGACGAGCAATCAACATTTTTTTCCATGCCGCCCCAGCCGTAGCCTTCGCCCAAAAATCTGAATGCCTGCCGAATCAAATTGTTCTCGGAGCAAGACAACACGCCCTTGACAACGCCGTTATCGTTGGGAATATTCAAGCCCTGCTCAATAATTGTACCGTTCGCGTCAAGTGTCGGCATGTAAATTGCCCAGCTACCGTCCTTTTGCAAGTCGTCTGCGCGGAGCAAAACTTTGCCGCCCATTTGATAGAAAGCCTTGCCGCTCGGAATAGTCTTGCGGCTCGCGATAACCGTCAGATAATTTTTCGGCGCGACGTACTTAAGCCAAGTCGCCCTGTCGGTGAAAGCAAGCTCGGAAGTCTTAACCCAACCCGTATAAGCCCGCGAGTCAACCAAGACGAACTGCTTATCCTTGCTGTCGATTAAAACCGCCAACGGCTCGCACGGGTCAAGGACAGTCGCTTGAAGTTGGTCGTAATGGGTATCGTCTTTAGCAGTAAACCAACCGTCAACTTCGGGCAGAAGTCGGAGATTTGTTCTGTCAATCGTCAAGGCGTAACGAACTTCGCTGACAGCGGGAGCGTCTTCAAGCCCGCAATTTTCTTTGGCATGTTTAAAACTAAACTCCGTCAACGCCGCGCCGCCCTTGAAGAGTTTGGGAACTGTGTCTTCTTGAAAGCCGCCGATTGTCAAAGGCATGGTGATTTTATTTTTAATCCATTGCGTGTAAACTTTTTCGGGATATTTCGCAAGGTCAACGATTGTATTCGCGCTCTTCTGCATGATTTGCATGTTGAGCCGCTCCAAGTCGACGGTCGAAACAAAAACTTCCTCGCCCTTTTTATTCTTGCCGACCCAATAATCAGCGGTCGCGCGGTTGTCTTGAATTGCAATGCCCGCCGCCTGCGCGGTCACCGTCATCAACATAAAAATCACCACCACAAATAAATTACGAATTACGAATTGCGCATTACTCATTGTTAATCACCTGCTTTGGAAAAATCGTGCCGACGTTTTCTCCGTTTAAAGCTCGCCGCAAATTTCCGATGGTCGCGCCATTGACGATAAGCATAGTCACGCCGTTTGAAGTCGCAACTTTCGCCGCCTGAATTTTCGTGTACATGCCGCCCGTGCCGAGCTTTGTCCCAACACCGCCCGCCATGCGCTCAATCTCGGAAGTAATTTCGGGCACCTCGTCAATCAGCCGCGCAGATTTATTGACGTTCGGATTGCTGTCATAAAGCCCGTCAATGTCGCTTAGGATAATCAGAACTTCGGCATTAATCATAGCGGCGACGATTGCGGAAAGGTTATCGTTGTCGCCGATTCGTATCTCGTCGACGCCGACCGCGTCATTCTCATTGATAACGGGAATAGCGTCCAAGTCGAGAATTGCGCCCAAAGAGTTGCGAGAATTTTCGCGGGCGTGTTCGTCAGCGGCGTTTTCCTTAGTCAAGAGCACTTGCCCCATTGTTTGACCGTACTCCGCAAAAAATTTTTCATAGATATGCATGAGAACACCTTGACCGATTGCCGCCAACGCCTGGTTTTCGGGAATGGTCTGCGGCTTGATTTTTATTCCGAGTTTGTTCATGCCCGCCGCGATTGCGCCCGAACTCACGAAAATTATTTCCTTGCCCGCGTTGTGCAGGTCAGCTATCTCGCGTATCAAATGTTCAATCCTGTACAAATTTAACTTGCCGGTCTTGGCGTGCGCCAGCGTGCTCGTCCCGACCTTGATAACTATCCGCCGCGCGGTCTTCAAACTTTCTCTCGCCCTGCTCAACTTAATCACGTCCTTTTTGGTTTCATTATAAATTCATTTTGCCATTTGCGCAAGGAAAATTTAAAGCAATGCGTAATTCGTAATGCGTAATGCGTAATTAAGGGGGAATTATTTTGGAGAGACACGGATTAATAATCGTGCACACGGGCGACGGCAAAGGCAAGACGACGGCGGCTCTCGGCTTGTCGTTGCGAGCGAGTGGCGCGGGCTTGAGAGTTTTAATCTTGCAATTCATTAAGGGCAGAAAAAAATCAGGCGAGTTAGCGGCTTTGGAGATGTTGGGCGTCGAAGTCAGACAATGCGGACTCGGATTTATAACCAAAGAAAATTTTTCCGAACAAAAAAAATCTGCGCGGGCGGCAATCGAACTCGCACAGACAGAAATTTTATCGGGCGCGTGGGATTTGATAATTTTGGACGAAATAAATTACGCGGTGAAATTCGGCTTGCTCGACGCGGCGGACATCTTGGAGCTGATAAAAATTCGCCCGCCGACGTTGCATTTGGTGTTCACGGGGCGCGACGCCTTGCCCGAACTAATCGACGCCGCCGACCTCGTAACCGAAATGAAACTGATTAAGCACCCGTTCAAAAGCGGAGTGCCCGCGCAGATTGGAATTGAGTTCTGATATTACAGGTATTAGGTATTAGGTATTAGGTATTAGGTATTAGGTTTTAGGTTTTAGGTTTTAGGTATTAGGTTTGAGCTAACCCCTAACCCCTAATACCTAACACCTAACACCTTTTATATTCTCGGAATCGTCAAAGTGAAAGTCGAACCTTCACCCGGCTTGCTCTTGAGATTAATTTTAATGTCGTGACGGTCGGCAATCCACTTCGCAACCGACAAGCCCAAGCCAACCGAGTTTTCCTTGTCGTTGATTTTGGTACGCGCCTTGTCTGTGCGATAGAACCTGTCAAAAATTTTATTGCTGTCCTCTTTGGCAATGCCAATGCCCTTGTCAATAAATTTCAAAATCGCGGCGTTGTTGGTCGTCGTCAGTTCAACCTTGACCGCGCCGGTGCTGTAACGCAAAGCGTTATCGAGGAAGGCGGCGAACATTTTCTTTAAAAATTCTCCGTCCGCCAAAATCTTGCAGGGCGGCAATTTTGAAACCTTCACGCGCGGCGAGTGATACGCCTCAATAAATTTTTTCAACAGGTCATCTAAATCGATAGGGACTTTCGTCAGCGGCTGGCGTCCTTGATCCGCTCGCGCCAAAAACAGCAAGCCCTCAACTAAATTCTGCATGTTCTGCGCGGAATTCTTTATCGACGTGACCGCCTCTTTAAAAAGCTCAGGGTCCGTCGCGCCGTAACTCTCCAACAAGTCAATGTAACCGCGAATTATCGTAAGCGGCGTCCGCAGTTCGTGCGACACGTCATTTACAAAGCGTTGCTGTTGCAGAAAACTTTCCGACGCCGCCTCAATCTCTGATTGCATAGCCGACGCCTCTTGTCGTGTAAATATATTTCTCGCCGAATCGCTCATCAATCTTGGAGCGAAGATAACTGATATAAACGTCAACAACATTGGTATCGCCGATAAAGTCGTAGCCCCAAACCGTCTGTAAAATCTGATCGCGGCTCAAGACGTTGCGCTTGTTCTCGACCAAATATTTCAACAGCGCGTATTCCTTGTGCGTCAACTCGACCTTTTCGCCCTTAACCGTGACTTCGTAGCGTTCAGGATAAAGAATCATGTTCTTGACGACGTAGCGCGTCTCCTCCGTCGCGCGGATTTTTTCATTGTGCCGCTTGAGTGTGCCGCGTATCCTCGCCAAAAGTTCTTCCGCCGCGAAAGGTTTTGTCATGTAATCGTTCGCGCCCAAGTCAAGCCCTTCCACTTTGTCGCGAACTTCATCACGCGCCGTCAACATGATTATCGGCACGTCGCTCACTTCGCGCACGCGCTTGCAAATTTCCATGCCGTCCATGTCGGGCAACATTACGTCAAGCAAAACCAAATCATACTTTTCTTGAAGAATCCGCTCGTAAGCTTTTCGACCGTTTAACTCGGTTGCAGTCTTGAAGCCTTCGCGTTCCAAAGTTAACTGAAGAAGTCGCGCAATCGGTCGCTCGTCTTCCACGATAAATATTTTTGCACTATCTGCCATTAAAAAATTTCCTCCTTATCAATTAGCAACGGGTTTGAGCGTCTTTCTTTGCATACTTTCTTTGACGCCGACAAAGAAAGTATGAATAACCCTACCAAGTCCTCCTCAACATAAGCGACGCCGTAACGTCTTTATCGGTTTCACCGCGCTGGAGTTCCGCCTCGCCGCCAATAAACCAACCACGCGCAAATTCATTTTCGCCGCGCAACGAACAGACAAAATGCGTCTTGTCGCGGTCATAGCGCATTTTATAACTTCCGGCGTCGTTGCCCTCGTAGCTGATTCGCAAATCGGGGTCGGCTCCCGTGAACCCGTGCTTAACGCCAAACCTCATGCCAATCATGCCGTCGCGATAATACCGCTTGAAATCAAAGCCAACTTGCGCCGCAAAATAGGTGTTGCTACCCGCGTCGACGTGCTGATTGTAAATGCCCGCACCGCGCTCGTTGTAGCCGCTCTGCTTGAGATATGACGCCTGAAAATTTACAAATGGACTGACATGCCAAGTCTTTTTGCGCGAAAGGTCATACTTATACTCGCCGCCGACTTCGACAATGTGACTTTTGTAATTGGCACTGGTCGCCAAACCCAACGACGAAATTCCTCTGTGCAAAGAGTTGCGCAACTGCCCGCCGTTGACATAAAAATAAACATCGCTTGCCTTGTTGTGATAGCCCGCGTAAAGCCCCAACCGCGTATCGTAAACCGTCGCCCGCGAAGACTCCGCGCCATAGCCGATTGTCCCGTACGTCGCGAAAATGCCCGCGCGAACTTTCTTGCCAAACGGTCTGTCATAGCCGCCAACGATAACCGAGCCATGATAATCCGTGCCGCCGCGCAGGTTGCCCCAATTCTTCATGTAGTTAAGCCAAAAATTATTCTCCTGCCGCGAAGGAACTTTGACCTTGACTTTCATTTCGGGCGAATTAGTTTCACCGTCGGCGAAGGCAAGCGAGCTGACATTCACGCTGATATAATCGGGCGCGATTTCGGGCGCAAAAACTTTCGTGACACGGCTTGAAATCATTTTGTCAACAGCGGTATTTTGTTGCGCAACGCTCATAACCTGCGCGGCGTCGGTTGAGCCAATCTCCGTCAGCGTCTTCTTGGTCGTGGGTTCGTCCAAGTTGTAAAGCTCGCGCATTTCTTTTTGTTGACTGTCACCTTTGAGATTTTCAAACATGTCGTGCATTGCGTTTAAAGTCTTGGTCTCTTGCGAAGTCATGCCGTCGGTATTCTCCGTCGCGTAAGTCGTGACAAGCAAAGTATTATCGACAATCTTGCCGGTCGCGCTGAGCGTCGCGGAAATCGGAATAGGCTTGCCGGTCGGATTTTTAATGTCGCCCGTGATTGAGTTAGCGACAAGAACAGTCGCGGTTTGATTCGGCAGGAGAGAATCAGTCGTGACGGTCGAGCCGTCGATATTGGCGTTGCCGCTGACGATAATTGAGCCGCCCACGCCGCCCGAAACTTTCTGAATCACGCCGTCGCTAACCAAATCGCCGTTGATGATTAAATTCGTGTCGGGAGAGTTCGCGGCAATAGTTCCGTGATTTATGAACTTGCCCGTCGCCTCGTCGCTGTAGCCGTCGGCAATCATAAACGTTTGGTCGTTGAGATAGAAAGTGCCGCCGTAAAGTTTCGCGCCGCTCATGACCTCGACGCTCACAACGTTAGCCGTGCCCGAAAAATTCAGCGTGCCCTTGTTGACGTTCACACGAATATTATCCGCGCCCGAAATGTTTCCAGCGTAAGTCAAGCTCGTGTTGAAGTTCAAGTTCGTGACGAGGTCGGGGATATATCGCGTGGCGGTAAAAACTTTGTCGCCGTATTGAATTTTAATCGGCTCGACATTTTCGCTTGAAGCAAACGCCGCGAAGTGTTTCCAATCGGAAACGATATTGCCGCTTATCTGCGCGCCCTTGTTGACGTTGATATTTTTGACGAAAGTATTTTTGCCAATGTAAATCGCCCGCTTGCCCGAAATTTTTCCCGACAAGTTAAAGTCGTTGACAATCGCGCCGTTAAGCTCGTCCGACGCGTAATTAAACTCGCCGTCGTTCATGATAAGCGGAAGATTGACCGCCGAAACAAGATTTCCTTCCGCGTCGTAGCCGCGCAGATAACGGATATAGGAACCGCGAAACTCGCCGCCCGTGTCTAAAGTTGTCTCATCAAAATTGAACTCAATGGCATTGCCCGACGCCGTGACGTTGCCCGCGACGTTGAGCGTTTGACCGCGCCCGTAGGAAATCAAAATGCCTTTGCCGCCGGACTGAATCACAGTGCCGCGCGAGATTGTGATTTTATTTCCCAAGCCGTCAACGAGAATGCCGATTGCCGAGTCGTCCGTAAGCAAAATATCTTTGCTCTGCACGACTTCATCACCCACGCCGGAAATTTGCAAGCCGATATTTTTATCCGCCTCGCTCTCGACGGCGGAACTTTCCGTTTGAGAATCGGCGGCTTGGCAAGTCGTGGCACTCACACCGAAAAAAATTGCAACAGCGAAGAGATAACGCCGCGTTCCGAAATCCTTTTTAGTAATCATCCCCATTGAAATTTCTCCCTGCTGAATTCTTTCGCGTTCGCCGCAAAATTTTTGCTAAGCTTAGCACAAATGAAGATAAAAAAAAAGCGGCAAGCCCTTTTAAATTTGCCCGTCGTCAAATTTTTAATCAAAGTTTAATTTTCTTTATCTTCCTCGAAATCCTCCGTGTCATCAAAATTTTCCGGCTCGGAAAGTTCAAGCGGCACAGCTGACTTTAAAACTTTCTCGCGAATTTTGGCGTCAATCTCGTTGGCGACTTCGGGGTGCTCGCGCAGATATTTTTTAGCATTTTCCTTGCCTTGACCGAGTTTTTCCTCGCCGTAAGAAAAGTGCGAACCGCCTTTGGTGATTATCTCGAAAGCAACGCCCAAATCCAAAGTGCTACCGACGCGCGAAAAACCTTCGCCATAAATCAAATCGAACTCGGCGGTTCTGAAGGGCGGCGCAACTTTATTCTTCGCGACTTTAATCTTGACGCGATTGCCGACAACTTCCGTGCCCTGCTTAATCGCCTCGCCCTTGCGAACTTCAAGACGAATCGTCGAATAAAATTTCAGTGCGCGACCGCCCGTCGTGACTTCGGGGTTGCCGAACATTATCCCGACCTTTTCGCGAATCTGATTGATAAACACTGCGATTGTATCTGTCTTGCCGATAATCGCCGTGAGCTTGCGCATTGCCTTGCTCATCATGCGCGCGTGAAGTCCGACGTTGGCATCGCTCATTTCGCCATCAATCTCGGATTTGGGCACGAGTGCGGCAACCGAATCGATAACGACAATATCTACCGCCGCCGAGCGAATCAGAGCTTCGGCAATGTCAAGCCCTTGTTCGCCGGTATCGGGTTGCGAAAGGAGAAGATTATCCACGTCGACGCCGAGCTTTTTTGCGTACATTGGATCAAGCGCGTGTTCGGCGTCAATGAAAGCCGCCGTGCCGCCGTTCCTTTGAACTTCGGCGACCATGTGCAAGCTGACAGTCGTCTTGCCGCCGGCTTCGGGACCGTAAATTTCGGTTATCCTGCCGCGCGGGAGTCCACCTATTCCGAGCGCAATATCAAGCGGCAAAATCCCCGTCGACACCGCTTTTATGTCCTTGCGAGCCGAGTCGTCGCCGAGCCGCATTATCGAGCCTTTGCCGAAATCTTTTTCAATCTGCTTGAGTGCCGCCGCCAACGCTTCTTTTTTGTCCATAGTTGCTCTCCTTTTCCATTTGAGTTTGGGCGCAAATTATATCAAAGAATCGGGCGATTGTAAAACTGCGCGGGCGATAAAAAAAGTTCGACCGAAAAATTTTTCTCAGCCGAACTTTTTGGGCAACCGTTTCTTAATTACAGAAGACCGCGTTCCTTTGCCGCTTTCCTGTAGCCGTTGCGCTTTGCCATGTTGGCAGTGCTGTTGCCCATGCGGCGAAGTTCGTCGCGCAAATCTTCGCGGCTCATGCTCATTGCCTCGCGGTAGTACTCGTTGGACTCTTGCGCCCAATCTTTAACCGCGCCGCCTATTGCATCAAATAATCCCATAAAAATTCCTCCTTAACTGGTTAACCTTCATAACCGTGAACGCCTAAAGCAAATGCATTCCCGCATTGCTTGCGGTCAGCCACTGAACGATTTTCATCGCGCAAGTACTCGATAACTTCTGAGAAAAGGTCTGGTCTGTTATATGTTGCCGCCAAGCCCTCAAGGAAATCTGCCAAAGCCTCAAAGTCATCGTTAGCCATCCAATCTTTAAATCTTGTGGCGTAGTCTCTCCGGGATTTATAGTCGTAGCTTTCGAATATTACATTGCCGTAGCGATAGGCGTTCATGTTGATTGCGGTTGCAAATTCATCTATGCCGCTCATAAAAAACCTCCTTTAACTTTTGGTAACTTTAATTTTGCCCTTGCCGTATTCGACGGTGTAGCGTTTGCCGCAACTTGGACAGGTGCCGCCGGTGCGTTGCGTGCTCGCCGTGTCGACCGTGTAGGAATTGAGCTTGCGCCCGCAGTTCGGACAGCTCGCGCTTTTGGAAATCATTTCTATCACTCCCGCTTAATTTTTCTCGGAGCCGCCCGAAAAAATCTTATCTGCCTTCTCGAACTGCTCAAGCATTTTGTCCATGTCGTCGTTGAGTTTTTTTATTCCCTCAAGTGTTTCTTTCATGTCGCTCCAAAAATTTTTCAAATCGGATTTGTAAATGCCGTCAATGTCGGTGAGCAGAGCCAATTCCACGTCCAAAGCCCTTGAAATTCTTATGAGCATTGATAGCGAAACTGTCTTATTTGCAGAGGCGTTTTCAATGTGCGACAGATAGTTTTTATTTATGTTAAGCTTGTCGGCAAGCTCGGTTTGCGTCATATTTCTCAGCTTGCGAAAGAGCGCGATATTTTTTCCGATACAGAGCATTTCTTCTCGAAAGTCATCCTTCATATTTTCGCCTCCTAAGTTTTTTACCGTTGTTTTATTGCTTGTCATTTTATCAGAAAAATTTCTTTTGTCGCCTACCAGATAAATAAAATTGATACCTGACAGGTACACTTCAACAAAAAAGCTCCCAACAGGAGCCGTGATAAATTTTACAACGTTTCGTTATAAAAGCTGTCGCGCTCGACGGGCTGATAGCCGCACTCCGAAATAATTTTCTCCAACGTCTCGCGCGTGATGCCCGCAGAAGATTTTGCGCCCGCCGCGTGAATAATTTTTTCTTCGCCGATTGTGCCGTCCAAATCGTCCGCGCCGAAGTTCAGTGCCAACTGAGCTATCGACAACGTCAGCATGACCCAAAACGCTTTGAAGTGCGCGAAGTTGTCGAGTATCAATCTTGACAGCGCGAGCATTTTTAAATCTTCCCATGCTCCGACGCGTCGCAGGTTGAATTTTTTTCCAAGCTCGGTATTTTCGGGGTGAAAGGGGAAAAGCATCATCGCCATAAAGCCGCCCGTCTCGTCTTGCAACTCGCGCAGTTTGATTAAATGTTCGACGCGCTCTTGAATCGTCTCAATGTGCCCGTACATTATCGAGGCGTTTGTTCGCAAGCCGAGTTTGTGAGCCGTTCGCATGACTTCAAGCCACTCCGCCGCAGAACATTTTTTTGGGCAAATAATTTCGCGAACGCGGTCGGATAAAATTTCCGCGCCTCCGCCCGCCAAACTCGTGACGCCCGCGCCAATCAACTCGCGCAAAACTTCCGCAAAACTTTTGCCGCTTATCTTGGCGAAGTTCACAATCTCAACGGGCGTGAAGGCGTTAATCCCGACGTGCGGCAGAATTTTTTTCACAAGCCTCACGGCGTCGACGTAGTAAGAAAAATTTTTATCGGGGTGCAACGAGCTGACGATATGAATTTCCCTGACTCCCAATTCCTGATTCCTGACCACTTCTTCAACGTCGGCAAGTTCGAGAGTGAAGGCGCGATTGTCGCCGCTCCGACATTGGAAGGCGCACAGCGGGCAATTCGCACTGCAAACGTTAGTCAAATTTATGTGGCGGTTAATCGTGTAGAAAATTTTCTTGCCGGTCTTCGCCTCCTTGACGCGCCGCGCAGATTCGGCAAGATACAAAAGATCGTTGTCCTCGTATAGCGCAAGAATTTCATCAAAGTTCAGTCGTGCGCCCGAAGAAATTTTTTCCTTAGCTTTGCTTAAAACGTTCATAAAATCGCCTCGCGCAATTATTATCAGCCGTTTTGTTTGACGTTTGCAACGAATATCCCTGCGCGGGGCTTATTTTTTTTCCGCAAGTCGATTAAAATTTTCACCGGGTGATTTTATGAGCGACGAACTTTTAACCGTAAAAAATCTGTGCGTCGCTTACGGTGGGAAGGAAATTCTGCGCGGCGTGAGTTTTTCGGTTGAGCGCGGCGAAATTTTAATTATCGTCGGCAAGTCGGGTAGCGGCAAATCGACGATTTTAAAGGCGATTGGCGGCTTGCTCGGCAAGGGCGGAAAAATTATTGACGGACAAATTTTCTTCGACGGCAGAGATATTACTAACCTGCCCGACGACGCGCGGCGCAAACTTTCCGGCGAGGCAATCGGATATATCTTTCAGAACGCGGGCGCGAGTTTCTGCCCGATACGCACAATCGGCGAGCAGATTTTTGAAAGTGTTCGCGCACATCGCGACTGGGATAAAAAAACTTTCCGCGAGCGGGCGGTTGAACTCATGCGGAAAATAAATCTCGCGCCGGAAGTTTTGGAGGAATATCCGTTCAGACTTTCGGGCGGCATGGCACAACGAGCGGGCATTTTGGCGGCGACAATCCTTGCGCCGAAACTTCTACTCGCCGACGAGCCGACAAGCGCACTAGACATTGTGACGCAAGCCGAAGTCGTCAAGGAGCTTTTGAAACTGCGCGAGCGGCAAAAAATTTCAATCGTCATGGTCACGCACGACTTAAAAATTGCGCGGCACATGGCAGACAAAGTTTTAACAATGGAGGGCGCACTTTGATAAACGTCTTGGAAGTTCGCGGCGTAAAAAAATTTTTCGGTCAAAAACTCGTGCTCGACGACGTGAACTTTGCTATTGGCGCGGGCGAGTGCTTGGGCATTGTGGGCTTGAGCGGCGGCGGCAAGTCGACTTTGGCTAAAATTATTGCGCGGCTGATTGACTGCGACGGCGGAAAAATTTTCCTCTGCGGCGAAGACATTACACGCGCGGCGGGCAACGCCTTTTATAAAAATATGCAGATGATTTTCCAGACGCCCGATGATTCTTTCAACCCGCGCAGGACTTTGGGCGCGAGCATTGCCGAGCCGATTAAAAACTTTCTCGGCGGCGACAATCTGCGCGGGCGAGTGGAAGAACTTTTAATCGAAGTTGGCTTGCCAAAAAACTATTACGAACGTTATCCGCGCGAAGTATCGGGCGGCGAATGTCAGCGGGCGGCGATTGCACGGGCAATTTCCATTTCGCCAAAGCTTTTAATCTGCGACGAGGCAACTTCGGCTTTGGACGTGGAGATAGCGGCGCAGGTCGTCGCGCTGATAAAAAAACTTTGCGCGGAAAAAAATATCGCTTGCCTATTCATAACGCACGACCTCGCGCTGATAAAAAAAATCGCTGACCGCGTGCTTGTGCTTGAGAACGGGCGGCTGAAAACACAATTAGGAATGTGGAATGAGGAATTTGGAATGGAAAAAATCATTTCACATTCCTAACTACAAATTCCTAATTGCCTTTCAAGGAGGTTTTGCAATGGAGCGATTGAATCGGCGGATTGAAAGTTACTGGGACGAGCGGAGCGAGAATTTCAGCAAGACGCGCCGCCTTGAGCTTGACGGAGTTGACGGCACGGCTTGGCAAAATCTTTTCAAAAAAAATTTGCCCGCAGGCAGTTTGAAAATTTTGGACGTCGGAACGGGCGCGGGCTTCTTCGCGGCGATTTTGTCAAAGCTCGGTCATAAAGTCGTTGGGATTGACATGTCGGCGAAAATGATTGGCGAGGCGCGGAAAAATCTTCGCGAACTCAATCTGCAAGCCGAGTTTCACAAAATGAACGCGCAAGCTCTCGACTTTGCCGACGAAACTTTTGATGCTGTCGTCACGCGAAATTTGACGTGGACATTGCCCGATGTAAAGGCGGCTTATCGCGAGTGGCGCAGGGTTCTAAAAATCGGCGGCGTCTTGATGAACTTTGATTCCGATTACGGCGACAAAAATTTTCTCGACGAAAAAACTTGCTCGCGCGGCGAAGTTTGTAGCCGTATGCTCAACGAGTGCGACGCGATTAAAAATTCCTTGACGATAAGCACGCGCCGCCGTCCGAGTTGGGACGCGGGCTTTTTGGAAGGGATAAATTTCTTTGTGAGGCTTGACGAAGACATTTCACACGACGTCCACAAGGATAATCGTTGCTTTTATGATTCGGTGCCGCTGTTCGCGATTTTCGCCACGAAATAAAACAAGCCCGCGAAGTTTTCAAAGCCTCGCGGGTTTTCATTTGGCAAATTTACTTATATAGGGCGAGCACGGGACGACGTTTCTCACTGAATCCCAAGAGCTTAATTTTGGAGTAACGGTCAAGCAACAAAGTTTCTCTGCGCCACGAATTCATAAATGCCTTCAAAACAAGCGGCTCATGCCGAGCAAGCGAGGACATTTTTTCGCGCCACGACAAATCTTTATTCCAATCAAAGCGAAAGCCCGAACCTTGAACTTCGATTAAGCCGCCTTCATCATCATAAAGCTCATTCCAAAATTCATGATCCTCGTAAAAAATAACTTCGCGCGTGTTGTCAAAAACATTTTCCAACAACCGTTGCTTATCTCGAATATGGTGCAAGACGGAGAAAATGATCGCCGCGTCGAATTTTTCAATTCTGTGATTGTATGCCAACCAACCGAGATCTATAGTTTCCAAATCCTGGTCGACGATATTTATTTCAAACTGCGATTGCGCGGCGAGAGCTTTTGCACAACGGATACTTTTGCCCATTATGCCCTGCATTTCATAATCTACGCCAATAATTTTTTCGGCACCAAGCGCGGCGATTTGCGACAGAAACCAGCCGCTGTTACAGCCGAGATCAACGACGGCTTTCCCATAAAAATCAAAGTTCATCACAAGCATAGCCATGCGGTCAAAGTTGTAACGCTCACCGCTACCGTAGGGCGTTTTTTCGTCTTGCGTTTCTGGGAAGTTATTGACGCCCATATTGTGATAATTGTAAACCGTCGCCGCAATTTCCTTATAATCCCTACGCGCTTTGATAAGGTCGTCGCCCGATAATGTCGCCGGAAAATATTTTTGATAGTTGAGCAGATTATAATCTTGATTGAGATAAGCCCAGCCTCTGTCGGGAAGATTTGAAACGATGTCCAAATTGCCGAAGTCCGCCAAAGTGAAGTCGATAATCTTAAGCGTTCGGTCTCGAATCAAAACATTTGGCGGCGTCAAGTCATTGTGGCGAATACCGAGACTGTGGAGAATGTGCAAAATGTTTTTGGCTTGAAACAAAAATTCTTGCCGCGAAATTTTCTGCTCGGAATGTAAAATTGAATTGCCCTCGAACGTCATGTAAATGCAATCTTTTTCAATGCCCAAAACTCGCGGAGCGATATTGTAAGGCTCCAAGTTTTTCAAAATAAAATATTCGTGCATGGCGACGGGCATAATTTTTTCGCCGGAATAAAAATTTTTCAAATAGCTGTTGAGAAATTGAATCACGGGAGCCGCCGCATCGTAAGTCTTCCGAATTATCGGGTTGCCTTCGCCGTCTTTGAAAACTTCAATCTTCGACTCGAAATGTTTTTCAATGATAATGTTCATAAGTTCACCGCCTCGACAGGCAAATCATATAAGAGTCATCCTCGCCGTCGCCCAAAAGTTCAATCGTTAAGCCGCGCTCCTCCAAAAATTTTATTTGCGATAACGTGGCAGTGACGATAAAAAATTTTCCGTTACGTTCAAACCACTGCAAAGTTTTCATTGGAATATCCTGTTCGTGAGCGCGAAGTTGCGCCGAATGCCAGCCGCGAAAAGTATTGAGCATGAGGATAACGTCGATTTGATATAAGTCGTCTTCGACCAAATGCTGCAGAAAACCGCCGTAAAGTTTCACGCCGCGTTCAAGAGCCGCCTCGTGCGTGGAAAATTTTCCTTTGAAACAATCTTGGACAATTATCTCGGCTTGCGGGAAATGTTCCTTAATCTTCGTGCAGACAATCGCATCGCCGCCGCAAATGTCCGCCAAAACGAACGGATAAGGAATTTTTCCGTCGTGAATAAGTTTGCCGATAAAATTAATCAACATGTGCGAACGTGATTTGGGATTCGCCGTGTCGTAATCAGAAGCACCGACTCTTTGAAAAATTTTTTCTTGATGAGAATCGGGCGGCGGAGGAGTATTTTTCCACAGATAAAAATCGTCAAAGTTGACACGTGAGCCGTGCTCTTCCAAATCCGTGAAAAATTTTTTCGCGACGACTTTCTTGAAAACATATTCGCAAAAGTTGTTTAAGCTTTCTTCCGAAGCGAAAATTTTTTCCGAGACGAAGGGAATAATTTTTCCACCGAACTTGAAAATCTCGTCGTTCCAAAAATCTATGGGCGTTGTGCCGATTTGGTAGACGTCCGCGCCGGCAATCGCCAAAACGTCGCGCCCCATGAACGGCGGCACGTAGATATGTGAGCCAAAATCGTTTTCCGTAGCGAAAATACATTCGGCGGCGTGCTTAATCAGAATTGCCTGTTCGTGAGCTGAGGCGGTCTTCAGCACACGACAATTCACGGCGGAGATTTGCGAGCGGCTG
>JBGUYA010000152.1:0-14884 GCA_045118435.1 Quinella sp. | reverse complement strand
CCGGCGCGGTAAGCTCACCAATCATAAGGTTTTCGGCGAGGCAATGGCGATTCTTGCCGGCGACGCGCTTTTGACTTTGGCTTTTGAAGTCGCACTTCGTCAAAAAAATGTGCCGCCGGAAATTTTGTTCGCAGTTATGACGGAAATCAGCAAGGCTGCGGGCACGGCGGGCATGGTCGGCGGTCAAGTCATTGATTTGCGTTCGGAGGGCGTTCAAATTGATTTGGCGACGCTTAAATTAATGCACACGGGCAAGACGGGCGCATTGTTCTGCGCGGCGATTCGTTGCGGCGCGATGTTGGCTCAAGCTCCCACCGACAAGTTGAACGCGCTCACTCGTTACGCAGAAAATTTCGGGCTTGCCTTCCAGATTACCGACGACATTTTAGACGTTGAGGGCGACGATAAAATTTTGGGCAAGGCGACCGGCTCCGACGCCAAAAATAATAAAGCGACTTACGTCAGTTTGACTTCGCTTGACGAGGCGAAAGGGCTTGCAAAGAAAACAGTCGACGACGCTTTGACCGCTTTAAAAGAGTTCGGAGCGGAGGCAGATTTTCTGCGCAGTCTTGTCCAGTTTCTACTTGACAGGAAAAAATAATTCGCTTTAAAGGATTTTGCCTTAATCGCGCCGAATAGTGATTCAAATTTTTATCAAGGAGATGTTTGTAATGAGAAAAGTTTTTTTGGCGACGTTGCTCGTTATCATGATGAGCGCGGCGACGGCACTTGCTGCCAACTGGCAACAGATTTACACGGATCAAAATGACAACGTGATTTTCTTCGACACGGACTCCGTGAAGGTTTCTGAGATTGACAGCACGCACAAAGACGTTACGTTTAGCGCGGTTTATCGCATGGAATACAGCGAGCGCGGTCGTCAAGCTCTTATCGATTGGTATCGCGATTACTCGATTATGCCGGCGGGCATTGAAAATCTTTCCTACGACGTGACGACGATTCAATTCAAGCGCGCGGGCGACAAGCGTTATTATTACATTCAAGAGCGCGTCTCCTACACCGCCAACGGCGCACAGCTTAGCGGTATGCACTATCGCGATTCGGGCATGAATTGGCAGGAAATTCCGGTCGGCTCTGTTGTCGATGTTCAATACTTCGAGGCGACTTTGATCGTCGACGGCAAACTTTACAAACGAATTGATGCAGAGAACCTTTAAGCAAATCACAGATAAAATTTCGGGCGACTTGACGAATTGCCGAGTCGCCTTTTTCGTAGAAAGGCTTAAGCATGAAGGAACGGCTCGACATTTTATTGACGGAGAAAAATTTTTTTGACAGCCGCGCCCGCGCAAAGGCAATGATTATGGCGGGGAAAATTTTAGTGAACGGGCAAAAAGTCGACAAGGCGGGCGCACTCGTCGCGATTGATTCTGAAATTCGGATACTCGGCGAGGAAATGCCTTTTGTAAGTCGCGGCGGCTTGAAACTTCAAAAAGCTCTTGACGTTTTCAAAATAATTCTTAGCGGGAAAATCGCGGCGGACGTCGGAGCGTCGACGGGCGGCTTTACCGATTGCATGTTGCAACACGGCGCAAAGAAAGTTTACGCAATCGACGTCGGCTACGGTCAACTTGCCTGGAAACTTCGTAGCAATGTGCGCGTCGTCAATATGGAGCGCACGAACATTCGCAACGTCACCCGCGCAGATTTTCTTGACGACTTGGATTTTATTTCTATCGACGTGGCGTTTATTTCACTGGAAAAAGTTTTGCCGGTCGTATATAATCTGCTTGAGGCGGGCGAAGTCGTCGCGCTGATAAAGCCGCAATTCGAGGCGGGGCGTGAACTCGTAGGCAAGAAGGGCGTCGTTCGCGACAAAAAAATTCATGCGGCAGTTATAGAAAAGGTATTGACCTGCGCGGCAGGCTTGGGCTTTGAAGTCGGCGGACTGAACTTTTCGCCCGTCAAAGGTCCGGAAGGCAACATTGAATACCTTGCTTATCTGACCAAAAACATTACGAATTGCGAATTACGCATTACGAATTGCCTTTCTGTTGTTGATTCGGCGCACGAGGAGTTGAGCTAATGGCGAGGCAAAATATTTTCGGTACGGTGTTCGGCGTTGAGGCGGGCATGATGCAAATTGCGGTCTTCCCGAACATGAGCAAGTTGCGAGCCGGTGAGATTGTCGACCGAATTTTTAACTTCTATAAAAACAAGGACGTGCGCTTGCTTATGCCGGCGACAGAGGCGCGAATGTTGCGCAAAGAAGAATACGGCTTGCCTTGCGTCGAGCGCGTTCACGTCGATATGGCGTTGAGTATCGGCGGCGACGGGACATTGCTCGGCGTCTGTCGCCGATTCGAGAATCAAAACGTGCCTGTTTGCGGAATCAACTTGGGGACGTTGGGCTTTTTAGCTGACATTGAGCCGCGCGAGTTGGAAAGTCGGCTTGCGAAGATTTTGGCAGGTCAATATCGAGTTGAGCGGCGGCTTTTATTGAGCGGCTACGTTCGTAACGAGCTTGGCGAAAAATTTCTCGGCAACGCGATTAATGACGTCGTGATAACAAAAGGCGGCGTCGCGCGAATGCTCAGGCTCGGCTTGTATATCAATCAGACGCATTTAATGGATTACAAGGCGGACGGCTTGATTGTTTCCAGTCCGACGGGTTCAACGGCGTATTCTTTGAGCGCGGGCGGTCCGATTCTCAACCCGAATATTCGCGCACTACTCCTTACGCCGATTTGTCCGCACACCTTCCAAATGCGCCCGCTGATTGTCAACGAGGACGAGGAAGTCTTGATAAAAATTTCCGCCATGCAAGACGTGATTGTCACACTCGACGGGCAAGTCAGCCACAAAATCCAGCCCAATGATGATGTTGTTGTTCGCAAGGCTTTGGCGACCGCGCACATTGTCAAGTTCGACGACAAAAATTATTATGACGTGCTCAAAGCCAAGATGTGGAGTTGAAAGGAGAAGATACTTTTGCCAATTATTAACTTTGCGCCGGAATTCGATTTGGAATACTACGGAAAAATTTATCCGGAGTTGAATTTTCTTCCGGAACCAGTTTCGAAATTGCATTACGAACGATTCGCCGTCGAGCAGGGGCGTTCGACTTGCATTTACGACCGCAGAGAATACCTTAGAGCGTTTTTGCAAGAGGAAATTGACCAGCGGAACTTGAAGGCTCTGGAAATAGGAGCTTGGAACAACCCTTTGATCAAAGGCAAGAACGTAAAATATTTTGAGGCAATGGATATGGAAAAGATTGAACGAATATCCAAAGATTATGGTCGTGATGCCTCGACGACTCCGCATATCGATTTTGTCAGTCCGACTGGCGATCTCGGCGTCATTGACGAGACTTTTGATATTGTCGCCAGTGTCCACGTCATTGAGCATTGCCCTAATCTTATCGAGCATCTTCAAAACGTAAGCAGGATTCTAAACGCGGGCGGCTTGTATGTTTTAATCGTGCCCGACAAACGCTATTGCTTTGATTATTATCATGCCGAGTCGACTTTTTCAGAGGTGGTTGACGCCTTTATCTTCGAGAGGAAAATTCCGCGCCTTGCCGACGTTATCAACCTTGCCTATACTCGCACGCACAACAATCCTTATCTTCATTGGCTCGGCGAACACGGGGAGCCTTACGGCTATCGCAACACGCCGCTGGAGTTAGATGCCAAAGCGGAAATTATGGGCGAATACTTTTTGGATGACGGAAAGGGAATTGATAGCAATGAACTTTTCGGCTTGATTAAAAAGTATGTCGAGGCTCTGGATAAAGGCGAATACATCAGCACGCACAACTGGCGATTCACGCCTAAAAATTTCGGCTATATAATCAAGCTTTTGAAGACGTTGGGCTTTATCGACCTGACGCTCTATCGTCTTTGCCACACGATTTGGGGACGGCAGGAGTTCGTTGCTATCTTGGAAAAGGCTTGACGGAGGAAAAGTTTTGAACGACGAGACTAAAAATAAAATCGCCGCGCAGGTTGCAGAGATTCACTTCGCGGAAGATTTTCCTGCCGAACTTGAAGGCTTTACTCTAAAAAAAATCTTCGCGCCCGACGAGGACAAATTTATTTTCTTCACGTACGCCGACGACGCAATTCATTGCGGCTTGACGACTTACTTCCACGAGGAAACTAAAGAATTCAAAGTTCGCCAAAAAATCGGCTTGACGGAATTTTGCTTGACGAATTTTTTTACGGAGGACTTCAAGACTTTTCAAAGTTTGCTCGACGCGCAACTTGCCGAAGTTTTGAAAAATCTGCGCGGCTTGCGGAGTAAGGAGCCGAACAATTTCCTGCGCGAGAAAAAAATCGACACGTGGATTTACGGCTTGAAGTTGCCCGCGACGTTCGAGGGCTTTGAACTTTTTATCAGCCCCGCCGCGCCCGTCGAGGTCACAAACGGTTCTTTTATCGTCATAAACTACGCCGACTTCGCCGCCAACAGCGACTTTGTTATCTACTACAACATTTATACCGACGAATTTAGCGGCGAGACGCGGATTAACGGTGCGCCGCGCGTGAGTTACGCCTTCGACGCCAAGACGCTAAAGGATTTGGAGACTAAGCTAAAAAAAAATCTCGACGCAGAACTTTTAACAATGCGTAATGCGTAATTAAAACCGTCATCATTACGAATTAAAAAAAGTCCCGTCGAACGACTCGGCGGGAAAATTTTTATGTAAAGGGGTTTTTATCTTCTGTAGGCGGTGACTTGCTGATAGTGTTTCTTGAAGAATTCTTCGGCGACTTGCGGGAAGAGCGCGTAACTCAGAACGTCTTCATCAGTCGGGTTGAGGAAACCTTTGTTAATGAGTTCGTCTTTGAACTGCGCGAAAGTCTGCCCCTTAGCGTCTTCAATCGAGCAATCCTCAATGATTTGTTCTTCAGGAATTTTGAGGGTCTTGGTGATAAAGTCGCGGTCAACGGGAACGGGCGTGCGCCCGAACTTGCCGCGAACCATATCTTTGAACTCGTTCGGAACCATTTTATAGCGTTCGCCCGCCATGACGTTAAAGGTCGCCATAGTGCCGACAATTTGGCTTGACGGCGTGACGAGCGGCGGATAGCCCGCATCTGCGCGGACGCGCGGCATTTCGTCGAGCAAGTCTTGATATTTATCTTCCATTCCGGCTTCCTTGAGCTGATTGGCGAGATTGGACAACATGCCGCCGGGGATTTGGAAGTCAAGAACATTAACGTTAATATCGAAGTAGCCTTTAAGCCCGAACTCCTTAATCAGCTCCTGCTTGACGGCGAGGAAGTGTTTGGCAATGGGCGTCATGGCTTGGCGGTCAAGTCCAGTATCGCGCTCGGTGCCCGCGAGCATTGCGACGATAGTTTCTGTGCAAGGTTGAGACGTATCGCTTGAGAAAGGCGACAGTGCGCAGTCAACAATATCAACTCCCGCCTCAATCGCCTTGAGATAAGTCGCGTGACCAAAGCCCGACGTGCAATGCGTATGAAGTTCGACGGGAATATCCAAACCGGCTTTGAGTTTTTTTACAAGGTCATCGGCGGCGTAGGGCGCGAGCAAGCCCGACATGTCTTTAATGCAGACGCTGTGACAGCCCATTTCCTGCAACCCTTTAGCAAGCTCAACGAACATTTCATTGGTATGCACGGGGCTAATCGTGTAAACTAAACAGCCTTGAACTTCGGGCTTTTCGGGGCAAGCGAGTGCGGCTTTGATAGCGACGCGCAGATTGCGAACGTCATTAAGCGCGTCGAAAATGCGGAAGACGCCGACGCCGTGTTTGGCGGCGTGTTGAACGAATTTTTCTACAACGTCATTGGAATAGTGATTGTAGCCCAAAAGATTTTGACCGCGCAGGAGCATTTGAATCGGCGTCTTGAGATTAGCCTTGAGTTTTTTGAGACGTTCCCAAGGATCCTCGTCCAAAAATCTCAAGCAACTGTCGAAGGTCGCGCCGCCCCACGCCTCAAGTGCCTTGTAGCCGATTTTGTCAAGTTGTGCAAGCATCGGCTCCATTTGACGATAGCGCATGCGAGTTGCCAGCAGTGATTGATGTCCGTCGCGCAAGACTGTTTCCATAATTTGAAGCGGTTTCGCCATAGTTACACTCTCCTTTAAAATTGTTTGCCGTTGCAACGATTATAGGTTTTCTGCTTTGCAATGTCAATCTGCGCGGGCGGCGGCTTTAATGACAAATTCATAAAAATTTGATATAGTGTCAAGAAATTTTGCGGAAGGAGGTCGCGCCCTTGAAGAAGAAAATTTTGGCGGGCGTATTTGTCGTCTCGCTGATAAGTTCAGCGTTGACATTGGGGCTGGTGTGTTTCATACTCGACATCAATTCCCAAAACGCCTTTGAACTCGGAAGATTTTTCGCGGCGATGAGATTTATAGAGGGGCATTACGTACAGGAGGTGGAGCGCGGCAAATTAATCGACGGGGCGATTGGCGGCATGGTGAATTCACTCGGTGACCCGCACTCAATCTATCTCGCGCCGCAACTTTACACCCAACTCCGCGCAGAGACCAGTGGAGCTTTTGGCGGCATCGGCGTTTACATGAGCTTTAAAAATGGCGGCGTTCAAATCATGAACGTTATCCCCGGCGGACCCGGCGAAAAGGCAGGGCTTTTGGCGGGCGACGAAATTTTAGCCGTCGACGGCAAGCCCGTTGAAGAAATTTCTCCTGGTGAAGTCGCCCTGAAAATTCGCGGCGAGGTCGGCACGAACGTCGAACTTTTGATTCGGCGCGACGGCATGGAAGATACGACGTATAACTTGACGCGCGACAATATCAAACTCCGAACGGTTGCGGGCAAAATGCTTGACGAAAAACTCGGCTACATAAAAATTTCAAACTTCAGCGAGAATTCGGGCGAGGAGTTTAAGACGACGCTTGACGAGTTGGAGGCGGCGGGCATGAAAGGTTTTGTCCTCGACATGCGGCAAAATCCCGGCGGCGTCATTACCAGTTGCATTGAGATTGCGCAGGAGCTTGTTCCTGCGGGAACGATTGCCTCCGTGATTCAGCGTGACGGCGAGAAGGAAGTTTACACGTCGGAATTGGCGGCGGCGAAGTTCCCGATAATCGTCCTGCTTGACGCCAACAGCGCGAGTGCCGCCGAACTTTTATCAGGCGCATTGCAAGATACAAAGGTTGCGTTGATTGTCGGCGAGAAGTCTTACGGCAAAGGCTCGGTTCAAACGCTTATTCCGATGATGCACAATGACGGCTTGAAACTCACGATTGCGAAGTATTACACGCCGAACGGTCGGAGCATTGACGGCGAAGGCATTTTGCCCGACGTGGAAGTTAAATTACCTGCGCCACAACATCAAATGTACGAACTTAATCTTGACGAGCAAACCGACGCACAACTTGCTAAGGCGGAAGAACTTTTGCGGCAACAGATCGACGCGGGGAAAATTTTCTTCGACGATAACTTTTGGCAGGAATAACCTTTTAGTAAGCAGTGCGGCTCTAATTCAACTCGTCGAAAATATCTAACGCACGCTTAACAACGTCGTCAATGTCATAATAGCGATATTCCGCAAGCCGCCCGACCGCCGTAATGTTTTTGAACTTGGCAAGCTCGGCGGAATATTTTTCGTAAGCCGCCCGCGCCTCGTCTGTGAAAATCGGATAATAAGGTTCGTTCTTGCCCGCGACGTAGTGCTGAGGGATTTCTTTCAAGATAGTTGTGCGCGGCGAATTGACAGGGTGAATTTGCTTGAACTCGGTTATTCGCGTGAAGTCGTAATTGCTGGGATAGTTGACGACGGGAGCCGACTGAAAAATTTCTTTGTCGACACTTTGAAAATGCATGTCGAGACTGCGATAGGGTAGCTCACCGAATTTTTTCTTGAAGAGTTCATCAAGTTGACCCGTGTAAATCAGCCGCCCCTTTAACTTTTTCCTGAACAAATAAATTTGCTCGTCGCGCAGTTCCATAACTTCGTGAAAATCTGTGTTGAGCAGGAGCTTGATATTTTTATGTGCGAGCATGTTTTGAACGAGCTTTGAATAGCCGAGTTTCGGCATTGCTTGAAAGCGGTCGGGGAAATAATTATCATCGCGGCTGATTGAGACGGGCACGCGAGCCGTGACCGCGCCGGAGATTTTATCGGGCGACGTTCCCCATTGCTTTTCGGAGTAGTGCAGGAAAATTTTTTCATAGATAAAATCCGCGAGGAATTGCAAATCGGGGTCGTCGGATTTTTTTAGCTCAAGGATAGGAATTTTCTTGCCGTACTCAAAATTTTTGAGGAGCGACGCCTCCAACTTCTCCGCCAAAGATTTAGGAAAGACTTTGTGCAAAGTGTTAAAGTTAAAGGGAAGCGGCGCGGGCTTGCCGTCAATAATTGCCTCGACGCGATGAAAATACAAATGCCACTGAGTGAACCGCGAAAGATATTCCCAAACCTGCGCGGAGTCTGTGTGGAAAAGGTGCGGACCGTACTTGTGAACGATAATGCCGTTGGCGTCGACCTCATCATAACAATTTCCCGCGACGTGCCGACGACGTTCAATCAATAAAACTTTCTTGCCGCTCGTGGCGAAACGCTCCGCCAAAACCGCGCCCGCCATACCCGCCCCGACAATCACAACATCAAACATTTAATTTCCTCCATCCAAAATTTTTCAAACAGCGTCTTCCTCCAAAGTCTCAATTAAAAAGCTCACGGGGCGGAAGCCGTCGTTGCAAGAGAGCATTGCCGACTTCGGATTTTTCATCCAGCCGCCGTAAAAATTTTCTGCGCCGTGTGCCAACGCCATTACAAACGGCGACAAAGTTTCCCACGCGCTCAAGCAAAAACCTTCGGGGCGTTCCCAGCCGTTCGCAATAAAAATTTTCCCCTCCTTCATGTCGCAAGCATTCTCAAGCGGATTTTCGTATTTGCCAATCAAATCGTCGTAACGCGCTTTGCGCATAACCGTAATTTTTATTTTCTTCATGACACAATCACCCGCGCCATTATAGCAAAACAGCCGACCTTTTCAAAGTCGACTGCTTTTTTCTATGTCATTTATTGATTCTTTTTCAAATCGTTAGTAGCAATCAATGTTACAGACGATTTTTTGTTCTAATCAACATGGTTCGATAACAATTTTTGCATGTATACTTGAATACAATGATTAGTTAGATTGACAGAAAAAAATGTTATAGCTATAATCGCCGTGTCAGCTGATAAAGATTTTTAGTTAGGCAGTGATTGTTATGAACAGTGGAGACACGGCATGGGTTTTAATTAGCGCGGCGTTGGTTTTCATAATGACGCCGGCAGTCGCTCTTTTCTACGGAGGAATGGTTCGCAGCAAAAATGTTTTGTCGACAATAATGCAGTCAATGTTTATTCTCGGCATGGTCAGCGTTGAGTTTATCCTAATCGGCTACACAATGGCTTTTGGCTCAGATGTTAGCGGTTTAATCGGCGACTTGTCGAAGGTCGGACTTGAAGGCGTCGGCTACAATCTGCTTGAGGGCGGAACAATTCCCGAATTGGCGTTTGTGGCGTTTCAGTGCATGTTCGCGGCTTTGACGCCCGCACTGATAACGGGAGCTTTCGCCGAACGCATGAAGTTTAAAGGTTTCGTATTGCTGATGTTGCTGTGGGCGATTTTCATCTACAACCCGATGGCGCATTGGGTCTGGGGCGGCGGATTTTTGGCACAGCTCGGCGCGTTGGACTTCGCGGGCGGTCTTGTGATTCATATCTTGAGCGGCGTGAGCGGCTTGACGATTTGTATCCTGCTCGGCAAGCGTCACGGCTACGGCAAGCGGGCGATTGTTCCGCACAATATCCCTATGACGGTTCTCGGCGCGACTGGGCTTTATGTCGGGTGGTTCGGATTTAATGCAGGCTCGGCTCTCGGCGCAAATGAACTTGCGGCTAATGCGCTTCTCGTGACACATACGGCGGCGGCGGCAGGATTGCTCGGCTGGGTTTTGGTTGAATGGATTCGGCACGGCAAGCCGACTATTATTGGCGCGGTATCGGGTTGCGTCGCCGGTTTGGTCGCGATAACTCCTGCTGCGGGCTACGTAACAATTCTGCCGAGCGTTGCAATCGGTTTTATCGGCGGCGGCGTGTGCTACTTCGCGGTCGCGGTCGTCAAGGCGAAATTCGGCTATGATGATTCGCTTGACGCGTTCGGAGTTCACGGCGTCGGCGGCATGTGGGGCGCGATTGCTACGGGGCTTTGGGCAACTACTGCAGTTAATCCCGACGGAGCAAACGGTCTTTTCTACGGCGAAACAGATTTATTCTTCGCGCAGATTATTTCTATCGGCGTCGCGGTAATTTTCGCAGTTTTCGGCTCGACTGTGCTTTATAAAGTCGTCAGCGCGATTGTTTCACTGCGTGCGGACGAATCTGAAGAAATTTCTGGGCTCGATTTGGTCGAACACGGCGAACGCGGTTATAATACCGGCGTTTTCACCGGTACATCAAATATTTTCGGCGATTCAGAGGATTTCAGCTTGAAAATCTTCCCGACGATTAAAAGTTCGCAAAATTGAGGCGGTGAATCTACTTTGGAAAGAAAAATTACCAAAATCGACATTGTGACGCGCCCATCGAAACTTGAGGAACTTAAAGACGCTCTAAACGCTATCGGAGTGCTCGGTATGACGGTTTCGCAGGTCTACGGTTGCGGTTTGCAACGCGGTCATAAAGAATTCTTTCGCGGGCACGAGTACGAAGTCAATTTAGTCCCGAAAATCAAGGTTGAAACTGTCGTTTGCGAAATTCCCGTTGAAAAAGTTATCGAAGTCGCTCAAAAAGTTTTGCGCACAGGAAATTTCGGCGACGGAAAAATTTTCGTCTACGAACTCAGCGACGCGGTCAGAATTCGCACAGGTCATCGCGGCGCGGAAGCAATTATGGATATTCCGGGCGAAAAACCCGAATAGGAGGCTGTCATTATGAAAAATTTGCTTTACAAAATCAAGGCTAACACGCCTAAGGAAGAAATTATTCAGCAGTTAAACGATCACCCCGAAATTAAATTCGTCTCGCTCGTCGGAATTGACCTCGCGGGCAACGATACTGATGAAAAAATCCCCGTTCGCCTTTTCCTCAAGGATATTGACGAATTTTATGCCGGTCGCGCCGTTCAAACGGACGGATCAAGCGTTGTTTTGCCGGGAATTGCAACTTTGAACAATGCGAAGGTCGATATGCCCGTTGACCCGACTGTTAATTGGTTCGTCGATTACAATTTCGAGTATTTCGACGACGAAACGAATTGCCCCGTCGGTACGCTCAGAATTCCGAGCTTTTTGATTCACGAGGGCAAGCACGTCGACAGCCGAGCCATTTTGACCGACACTTTGGCTTTCGTTAAGCGCGAACTCGTCGATTTATTCCATAAAAACCCCGAAATTGACGGCTTGGAAGTCAGCGGCTCCGATATTAGCGATATTGTCTTCACGTCGGCGACTGAACTTGAATTTTGGGTAAAAACTCCGCTTGAAGAGGCGGCGATTGAAGAAATGAGCGCGTCGCAGGTCATGCAGGAGCAATATTGGCAAAGAACGCATGGAGCGGTTCGCTGTGCACTTGAAAAATGCCTTGTCGAACTCGATAAATACGGATTTGATGTCGAAATGGGTCATAAAGAGGTTGGCGGGCTTAAAGCGCAGATTGATGAGTCGGGACACTTGACGCATGTTTGCGAGCAACTCGAAATTGACTGGAAATTCGCCGACGCCGTGCAAGCCGCTGATAATGAAATGTTCGTTCGCACTATCGTTAGAGAAATTTTCCGCGCAGAGGGTCTTGAGGTCAGTTTTAAAGCAAAACCGATGATTGGACTTGCCGGAAACGGCGAACACACGCACATTGGACTTGCCGCAGTCACTTCCGACGGTAAACTTCATAACCTCTTCGCGAGTAAAAATCCCTCCGAAGATTTCATGAACGCGGTCGGCTACGGCGCGATTATGGGCTTGCTGAAGAATTACGAGGTCATCAATCCATTTGTCAGCGCAACAAACGACTCTTTGAACCGCTTAAAGCCCGGTTTTGAGGCTCCCGTTTGTATCGTGACGTCTTTGGGTCACACTCCGAAGATTCCGAGCCGTAACAGAACGATTTTGGCGGGTTTAATTCGCGATTTGAAAAATCCTATGGCGACTCGCTTTGAACTTCGCGCTTGCAACCCCTACACCAATACTTATCTCGTGCTCGCGGCGTGTTATTCCGCTATTCTCGACGGCGTTCGCTATGCCATTGAAAAAACTTCCGTCGATTTGCTTACCGAACTCAGCAAAAAAGCAGGGCAGGACGGTTTTTATCTCGAAAAATCCCGCGCGTATCGTTCGGAGGAAGATGTTTTCGAGGATTTCACTGCCGAAGAACGCGACGCTATGTTCGGCAAACCACCCGCAACTGTTTGGGAAAATATGCAAGCTTTTGACAATTATCCCGCGAAAGTCAAAGTCATTACGGCGGGCGGCGCACTTCGCACGCAAATTATCAAGTCCTTCAAGGAAGGCGCATTGCTCCGTTGGAAAACCGAGCTTATCGCTCGGATTTTGCCCGAAATGCGCAACGTCGTCCGCAAAGCTCACATTATCGAGAGCAATTCCCGCACTGACCAAGACTCCTACAACTGGAACAAACTTAAAGACGCTCGCGAATATCTCGCAAAAGATTCAATCGATAAGAAATCGCTTTTCACGCGTCTGACCAACGCCCTAAACAACGGCGACTTCTCTACCGCCTCAAAGTTGCAGGTTGAGCTGTACGATAAGATTGAGGAGCTTAAATGCCTTCACGAAGAATACGTAAGAAACAATATCTGAAATTTTCGGCGGCTGTTCGTCGAAATGGAAAATTTCATATTTGGAATTTTTCACTTTGGGCTTTCAAACGGAAAAGATTTTTATTAAAATCTCCTCAGAAATGATTTGAGGAGTTTTTTTTATGATTTCTATCGACAAAAACATTTGGAAACTACTTTTAGACGCACCAAATGCCTATACAATCAAAATTTTCCTTTGGATTGCAACTCATCAGCCAGATGAAGGAACTCATGGTTATATTTCAAACAAATTACAACTCCAAATCAATTTACAAGAGAATAGAACCAATATTTTTCGTGCTTTGAAGTGGTTGGAAGATAATTTGCTCGTTCAAGAACTAAAACTCGCTGAGGACTTCGATTTTATGGTCAATCCGCGTTTCGTTATGAATAATTCCGACTATCAAGAACGTTTCGCCGAGTGGAACCGCCGTTGCAACCTTGATTCCGCTCGTGAAGTTCGTTTACGCAAAGAAAGACGCATTCGCAAGCTCCGCAGTGAGAAAAAACAAAAAAATTAGCCCCGAATCATCTTCGAGGCTTTTTTTACTTCCAAAACTCACCTATATTTTAAATTTAGTTCCACACCAATTCTCACCATCATAGTTTGCCATTGCTTTTAACACTTCTTGAAGTTCAGGAGCAGATTTTTTAGGAAATTTATACATTGATTCACCAAAATTTATTTGACTTCCTGTAACTTGAGGTAAAAACCAAATCTCATTATATTTTCTTTCAGATTCAGGCAACAAGATACAATTTTTTGATTCAGCACATATGTTATAAGACCAGTCAAAATCTTCGTCATCGTATTCATCATCATGTTGATACTTTCGATAAACTTTTGCATTTACATACCAGCCGATAACATTAGTTTCTCTCTTTCCTTTACGTTTCGGATTTGGTGCACAAAATATAACAAGAACATCCTCTACACTTTTACAATTTTTATCTTTTGGAGCACCTTCAATTTTATCTATTCCAAGATATTTTCCTTGTGTTTGAAACGAACCGTAACAATAACCATTCACAACTGCAAAATTACCATTCTCATCAATATCTGCATATTTATTTACCCATTTAAATTCTCTTAAGTACTTAGAATGACCATAAGGCTCATCTTTTTTTTGCCATTGATAATAACGCATCCAAGAAATCTTAACAAGCAGTATACTTTCACTAAGAATCATACTTTTGTATCGTTCTCTATCTTGAAGATACATATAAATCACCTCACATTGATTATACAACAAAAAAAATTAGCCCCGACAAGTAGTCGAGGCTTTTTTCTTACTTCAAATCCAAATATGTGGTCGTCGTCTTCGGGGTCGAAATGATTTTGAAAATTAACGATAGAAAGTATCTGACTGACGCCGCCGATTATGATATTGGCGTCGGATTGTTGCGCATCGACTCCGTGAAGCGTAAAAGTCTTGCCGTACGAGCGAAAATTGTTCAAAGTCATCTTTCCGACCTTATCAGTAGTGAATTCGTAAGTCATATTCATCACCTCGCCGCCATTTTACTTGACTGCAACTAAAAAATCAAGTAGACTTGTAACAAAATTGATTTTGCAACGTATAAGAGGAAGAAAACAATTTGGAGGTTGATAATATGACTAAGGAAGACAAATTCGCGGACGAAATCATGAGCTACGAGGAACTTGATAAGGTATCTGGCGGCACTCTAAGTGAAGATGCAGATGACAGCAGATTTTTAAATGTTTTGTTGCAGGGAACAAACAAATATCATCAGTGCGACCGCTACGGTGAATTTAAATTGTTCTGGAGTGCAGGAGCAGCACACGATGATCTTACAAAGGCGTGGAATTCTCTCGGCATTGAAATAACATATTCTACTGCTGGAAACGAATATAGGTTAAACGGCAACAAAATTTCTCGCGAAGAGGCATGGGCACACGCAGAAAGCCTTGTCGGAAAACATTTGACTAGAGAGCAATGGTATTGGTAAGCTAAAACTAGTCTCGACATCAAAAAAAAGCCCTTCGGCTTAGGTCGGAGGGTTTTTCGTTGACGGAGAAAAAATTTTTTGCTAGACTTGTAACGAAATTGATTTTGCAACGTATAAGAGGCAGAAAACAATTTGGAGG
>JBGUYA010000151.1:0-3302 GCA_045118435.1 Quinella sp. | reverse complement strand
GAATTCACGGCTACCGACGACATCAGCTCTAAGTTTGCAATAGACGCCAACGGCAACTTTACTATAACGCCCGGCGAAAATGACGGCGCACTGGACATCACTATCAAACGCGGCAATACTTTCATTTTCAGCAACATTGTTAGTGTCGCCGGCGAAATCACCTTCAATCCGGCAACGCAATCGATTAGTTTGGCGGACGGAACGAAAATGTCTGTGAAGTTCGGCAATTATGAAGTGACTGCGACTGCCGACGGCGACGCCGCTGTTACCGTTGCGATGACTTCAGCAGGACTTTCAATCACGCCCGTTAAAGGCGACGGCACGTTAAATCTTAAGCTCGGCAATGAAAGCGGCTCCATGACTGCCAATTTGGAAGTTTTAAGCGGCTCATTCATTTTGGGCGAAAACGGCGCACTCACTGTTACTAAAGATACCGAGTTGCAAATTGATTTCGGCGGCGGATATATCGTTAAGTTCAAAACAACGGACGACGCAGGCGGCTCAATCTCACTTGGCACGGGCGGACTCACTTTCGCACCGACTGAAGGCGACGGGCATTTGGAACTTTCCGTAACAAGGGGCGGCGAAACTCGTACTACCTCGCTTGAGATGACAGGTTCCTTGACTTATAAGCTTGACGGCTCAATTTCTCTCGCTAAAGATACCGTGCTTAAAAATGTTTTTGAAGACGGCAACATCTTGACAATCACCGCCAACACCGACATAAGCGGCTCAATTCTTTTCCACCCGCAGAACGGTTTGATAATCACACCCGCCACGCCCGACGCTTTAAATATCAGATTAAAGACAAATGATGTGGAAGTCGCAAATATCTCGTCAATTACCGGCACAATTAATTACAAAGGCGGACTCTTCACGGCAAGCGACGGCGCGGAAGTGAACGTACTTTATTATAATGGCGAGTACAACATTAACATAAAAACTACCGGCAACAGCTCGTTGATTCAATTCGATAGCGACCGCGTAATCGGTACCGCCAACAAAGGCGCGACTCTCGTATTGAATTATCTTAACGGTCCAACGTGGAATATTCACAGCGAGACAACCTTAACCAAAATTTACGACGCAGAGGCAATTTTGTCCGAAGGCGCGAACTTCGACACCAACGATAACATATCAGTTTTCACGCTCGGCACGGCGGGCAATTACACGCTTAACGGCATGAAAGTCACGACGACCAAAGAAAATACTCAAGTTAAGCTTAGCAACTACGACACAATCATTGTTGACGGCATAAGTTACACGCCTCTTGATGAAAATGTAACGCTTACTATCGGCGACACGGGCGCAACCTGCGCGGGCGGCAAAGTTACCATGCAAATGGAAGGCTTTGACATTGCCTTAAGCGAAGACGTAACCGACGGTTCAATTTCCTACAACAGCACGACGAACAAGTTCACAGTCAAGGCGGGCACGAAGAGTTATCTCGGCGAAGGCAATTTCCCCGACCAATTTGTCGCCAAAAACGATTTCGATATATCAGTTACAAAAACTGACGACGGCAAGTTTAAGTTCTCGCTCGGTGATGAATCGGTCTCTTTTGACTTAACTCGCAACGGTACAGCTATCATGGGTTCCACGATAACTCTTGACGGCTCAATCCTTGTCGACCCGACTAATAACGAAATTTCCCTTCCGAAAGATACCGTTTTAACCTTGACGCAGGGTACAGGGAAGAAATTGCAGATAACAGCTCTCGACAACGCGGGCGGCGAATTGACTTTGGCAAACGGCGGACTTCGTTTCAAGCCAAATGAAAATGACGGCGCGTTGGAATTCAATTTCGTTGACGCGGAACGCAAAGCTACTCTGGACGTGACGGGCGCATTCACTTACAAAGGACTCGGCGCACTTTCTCTTGAAGACGGCACTGTAGCAAATCTTACTTGGACAGACGGCACCAAACTTAAAATCACGTCAAGCGGCTCGACGGGTTCAATCGGTATCGACCCCGACAAGGGAATTAAAATCACTTCCGACGATGAAAATCTCAATATGACTTTGACGACGCCTTACATGTCTACGGATATTTCAGGAATTAAAGGCACAATTTATTACAAGGAAGGCAACGTTTCATTCGACGAAAATTCAAAGATAACTGCGACAACCACGCTGGGCGGACAACCGATTTTAACGACGCTTGAGACCATCGACGGCACGGGGCATATTTCATTTAGCGGCACCACAAACGGCATTGTCTATTCGGCTGATACGGGCGCAATGAAAATCACTTGGTCACGTGACGACCTTGAAAGTACTTTCGTTGTCAACAAAGGCTCAATACAAATCGGGCACAATCTTTTCCGCATAGCTGAAGGCTCCGACATTGCAACCGATTTGAAAAATTTTGTTCCCGCGCTTTATTTCACGACTGCTGAGGCGGGCACTTACACAATCAACGGACAAAAAATCACAACGTCCGCCGAAGGTTTGGCATTGACGGCGACAGATGATCAAATGGTCTTCAAGACGAGCGACGACGTTGTTGAGTATAACGGAATGACATTCGCTGGCGACGGAAATGTAAGTCTCAAAGCTGATAACGTTGTATTGGGCGCGGGCGTCGAGGCAAAGGGCTTTGGCAAAGATAAATCGTTCATGTTGGCGGAAGCAGGCAACGTTACTGCCGACGCAAAAGTTTTCGAGTTGACGGAACTTGATACTGCGATAAAAATTCCAATGGAAATCTCGGTTACGGGCGCGCAGGACGGCTTTACTTTCAGCCGCACGTTGACTAAGGAAAGCGAAGCATATCTTGACGACGCCCTTACCGAAGAAAAATTCGGCAACTACAGTTCGTCTTATATCGGGCAAGTCTTCAGCGAAAAATTCATTGCGGCGGGCGACAGTTCCTATCGAATCAGAACAGATGCAATCGGTCTGGAAGAAGTTATCGGCATTTCTAACGGTGCGACAATCACGGGCGGTGCGAGCCTTGCCGACAAACCTACCTTAAGTTATTACAACCTTGTCACTGACACGACGGGCAAATTCACAATCGGCGAGAGAACTTACAACGTAAGCGGCGATTCAAGCATTGCGTTAAGGGCGCGTTTTGAAGAAAATGCCGCGCCTTATGCCAGTATGGTCGATAGTTTAAACGGGACGATCAGCGGCGACTTCAGCGGCGGCAATTTTTCAATCAACGGCAGTTCTGCGCTGAAAGTTATCGGCGATACGGATATTTCCATTGTTGCGGACGAAAGCGGCTTTGAAATTCTCGGACTCGACGCGGGCGCAAACTTGCAAGTTTCGGCGGCGGGTACTTATACCGTCAATGG
>JBGUYA010000150.1:0-9649 GCA_045118435.1 Quinella sp. | reverse complement strand
CTTGACTGAACCACAAAAGCGAGAGCTGGCACGTTTGTCACCTGGTGTTGCCGCCGTCTATCAAAACGGCTGGACGAGTTCGGTGCTTTGCAAGATAAATTACTTCAAACCCGACCAAGTCAAACCGTTCGTCTACGGCGGTCTGAAGGTCTGCAAGAACGTCAAGCCTTTGACTTCGCAAGCCTTAGCAGTTATCCTTGCCAACTTCTTGCCTAAAGGTAAATGCGGGAGCGTTGACGAGGCAGCTATCCGGAAAATTTGCACATCTGACGAATTCTTTTTGGGCGATAGGGCAATGACTGCCATTGAGATTTTGCGGGAGTATTCAAGCACAGGTGCTTATAAACGTAACGGCAAAGACTACCAAGAAAAAATTTCAAGCCTCATTTCGCTGGAAAAGATAATGACGCAGACCGATATGAAGAATTGGGCGGAACTCATCGAAGCGCAAATCCTAGACGAGGTCACGATAAGCACTGACGAGTTAATTATCTTGGTGCAATATGGAATTCGCCGATACCTACCGAGCAATCAATTTGGGAAGATGAGCGCGAAGTATCTAAGCTATAGGAAATCCGTTGAACATTGAATTTTAAGGAGGTATCCACATGGGATTTTTTGATTTGATTTTTGACGGCGGTAACGAAGTTCCGCAAGCAGTTTTGGATACGATTCAACCCGCCGAAGCTATGATGCCAGAAATACGCAACGACATGGAAGGTTTTGAAGGACAAGATGTTATCGTTTTCGGCAATCCAACGGAGGTCGGGGTCAGTCTCGACAGTAGTCAAGGCGACAACCCTTTTAAAGCAGAAGGTAACTGCGGACTCGTTTCTACTTCAAATTTCTTGAATCTGTGCGGGCTTGACGCTAACGAATCGCTGATTACAGGCTATGCAATAGCAAGTAATGAATGCACTTATTATGACTTCCTGCCTTCGTCGGATAATGGTGCAACAAACACGGGAAATATTCAAAACATTTTAAGCAGTCTTGGCGTCGATAGCGAAGTCCTTCACCCCTCCGACCGCGGCGGCGACTTGGATTCCATTGCCGAAAAATTGGAGCAGGGCTACGTTGGGATGATGGCTGTCAATTCTGGCTATCTTTGGGACGATCCTACTTGCGTGGGCGATGGCGGGGCTGACCACATGGTTACGCTAACCGGCACAATAAGAGACGGCGACGGCAATTTAATCGCTCTGACTATTTGCGACAGTGGTTCGAACGAGCCTTGCCACGTCGTATCAATCGAACAGTTAGAAGACTGCTATACCTATGCTGATCGCTCTGCGGTCGTTTTTTCCACCGACTCGTTGAGAGTTTAACTTAAGGAGGTCATAATATGGTTCAAGAATACCCGGAAAGCACAAAAAAACTTAGGAAACATTTCGCTGAAATCGTCGCTGATATTCCGACAAACGTCAACGATATTTCGCACGAATATCCTGAACAATTAAAAAAGATAAAAGAACATTTTGCGGCAATTGCAGGTAATAACTACTTCCTCACTCCGGCAATCGTAAAGACGGCAGGCGAACGCAAAGCTGAAGTCTATTTTGCCTACAATATTTCGAGGCAGAAAAAAATTATACGCCCATATATGAAACTGATTACGGATTTCGATAGCGGGATTATTTTAGAGTTCCAGAATGCTTACTACAGCGATTTTGCCGATGCTAAAAAGTATCCACTCAATGCTACGTTCGATGCTAAAGTTCCCGTCGCGAAATCAGCTAAGGAGCAAATGGAATTTTTAGAAAATCTAAGGGCACTCTACATAAAAGTTCGCGCGTTCTCTTTTAACAAAGATTTATCTACAAATGATAAGCAAATTTTGAGAGATTACGTCGAATGTCTTTCAAAGACCGTTCCGACTGAATTACTTGCTTTCTGTAGGGATAATGAGCCAGAATTTTTTAACTGGATGCACAAAATATGCTGAGCCACCGCCCATTTTAATTGAGCGAAAACGTCGCGGACGTGAAAAAATATTCGTCGTCAAAAACAATTTTGAATGAAATGCCAAGTTTGCCAAGCTTTTTGGCAAGCTTGAATTTTTTTTACTCATCGTTGAATCCAGCTCACGATAAAATTTCCTTGCCCGCGAAAAACGCGACAACGTTAAACGAATCAACTTTTGACTGATTTAAAATTGCGAGTGATTGTATACAGAATTTTCAAGGGTGGGTGGCGAAAATTATTTGCAATGCGGCAAGCCGTGTGTTAAACTTTTTTTCCGTAGTATAACAAAATAATTTTAGATTTAGTAGGTGAAAACGTTGAAAGGGAAATTGATACTGGCGGACGGCACGACCTTTCGCGGGCAACTGTTCGGCGGCTCGAACGCCACAACGGAAGGCGAAGTCGTCTTTAATACGGGCATGACCGGCTATCAGGAAATATTGACTGACCCGTCCTATTGTCGGCAAATCGTCACGCTGACTTATCCGCTTATCGGCAACTACGGCACGGCGAAAATTTTTAACCAGAGCCGCAAAAGTTTCGTGGGCGGCTTGATTGTCGGCGACTTGTGCGAAAATCCTTCAAGCTCCTCAATGGAGAAAACGCTTGCCGATTTTCTCACGGCGGAGAAAATTCCTTGCCTCTACGATGTCGACACTCGCGCCTTGACGAAAAAAATCCGCTCGGCGGGCACAATGAAGGGCGTCATTGTCAGCGAATACACTTCGCAGAGCACCATTAACGAAATGATGGCGTTGCCGATTAGGAAAAATGTCGTCGAGCAGGTGAGCACGCCCGTTATGTACACGATTGACGCGCGGGCGAACGCGCTTAACGTCGTGACTATGGACTTCGGCATTAAAAGAAATATTCTCGACGCGCTCCGCAAGCTCAACTGCAGAGTAACTGTCGTCCCCGCCAAAACTCCTGCAGAGGCTATTCTCGCACTCAAGCCCGACGGAGTTTTTCTCTCGAACGGTCCCGGCGACCCCAAAGACGTTCCGGAAGTCATTGGCGAAGTTAAAAAGCTTATTGGCAAGCTCCCGATATTCGGAATTTGCTTGGGTCATCAGATTTTAGCGTTGGCAATGGGCGCGAACACTTACAAGTTGAAGTTCGGGCATCGCGGCTCGAATCAGCCCGTCAAAAATATTGAAAACGGAAAAGTTTATATCACGTCGCAGAATCATGGCTACGCAGTCGAAGGAAAATCACTGCAGGGCTTACCGCTCAAGATAACTCACCTGTCGCTCAATGACGGCTCTGTTGAGGGAATTCGTCATGTGTCGTTGCCGATTTCTTCCGTGCAGTATCACCCTGAAGCCGCGCCCGGTCCCAATGACAGTGTTCGCCTTTTCGACGCGTTTATAGATAACATGCGCAATGCAAAATAAGGAGGCATGAACTTTGCCTAAGAAAAAAAATCTCAACAAGATAATCGTAATCGGTTCGGGACCGATAATCATAGGGCAGGCGGCGGAGTTCGATTACGCAGGTTCGCAAGCTTGCCGCTCGCTCAAGGAGGAGGGCTTGGAAGTCGTTCTCGTCAACTCAAATCCCGCAACGATAATGACCGACGCCAATATTGCCGACCGCGTTTATATCGAGCCGCTGACTGTCGACTTCTTGACGGCGATAATCGAGAAAGAACGCCCCGACGGACTGCTTGCGACTCTCGGCGGACAGGCAGGACTTAATCTCGCGGTTCAACTCGCAGAGAGCGGCGTACTTGAAAAATACAACGTCGAACTGCTTGGCACGTCGATTGAGGCAATTAAAAAGGCGGAAGACCGCGAACTTTTCAAGGAACTCATGGAGAGGATTGGCGAACCCATTCCAGAATCGACAATAGTCGAGGACATTCACGGCGCGATTGACTTTGCAAGAGAAATCGGCTATCCGCTGATTGTTCGCCCCGCTTACACGCTCGGCGGCACGGGCGGCGGCATTGCCAACAACGAGGAAGAGCTTGTCGAAATTACTCTGCGCGGCTTGAAATACTCAATGATTGGTCAAGTGCTGATTGAACGTTCAATCGCGGGTTGGAAGGAAATTGAGTATGAGGTTATGCGCGACGCCAACGACACCTGCATAACGATTTGCTCAATGGAAAACTTCGACCCGGTCGGCGTGCACACGGGCGATTCAATCGTCGTTGCCCCGACGCAGACGCTTAACGACCATGAATATCAGCTGTTGCGTTCGGCGAGCTTGAAGATTATCCGCGCGTTGGAGATTGAGGGCGGTTGCAATATTCAATTCGCGCTTGACCCGATGAGCGACAGCTATTACGTTATCGAAGTCAATCCGCGCGTCAGTCGTTCGTCGGCTCTCGCGAGCAAGGCGACGGGCTACCCCATTGCCAAAGTCAGCGTCAAAATCGCTATCGGCTACAACCTTGATGAAATTATTAACGCTGTCACCAAGAAGACTAAGGCTTGTTTCGAGCCGAGCGTTGATTATATCGTCGTCAAGTTCCCGCGTTGGCCTTTCGATAAATTTGTCTACGCCGATACGACGCTTGGCACACAAATGAAGGCGACCGGCGAAGTCATGAGCCTTGACCGCAGTTTTGAGGGCGCGATTTTAAAAGCTGTCCGTAGTTTGGAAATCGGCGTTAATCGCTTGCACATGCCGAAGATGGACGCTTGGGACGACGAGAAAATTAAAAAGCGTCTCAGCCGCATTGACGACGAAAGACTTTTCCTTATCGCCGAAGCACTGCGCAGAAATATTGCCACGCCCCAAGAAATCGCCGACATCACCAAGATTGACCGCTGGTTTATCGACAAGATTAAAAATATCACCGACATGGAAATTCGGCTTAAGAAAGGCGAACTTAACGCAAAAACTCTGCGCGAGGCGAAACTTTTAGGACTTGCCGATAAATCGATTGCCGAGCTTGCCAACGTCAAGGAAATTGAAGTTCGCACGATGCGCAAGCAATATAAAATTCTTCCCATTTACAAAATGGTTGACACCTGCGCGGGCGAGTTCGAGGCAATGACGCCTTACTATTACTCGACTTATCGCGGCGAGGTTGATGAGGTTGCCGTCAGCGACAAGCGGAAAATTATCGTCTTGGGTTCGGGACCGATTCGCATTGGTCAAGGCGTCGAGTTCGATTATTGCTCAGTTCACAGCGTTTGGGCACTGCGCGAGGCGGGCATTGAGGCGATTATTATCAACAACAACCCCGAAACCGTTTCGACCGACTTTGACATTTCCGACAAGCTTTATTTCGAGCCGCTCACGACTGAAGACGTTTTGAATATCGTCGACAAGGAAAAGCCCGACGGCGTGATTGTGCAATTCGGCGGACAGACTGCGATTAACCTTGCGGCGAGTTTGGCGGCGGCGGGCGTGAAAATTTTCGGGACAAGCGTCGACAACATTGACCGCGCAGAAGACCGCGAGCGTTTCGACGAGATGTTGACCGAATTGACTATTCCGCGCCCGAAGGGAATCAGCGTGACCAATCTTGACGACGCGATAAGCGGCGCGGCTAAAATTGGCTATCCCGTTATGGTTCGTCCCAGCTACGTTTTGGGCGGTCGCGCAATGGAAATTGTCTACAACGAGGAAGAACTTCGCGATTACATGAGCCGCGCGGTCAAAGTTACGCCTGATCACCCGGTGCTTGTCGATAGATATATGCAGGGCACGGAGGTTGAAGTTGACGCAATCAGCGACGGCGTAGACGTGGTTATTCCCGGCATTATGGAGCACGTCGAACGCGCGGGCGTTCACAGCGGCGACAGCATTGCAGTTTATCCGCCGCAAACTCTTCCTTCCAAAATCATTTACACGATAACCGACTACACCAAGCGCATGGCTCTCGCGCTCAACGTCAAGGGCTTGCTCAATATTCAATACGTCGTGGCGGACGGGCGCGTTTACGTTATCGAAGTCAATCCGCGCTCAAGCCGCACGGTTCCTTTCCTTAGCAAAGTCACCGATATTAAAATGGTCAACGTCGCGACGCGCGTGGCTCTCGGCGAGACTTTAAAGAACATGGGCTACTATTCGGGACTTGTTGAGCCTAAACCCTATGTCGCGGTGAAAGCTCCTGTCTTCTCCTTCGCGAAAATGCAAGACGTTGATATTTCTCTCGGACCCGAAATGAAGTCGACGGGCGAAGTCATGGGCATTGATTACCACTACGCCCGCGCACTCTATAAGGCAATCACGGGCGCGGGAATTGTTGTGCCGAAGAACGGTTGCATTCTGTTCACGGTTGCCGACAAGGACAAGGAAGAAATGAAACAGCTCGCCAAAGCCTTTTCCGAACTCGGCTTTAAAATCGTGGCGACGGAAGGCACGGCTAAAGCTTTGCAGTCAATCGGCATTAATGCGGAAGTCGTTGGCAAAGTTCATCAGCGTAGCACCGACATTATCCACATGATCAAGCTCGGCAAGATTCACATGGTCATTAATACGCAAGCTCCCGGCAAGCACGTTGCCAAAGACGGATTCAGAATTCGCCGCGCGACGGTTGAACTGGGCGTTCCCTGCTTTACGAGTCTCGACACGGCTTGGGAAGTTATGCGCGTCTTGACCTTCATGCGCGACAGGCGGTTGGTTTATTCGCTCGCCATTCAAGATTACGTCGGCGGCGGCGACGCACTGTCATGAGCAACGTTGAATATCAAGCGGGCGATTTGATTTTTGAGTGAGACTCGGAAAAAGCTCGCATAAACAAACGTAAGCATAACGTCAGTTTTAAAACAGCCGCAAGTGTATTTTTAGATGATAATCGAATCGAACTGCGCGATGAAGAACATTCCGACGATGAAGACCGCTGGCAAGTTATCGGCAAAGTTGATGATATTCTGTTCGTCGTGTACACTGACCGCGAGGACAGAACTCGAATTATTTCGGCGCGAAAAGCAGATAAAGGCGAAAGGAGGATTTATTATGGCAATGGTGACTTATATTTTGCGTAGAGGACAACCTTTAACGGAAGAACAAGAAGCAGAACTTGAAGCACTAAAGCAAATGAGCGACGACGATATTGTTTACGACGAAGACTGCCCGAAACTCACTGAAGAACAACTCAAGAAATTCAAGCGCGTCAACCCGCGCCGCAAGGAAAAGGCGGCAAGCTGATAACGACTCAATAAAAATATATCTGCCATGAAAATTTCTCGTGGCAGATTTTTTTTTGACCGCCAAAAAATTTTGCAAGGAAAAAAAGCTTGCCGTTTTGCTTTTTTAAAAGTATAATGTCAAAATATCAAGCGAGGTGAACAATCATGCTTAACAATAAAGCGGACACGATTGAAGATTATATTTTGAAGCGTCTCAAGCAAAATTCGGACAGGCAAATCGAACTGAAACGGACGGAAGTTGCCGACGAGGTGAGCTGTGCGCCGTCACAGATAAGTTACGTCTTGAGTACGCGATTTACGACGGAGCGCGGATTTGTGGTGGAGTCGCGGCGCGGGCTGGGCGGCTATATTCGCATTGCGCTGATACCGGAGGAGCTTGACCAAAAGCAAATGCTTTATCGCGACATGATGTCGAAAATCACGGCGAAGACGACTTTTGCGCAGGTCAAATCAATGATAGAATTTATTTTTGTGGAAGGCAAATTTATCACGCGACGCGAGGCGGAACTCATCGCGCAAATGTCGGTAAATCTTTATCGTTCGGAGGCGGCAGGCGAAATTTCTGCCGAAGAACGCGCAAAGTTAATTCGTTCAATCTTCGTCACGCTGGCAAAGATAACTTAAAATATTTTTTGGCATCACCTGCCGTGCTTGGTCGCGGCAATTTTTTTTGGCAAAAATCTTTTCAAGGTCAAAATTTCGCAGTAAAATATCGCCGTTTAACGCAGTAAAGTTTTAGGAGGCAGTTTTATGGTTATCATAATGAATCCGGAGGCGACTTCAAGGAATATTAACGAGGTCATTAAGGCGATAAAGAGCGTCGGACTTGACGCGAAGATTATGGAGGGCGCGCAACAGAAAATTGTCGGCGTCATCGGCGACAAGGCGAAGTTGGCGAGCGTGGCGATTGACGCGTTGCCCGGCGTCGAAAGTTCCGTTGCCATCTCAAAGAGTTACAAGTTGGCAAGCCGCGAGTTTCATCCGCAAGCAAGCGTTATCGACGTTGACGGCGTGAAAATCGGCGGCGGCGAGCCTGTCGTTATGGCGGGACCTTGCGCAGTCGAGAGTCGCGAGCAACTTCTCAAAGCCGCGCAGATTGTCAAAGACGGCGGCGCACAATTTTTAAGAGGCGGCGCGTACAAGCCGAGAACTTCTCCGTATTCGTTTCAAGGTTTGGAAATCGAGGGCTTGAAGTATTTGGCGGAGGCGCGTGAAGTTACGGGCTTGAAAATCGTCACGGAAGTTACAACGGTTGAAGGCATTGCGCCCGTTGCCGAGTATGCGGACATGTTGCAAATCGGTGCAAGAAATATGCAGAACTTCGGGTTGCTTAAAGAAGTCGGCAAATGCAAACGCCCCGTACTTTTGAAACGCGGGCTTGCGGCAACAATTGACGAGTGGTTGAACGCGGCGGAATATATTATGAACGCGGGCAATCCCGACGTCGTGTTGTGCGAGCGCGGAATCAGAACTTATGAAACTTACACGCGCAACACGTTGGATTTGTCGGCGGTGGCGGCGGTCAAGCATTTGTCGCACTTACCGATAATCGTTGACCCAAGTCACGGCACGGGCAAATGGCGCATGGTTAAGCCAATGGCGTTTGCGGCAATCGCGGCGGGCGCGGACGGCTTAATGATGGAAATGCATCCAAATCCAGCGCGGGCACTTTCGGACGGTTCGCAGTCGCTGACGCCTGAACATTATCGCGCGGTCATGAGCGGCATAAAAAAGTTGGCGGCGTTCATGCGCGAGGAAAACTTAATTGGGCTTGACGAGGAGTAAAAGGCAATGCGAAATGCGCAATGCGTAATTCGTAATTCGTAATTAAGGAGGAAAAAATATTGCGGCTTAGGAAAAAGCCTCACACGGACGAAAAACTTCAAGCCTTCGCGGACTTCGTGACGGTCGGAGAAGTTGAGCCGATTAAGAAAGATTCATCGCGCGAACTCTACGTTGAGCTTGGCACGGGCATGGGCGACTTTATAACGCAACTTGCCGAGCGCAATCCGCAGATAAATTTTATCGGGCTTGAGGTCGAGAAAACTTGCGTGTTGGCGGCGGCGCGGAAGGTTCGCGAAAAAAATCTTGGCAACGTTCGCTTAATCGTCTTCGATATAAACAACGTCACGGAACTTTTCGGCGAGCACGAGGTCGACAGGCTTTATATAAATTTCTGTGATCCCTGGCCAAAGAAACGTCATGCCAAACGCCGCTTGACGCACGTCCGATTTCTGGAAATGTACAGGAAGATTTTAAAGCGCGGCGGGGAAATTTATTTTAAGACGGATAATCGTGGCTTGTTCGATTTTTCGTTGGAGCAGTTTGAATTGGCGGGGCTTGAGGTTCGCGACGTGACCAACGACTTGCACGCTTGCGAGCCGCCCGATAACATTCGCACTGAGTACGAGAATAAATTTTCCGAGCAGGGCGTCCCGATAAATTTCTGTATTACGAGGTTTGCCAATGGATAAAATTTTAACGCTGGGCATTGAAACGAGTTGCGATGAAACTGCGGCGGCAGTCCTGCGCGGCGGGCGCGAGCTTTTATCAAATATAATCTCGACGCAAAT
>JBGUYA010000149.1:0-8836 GCA_045118435.1 Quinella sp. | reverse complement strand
GGCGCAAGCGTCTCAATCTCAGGCGGCGCGGGCGATGACGACATTCATAATAACGGCAAGAAAACTAAGATTGACGGCGGCGCAGGTAATGATGTCATCTCCAACAACGGCGTAAACGTCACAATCTCAGGCGGCGCGGGCAATGATTCTGTCAGTGCAGATTTAGGCACCGTTTACGTCTATACTTCCGGCAACGACACAATCAGCAACTTCGGCAATACCGAAACATTGGTAACGCTCACCGATTATTGGTACGACAAAGTTAACATTGTTTCCAAACTCAGTGAAGTTAAATCGTATAACATTATACGTAATTACGACGGCAATATTAAAATTGCGGGTACCGCCGCCGAAGATTATATTGAGAACAACGGCTCCGGCGTTTCAATTACTGCGAGCACGGGCAATGACACTATCAAAAACAACGGCGCAAATACGACAATCAACGCGGGCAACGGAAATGATTCTGTCGAAAACAACAGCCCCGACCTTTTAATTAATGCGGGTGCAGGTAACGATTCGATTAATAACAACAGCAAAAGAGTTACGATTTCGGGCGGTGCGGGCAATGATTTTGTCAGCAATCAAGGCGTTGGTAACGCTTACATCTACACTTCGGGCAACGACACAATCAGCGGCTTTAACGACCGAAACGCATTGATTATCGCCAATGCCTGGACTTCAAAACGTAGCGATGACGGCTCAAGGATTATTATCACCGTTAAAGATAAGGGCAAGATAACGCTCACCGATTATGAGGATTCCAAAGTTAATATTTTTTCAGCGTTAAGCAAGGTTCAATTAAAAAATGTAATCTTCAACGATAAGAGCGACGTTAAAGTTACGGGCACTTCTGGCAAAGATTACATTGAAAATTCCGCAAACTCCGTTACAATCGCTACGAGTACGGGCGATGACACAATCAAAAACGAAGCCGATAAAGTCTCAATCAACGCGGGCAAAGGTAATGACGAAATCGAAAGCAACGGCGTTAATGTCACTGTTTCGGGCGGCGCGGGCAATGATTTCATAAACAATCAAGGCATCGGCATCGCTTACGTCTACACTTCCGGCGACGACACAATCAACGGCTTTAACGAGTGGAGCACTTTGGTTATCGTTGATTCTTGGAGTTCTCAACGTAGTGACGACGGCGCAAACGTTATTATCACCGTCAAAAGCAAGGGAACGATAACGCTTACCGATTATTACAATAAAGTTAATATCGCCTCCAAAATCAGCGACGCCAAAGCTTACAACATAATCCGTAAATCCGATAACGACCTTAAAATCAAGGGCACCGAAGACGACGATTACATTGAAAACGACGGCAACAACAATTCGATAAATTCGGGTGGTGGCAACGATTATATCGAAAATTACAAAGCCAATGTCGTCATCAAAAGCGAGGGAGGCAACGATTACGTTTTTAACTACGACGATTACGGCAATGAGGGAACTCTCGGTTCGGACGTCGCAGTTTACGGCGGCGATGGTGAAGATACTCTTCGAAACGGCGACGGAAACTCTGACGGCGGCGACGGCGTAATGTTGAGCGGCGGCAATGGTAACGATCTTATCATAAATTGTCATTATCACGACGAAGGCGCAGGGAACAGCGCAAATGCTCTCTTAACCGGCGGCACAGGTAATGACACAATCAACAATGACAAAGCTCGGAGTGCCAGAATTCTCGGTGGAACGGGTAATGATTCGATTTACAACAGCGGCGAATATGCAGTAATCGATACGGGCGAAGGTAAAGATACCGTCGAAAATTCCGGTTACAACGTCTCAATCGATTCAACTGCCGACAGTAAAAACAATTTGATTCAAAACAGCGGCTCAAGCGTCACGATAAAGGCGGGTGACGGTAAGGATACCATTCAAAACAGCGGCGAGAACGTGACAATCTTCGGAAGCGAGGCAGACAATGATTCTTCCGACGCCGACGGGAATGTCACTTACAATGCCGTAACCGATGCAAATTCCAACGTCAAAGGCGATACCGTTAAAAACAGCGGCTCCAACGTCAAGATAACGTTAGGAAAAGGCAAAAACACGGTTCAAAACAGCGGCTCCAACGTCAAGATAAAATGCGGCGCAGATAATGATAAAATCATAAGCAAAGGTTCCAAAGTGTCGATAAGCAGCGGCGACGGAAATAATTTGATAAGTCTGACAGGCGGCAAGAATATTACTCTGAAAACCGGCAAAGATACGGATTCTGTCGTCGTCGAAAGCTACGATATGACTGTTACATTACAATCGGGAACAGGCGAAAATTTGATAAGCTTGCTCGGCAGTTGGGGTTACGGCGGAAATTTTGTCAGTGTAGACGGCGGCGATAATAAAGTATATCTTCAAACTTCAGACAATACGGTAGTCACGGGCGCGGATAATGATTCTGTCACGGTCAGGAGCGATCATAACAGCATAGTCGCGGGCACAGATGACATTTTCGCGAAGGGTACTGACGAAAATTATATCCTTTTACTCAGCGGCACAAAAAACACAGTTAAAACGGGCGTCGGCAATGATACCCTTTGGCTTTACAGCAACAGTTCTCATACTACAGTTGACACGGGATATATGAACGATTCGATTCGCAATGAGTCGGCTTACGCATCAATTAACACCGGCTACGGCGGCACGGACACGGTAAAAAATTATGCGGAATACGTAACAATCGGCGCGGGTTATACCGATACATCAGCGAAGATGGTCGTTACCAATTACGAAGAACACGTCACGGTAAATGCAGGCGGCGGCAAGGATTCAATCACGAATTCCGGCGGCGGCTACACTTCGATAAGCGCGGGCGGCGGCAACGACTTAATTAAATTGAATTCCGTTATTCCCGTCGAAGATATGTTGAAGTCAATTTTTGATCCGTTATACGAGGTCGCTAAAGAAAATATCGATATTATTGGACTGTTGGACGACTTGAACACCATGACTGACAAGACAAAGACGGTTAAGGAAAGAAATGACGCCTTCAACAACGTCGTTGACAATTACAGCTCCGATAGAATTTCCGACTTGCTAGACAAATACGCCGAGAACAATAAATTCTACAAATTCTTAAAGTCGATTGCAGACGTTTTTGGAAAGATTAATAAAGCTTTTGGTGTAACAAAAAGTTTCGTCAAGCTTTTAAGTACTTACAGCAAGGATAAATTGTTCCCGTTCTTTGGAAAGGCAATGCTCTCCGGCTTTGAGAAGGACGACAACGGCAGATGGGTTTTAGCGTCAAAGACCGAGATCAAGCCCGTAACTGTATATGGCGGCAAGGGCAATGATGAAATTTACAGCGACGGACATTCTTTTAACATTTATGAGTACAAGTCGGGCGACGGCAATGATACTGTCTACGGTTGGAATCCTAATGACACGCTGAGCATAGTGGGCGGCGCGTATATGGGGAAAGTTGTCGGCAATGATTACGTGGTTTACGTTGGGAACGGCTCCGTGACTTTCAAGGACTATAAACTTCGTAAATTTCAGCAGATTAAAAGCGGAGAATGGTTGCCTTTAGAGATAGAAGGCGATATTTCCAACGGAAGGCATCATGTGGCTGCCGACTCTTACGGGCAACCGATTGTCCCGTTGCCCGAAGGTCTCTCTGTGGAATACGGCGCATTGACCGCCGATAAAGAATTTTCCGCCGAGCTTGCCCCTTCGGAAGTCTTATTGAGTTCGGAAACCCAAAAAGTTAATGTTTCTCAAGCAAACAACGCGGAAACATACGGCACATTGACTGCCGATAAAAATTTTTCCGGTATCATTGATCCTTCGGAAATTTATTTGAATTCGGCAGTCCGAAAAATTGAAGCCTCCCTCGCAGGCAATGTTGAAATTATCGGCAGTGAATTTATCAACGATATAGTCGCCGGCAAGGGCGATGATGCCATTCACAATGTTTCAGATTTCGCTGTAGTTGTTTCGGGCGCAGGAAAAGATATCGTCTCAAATCTCAGCAACAACAGCAGCATAGATGCGGGCGAGGGCGATGATGCCGTTATAACCTCCGGCGACGAAAACATGATTGCGATTGGGAGCGGAAAAGATACGATTTTTGCGAGTGGCAATAAAAATCTCTTCATCTGCGCGGACGGTAACAAAATTATTTACGGCTTTAACGAGACGGACACTTTGAGACTCGGCGATGGCAACGATACTTATTCTTCCAAAACGAGCGGCAAAAATTTTATCGTCACGACTGGTACGGGCAAAATAACTTTGAACGGCGCGGCGAGTTTGGACGCTGTAAATATTGACGGCAACAAAGCTGTAACCGTCATCGATTCGACAAGCTCGCCTGTGACTGTCGATTCTGTAATTAAAGTCCTCGACGCCTCGACGCCTCGACGCGAACTAAAGCCGTTAAAATTACGGGCAACAGCTTAGCCAACACAATCGCGGGCGGCACTGGTAAAGATTCATTGTATGGCGGCGCGGGCAAGGATTCACTCGTCGGCAACGCGGGAGCTGACAAACTTTACGGACAAGCCGATAATGACATTCTGCGCGGCGGTGCAGGTAAAGATTCGCTCTGGGGCGGCGCAGGCGACGATTCACTTTATGGCGGCGACGGCAACGACACTTTCATTTACAAAGCCAACGAGGGCACCGATACGATTTTTGACTACACGAGCGGCGACATGCTTCAAATCGTTGACGGCACGTTTGACAATTCCAAGTACAGCAAGGGGACGCTCACGCTCACGATTGGTGACGGCTCTGTCATTTTTAAGAACGTCACGACCTCGACCAAGTTCAACATAAACGGCACGACCTACAAAGTCAGCGGTTCTAAGCTCAAATAAACTCTGCACGAAAAAAAATTTAATCCCGTCGAAAAACTCGGCGGGATTTTTTTATTGAAAGTCGCGCGATTAATGCTATAATGATTCGGATTTTTTCTAAAAACTTTTTGAAGGGGATTGAAATGAAGAAACAACAAGGTTCACTGGCGGGCTTTCTAGTGCCGTCAATCATCGGGATAATTTTGTTCATGGTTCCCGTGCAATACGACGGCAGTTGGACAATCGTCGTGAAAATTATCGCGGACATGATTTCAAACGCGATAGGCGATTATCTCCCGATGCTGTGCGTGGGAATTGTGACGTTATCGGCGATTCTCGGCGTAATTTTTTTAGGCAAGCCGAATTTTATTGCGACTTATCCGATTGTCGCCAACACCTTTTCAACGACGGCGATTTGGGTCGTGATTAGGATTTTCGGCGCGATTTTCATTTGGCTAACGTATCTCGGCGTCGACGCGGATAATCCTGACAGCACAATCGCTTTAATCACTTCGGGCGATAACGGCGGTTTCGTCTTGCACGACCTGTTGACTGTGCTCGTGGTAATTTTTCTCTTGGCGGGATTACTTTTGCCGCTCCTGTTGGATTTCGGACTGCTTGAATTTATCGGGGCAATGCTTACAAAAATAATGCGCCCGTTGTTCACAATACCCGGACGCGCGGCGGTCGACTGCATAACAAGTTGGATTGGCGACGGCACTTTGGGCGTTATGCTCACGGCTAATCAGTACGAAGGCGGCTACTACTCCAAGCGTGAAGCGGCGATTATCTCGACGACCTTTTCCGCCGTCTCAATAACGTTTTCAATCGTCGTGCTCGCGCAGGTCGACTTAATGGAATATTTCGGGCTGTACTATCTTTTAATCTGCGCGATAGGAATTGTCTGCGCATTAATCTTGCCGCGAATCCCGCCGCTTAGCTTGAAGAAGGACGAGTACTTGGTACCGGGCAAGGCAATGGGCGAGACGCTCCCCGAAGGTTACACGACATCTTTTCAATACGGCATTGCGCTTGCTCGTGAGCGCGTCGGTGAACATCGCGGCGTTGAACAATTTATGGAAGGCGCGTTCAAAAATGCGGCGGGCATGTGGTTCGGCGTATTGCCGGTCGTCATGTGCATAGGAACTTTGGCGTTGGTCTTGGCAAATCACACGACGATTTTTGACACGCTGGGCTTGCCGTTCCTGCCGCTGTTGCAACTTTTGGACGTGCCGCAAGCCACCGAAGTTTCAAAGACAATGATTGTCGGCTTTACGGACATGTTCACGCCTTCGGTTTTGGCGGCGGGCACAATCACCAGCCCTATGGCAAAATTTATCGTCGCGGTCATTTCGGTTACTCAACTGATTTACTTGTCGGAAGTCGGCGGCTTGATTCTCGGCTCGAAAATCCCCGTCAACCTCCCCGAACTGTTTATCCTCTTCCTTGAGCGCACAATCATCAGCTTGCTAATCGCGGCTCCCGTCTCGCATATGTTCTTTACGGCGTGACGTTTGCAAACTCTAAAGTTGGCTCGGTGTCGATTAGTTTCAGTTCAAAAGCTTTGTGATAGTAAAGTTTCAAAGCATCTAAAGCCTCCGCCGTCAAGTCCCATTTAATGACGCCGCCCAAATATTTATCCAGTTCATCGAATGTGAAAGGCTTTGACGACAGCACGGACTTAATTGCGTCGGCTTTATGCTCAATGCCAAATGCGAAGGCGCGAAGAATTTTTTCATACGTCGCTTGAAGTAGCGCAGGCTCTTCGGTGGCGAATTTTTTTTGCACAGTCCACAGCGCATAAACCATTTGCCGCCCCGTGAGCTTGTGCCACTCCCTGCCCAAATCGTACAGATAAAAATTTTCGGGCGCATGAAGATAAACATAAAGCGCGTCGTCGCCGATTAACAGCGCGGCGGTCGCGTCGTCATCAACAGGGTTTTCGACTTTAACGGCTCGCGTCTCGTAGTGCGGCGCGGCGTCGTAGCTTTCGTGCAGAATAATTTTCAAAAGACGTTGCGCGGTCGCCGACTTCGACGTAAGGATAATTTTGTCGTCGCGAAGATTTTCAATCGGCTTGCGCGAGACGAGAATTATACTCGTGACGTCGCAATCTGCGCGAACGCAAATTTTTGGCAGAATCAAAAGCTTGTCGCTTTGCTTGGCGTATTCAATCGAAGAAATATTGCTGAAGTCAATTCGCCCCGCCTTAAGTTCGCCGTTTAGAAAAGTCGGCACACCGTAAACGATTTGCAAATCCGCCGCGCAGTTTTGATAGCCGTAGTTGAGCGGCAGGACGTTCAGAAAATTTATATGCCCGACCTTCGGACTGTTCATGAAAAATTCTCCTCACTCAAATTCAATCGTGGCGGGCGGCTTGCTTGTGCAGTCGTAGAGGACGCGATTGACGCCCTTAACCTCGTTGACAATGCGATTCGCGACGACGTTCAAAACTTCAAAGGGAATTTGCGCCGCCTCCGCCGTCATAAAATCACTCGTCAACACCGCGCGAAGAGCAATCGCGAAATCGTAAGTCCTGCCGTCGCCCATAACTCCAACCGACCGCATATTCGTCAACGCCGCGAAGTATTGCGACAAATTTTTTATGCCCGCCTTAGCAATCTCCTCGCGATAAATGGCGTCGGCGTCCTGCACAATTCTAACCTTCTCCGCTGTGACCTCGCCGATAATCCGAATGCCCAAGCCCGGACCTGGAAACGGTTGACGACTTACAATATTTTCCGGCAAGCCGAGTTCACGCCCTGCTTGCCGAACTTCATCTTTGAACAGCAGACGCAACGGCTCAACAATCTCCTTGAAGTCGACAAAATCGGGCAAGCCGCCCACGTTGTGATGAGATTTTATCACAGCCGACTTGCCAAGCCCACTCTCTATCACGTCGGGATAAATCGTGCCCTGAACCAGATAATCAACCGCGCCGATTTGCTTTGAAACTTCCTCGAACACGCGGATAAATTCTTCGCCGATAATCTTGCGCTTGCGTTCCGGCTCGACGACGCCGCGAAGTTTTGATAAAAATCTCTCGCCAGCGTCGACCTTGATAAAATTCAAGTCGAAGTTATTAAAAACCGCCTCAACTTCCGCCGCCTCGTTCTTGCGCAAAAGCCCATGATCAACGAAAACGCACGTCAAATTTTTGCCGACCGCCTTACTCAACAGGACAGCCGCGACGCTCGAATCAACGCCGCCCGACAGTGCACACAAAACCTTTCCGTAGCCGATTTTGTTCCTGAGCTGATTAATCGTGTCGACGACGAACGAAGACATCTTCCAATCGCGCTTGCAACCGCAAATGTCGACGAAGTTTGAAAAAATCTTCGCGCCCTCGACCGTGTGCACAACTTCGGGGTGAAATTGCACAGCGTAGAAATTTTTGGCGGCGTCTTCCATTGCGGCAATCGGACAATTTTCAGTCGCGGCAGTCACGGAAAAATTTTCGGGTGCGGTAAAAATCCTGTCGGTGTGGCTCATCCAGACGACCGATTTTTTCTCGACGCCTTTAAAAAGTTTCGACTCGCGCAAAACTTCAAGCTCGGTCTTGCCGTACTCGCTGACCTGCGCGGGTTTGACTTCGCCGCCCAAAACTTCAGCCATAGCCTGCGCCCCGTAGCAAATGCCCAGTACGGGAATATTCATGTTGAAAATCTCAGCGGGTGGCAGGAGAGAATTTTTTTCGTAAACACTTTGCGGACCGCCCGTCAAAATAATTCCGACGGGATTAAGTGCACGAATCTTTTCAATGCTCGGAGCCGTGTGAACTTCGCAGTAAACATTGTTCTCGCGAACGCGCCGCGCAATCAGTTGATTGTATTGCCCACCAAAATCCAAAACCAAAATCATTTCCAAACAAAATCACTCCCAAACTTTTTAAATATCTCGAAAGGCAGAGGGGGCGTCATGGATGATGCCCCTCCGCGAATGCTGGCATCGCAAGCGTTCGCCATTTGAACAGGATGTTCAAGCGGCTACGCCAACGCTTTGGGCAAGCAAAGAAAAAGTAGGTTCAA
>JBGUYA010000148.1:0-9969 GCA_045118435.1 Quinella sp. | reverse complement strand
AGCGAGACAACAACCACGACCGGCTTTGTCGTCGAAAATAAATACGTCAACATTCAAAACGATTGCTATAACTTTGTTAAGGTTGTCGACGGCAAGATTGCGACGATTGAAGGCGTGAAGGCGTCGGCGAACATTTCGGGCGACGGCATTCAAAACGTCTCAATCCTCACGGACGGCGGCGGTCTCTTCACAATCAACGGCAAGACTTACGACGTTAAAAGTGACAGTGTCGGCGTCATCTTCCAAACCGACAGTAGCGGCAACGTCGCCAATATCAAATGGCAACGCGGCGCAGTCACCGCCAATTTCGAGAACTCCATAAGCATTAACGACCAAGCGGTTCAAGTGACGGGCGCAAGTCAAATTAAAGTCACGGGCGACGAGACAGGCATAACGGAAATTTCAAACGTCAAGGGCGACTTGAGCACGGCGACCAACAAAACTTATCGGAAAGATGTTCACGTTTACAACGCGGGCGGCGCAGAAAAATTAACGACTTCCGCCGACGGCACAATCTTTTTCAACGGGAAGAGCTTTGAGACAAACGCGGGCAAAACTTTCACGCTTGACACTTCGGGCAACGTTTTAGGAATAGAAAAGGCGCAAAGTGAACCGGCTGATATATTTAGGAACGTTGCGAAGACAAACGCGGAAAATCTTGCCTTGATAAATCTTTCGACTACCGACGGACTGGAAGAAATTTTCGGCGACTTTTCGGAAGGGCTGACGGTCAACGGTATCTTTGTTAAGGTGACTGACAGCACGAACTTTGTTGTGAAGGACGACGAGGAAAATATCTACATTGAGACGACCGCCGCAGATACTTTCACGATTAACGGCAAAACTTTTGAGACTTACGCCGCCAAGACAATTTTCAAGCTCGACTCGGACGGCAATGTTTGCGAAATTGTTACGGATAGATTTTTGCCCGACGAAGCGGCGTACTTTATCGCGGGCGACTTCAACGACGAAATAATTTTCAACGGGCAGAAATTCTGCGTGACGGGCACCAACGACACGAGCATTTTCCTTGACGACGAGTCGCTAATTGCTATCGAACTTGCAAGAAATTCGGTTGAAGTAGTCGAAAGTGGCGGTGCGGACGAAATCGCGGTGAGCGGCGCGGGCGATATAACCGTTGGCGACAAGACTTTCACAACGTCAGAGGGCTTTACAGGTTCTCTGCGGGAGTCTTCAATAGAAAATTTCGTTGGTACGCTAAGCGGCAAACTCGGCGGGCTTGAACTCGAAGGCATTATAATCACGACCGACGACGAGTTCAGTGTAACCGGTGACGGCGAAAAAATCACTGCGCTTGACAATCTTCAAAACGGCTCCTTTACTTGCGACGAGTTGGACGGCTTGAAAATTAACGGCGCAAAAATTTCCGTTGCAAACGTGGAAGAGGTCACGGCGACGATTACCGACGGCGAGTTGACGATTAGCGGTTTGAAGGACAGCGCGATTGTCAGCAATGCGGGCGCGGCGGTCAGCTATAACGTCGAGGAAAGCGGCGAGTTCTTGATTGGCGAAAATGAATTCAAACTCGCGAGTGACAACTCCTTGACTTTCAAAACCGACGCGGAAGGCAAGATCAAAGAAATTACGGCGCTTGATGAAAATGCGAGCTTGCAGACGGCTTTTGGCGGCTCCTTCGTCGTCAACGGCACGACTTTAACGGCAAAGGCTGATGATATATTTATTGGGCTTGCGAACGGCGCGGCGAGAATATTTGACCCGAACGCTGTCTTTGTGGAGGAAAATATCACGCTCGAAGCCAACAGCTTGGCGATTGTCGAAGACACCACGAAAAAAATCAGCATAACGGCGAGCGCGGGCGAAGATACGATTCAAACGGCAGGCAAGCAGGTCAGCATTGATTTGAAGGCGGGCGGCGCGACGAAAATTTTTGCAACGGAAGGTCGGGTGACGATTGAGAATTACGACGCCAAGACGGGCGCGGCGTTCATTGTCGAAAACTTTGCAGAGGAGATTGCGCAGAATAAAATCGCATATGACGACGGCAGATTAACAGTCAATGCCGCGCAGGTTACTTTCGACGACAAGCCGACTTCCAAGATGATAAATTTCGTCGACACGGAAGGCGACTTGCAAAAGGTCGGTTTTGCCTCTGATAGTTCCAAGCTTGACGCGAGCAAGGAAAGCGGGAATTTAATTCTGGTTGGCGGGATTGATTCGACGATAATTGGCGGCAAGGGTAACAACACGATTTTTGCAAGCGAGGGAGCTTTAATCGACTTCGGCGGAGGCAGAAATGTTATCAAGAACTTCACCGCCGAGAATAAAATTTCGGTTGACGCGGCGACGGCGGACTTCAACTTTGACGGCGAAAACGTCAGCATTAAGAGCAATAGCGGCAGGGCGATTCTGGAAAGTGTGACGACGGCAGGTGGCACGGCTGAAATTTCACTCGTCGACGGCAAAGCTTACATTGCGCAGGACGGCGAAAATATTTCCGTCAGCGAGCCCGCAGACTTCTACTTCGGCAAGAAATCGGGCGTCGACTTCTCAAGTTACGATGAATCGCTTACCATTGACCTTAACAAAAATTTCTACGGAATAAATCGCGTGACGGTAGGCGGCGGCTTGAATACGCTGATTAGTTCTTCAAACAACGAAACTTTGACAAGCACCAAAGGCACGACAGAATTTATCTTCGACGCGGGCGCGGGTCACGACGTTATCAGCAACTTCAACTTTGCGGAGGATAAAATCAGCGTAGGTTCGGCGGTCAGCAACGTTGTACTCAAAAATTCGGGCGACGTGATAATCCAACGCGGCGACGAGTGGATTACGCTTGAGGACGCGCAGGGTAAATCCTTCCGCATTAACGACCTCACCGCGCTGGTTGACAAAAATATTTCCTACGACGAGGCGGCTAACTACTTCCTTGCGACTGCTAAAAATGCAAGCGTTATTGTCAGCGAAGAGGCGGAAGTTTGGCTTGACGGTTCGCACGGCAAAAACTTTGTCGGCAACATAAAAACCCTTGACGCCTCGACTTCCAACGGCAACAATACTTTGGCGGGCAACGAACTTGACAACACAATCTGCGCGGGAGCAGGAGACGCAAGTCTCTGGGGCGGCAATGGAAATGACTTACTCGTCGGCGGCAAAGCTCATAACCTCTTCTTCTACACCAACGGCAACGATACAATTCAAGCCGCGAACGACGGCGACGCCGTTATCCTTTCCAACGTCACGCTTGAGCAAATCAGCTCAACTTCCATTACTTCAAGCGGCGTAGCGATTAATTTCACGGGCGGCGGTTCGCTCACCGTTGACAGCCGCGCAGATATTACCTATCAACTCGCCGACGGCTCAAAATTCTCCGCCAATCATGAACAAGCAACTTGGAAATCCAAATAAGGTAAAAATTATTCCCGACAAAAAGAGCCTCGCGCAAATCGGCGGGGCTCTTTTCGTTGACACTATAAAATCTTTTTGCTAGACTTTGTAATAAATCGCTCTAATCAACGTATGAAATACAAAAAGAAGATTAAAACTAAAGTAAGGGAGATTGATAACAATGGCAAACAAAATACTCACGGAGGAAGAACTCGACACCGTAACGGGCGGCACGGTTAAAGAATTTACGAGTATAGTCTCTGCAATATCCGCAAACAGAAAATTATTCCTCAAATTAAAAGACGCTCTTTCTAATCTGGACGAAAATATTAGCTTGAACAATATGAAAGAACCGGTCGCACAAGTTCTTAGCGGAATGGGAATTGATGCAAACCTAATTTTAGATTCTGTCAATGAAAATAGCTATAAGAATACAAAAACCGGCAAATTACTTTCGCACGATGAAGTTATAAGCAGAATTAAAAATTATAATTAAAAATGCGTGTCTGAAATCAGTGGCAAAACCATCTGATTATGGGGTTTTATCCAAAGAGTCAGGGCTTTTTTTATTCGCCATAGAGAATCAGCTTGACCATTTGCCCCAACTCCGACTTGTCGGAATAAGTTTGAACGGGGCGGCGCGATTTATTCGCCTCAATCTCGGCTCGTGTGTCGTAGGAAAGAATTCTTGAAGACAAAATCTCATAGGTTTTATCGGCGTGATTGATTCGCACATCGTAAACGTACATGCGATTGATGCTCGCCTTAATGACCGCCATATCAACGCGGAAAACGTCCGCCGCCTCCGACTTCACGCTGTCGCCGTCGTAGTAATAGCCCGTGTCGTCCATTGCGTCAATAAATTTCAGATTCTCCGCCGAACAACTCGCGCCACTCATAAAAATTATCGCCGCGCAGAATAGAAAAGCAATGCGTAATTCGTAATGCTTAATGCGTAATGTATAGCGAAAAAATTTTCTCATCAAATCACCTCATACGCCAAAGATTTTTGTTATGAAAGTCCGCAAGACTTCCTGCATGACCGTCACATTTAAGAGCAACGCTTCAGCTCGCGGGCGCAGTTTCGTATAGTGGAAAGTCGGGTTGTGCGCGACCGTGAAATCCGTCGGGTAGGGTATCGGCTTAAAGTTGCACAAGTTGAAATTCAGCACGGCGCGTCTCATGTGAAAGGCACTTGTCACTAGCAACGGCTTTGAAAAATTTTTCTCGCGCAGAATTTCGGCGGAGTAGCGGGCGTTCTGCGTCGTGTTGACGCTCTTTGTCTCGGTCAAAATTTTTTCTTCGGGAACGCCGAGCGACTTTAAAATCCGCGCAGATATTTCCGCTTCCGCGCCCGAATCGCTGTAAGTTTGTCCGCCGCTTATCAAAATTGGCACGTTCAAAATCTTTTGCAACCTGACCGCCGTCAAAAGTCTGTTGGCGGGACTTGCGCATAATACTCCCACGCCGTCAACGTCGGGCACTTGACTTATCGCGCCGCCGCCAAGTAAGACTATCACATCTGCGTTTGAAATTTCAATCTGCGCGGGTGGCATGTAAGTTTTTTCGAGCCAACCCATTAACCTTTCCGCGACAAGACTTGTGCACAGCAGATAAAATATCGCCGTCCCGATTAAAACTATCAGCGAAAGTTTCCTGTCGATTCGGAAGAGCTTGACCGCCAACGCCAACGCAAGCAGTACGAAAATTCCCGGCGGCAAAACCCATGCCGCCCCGAACTTCAAAAAGTAAACCAAAAAATCACTCGCTCAATTAAATTTTCCACATGATACAACAACGACAATCGAAAAAGCAAATTTGTTATCCACGCTTTGCAAAAAAATTCGCGAGCAAAGAGCCGGATACATTGTGCCACACGCTGAAAAACGCGCCCGGTATTGCCGCTGCCGGATTGAAATAAATAATCGCGAGCGACGTTGCCAAGCCCGAATTTTGCATACCAACTTCAATCGCTATCGTCCGAGATTTTTTTGAATCGATTCTAAAAACTTTCGCCAAGCCGTAGCCGAGCAATAATCCAAACGTGTTGTGCAAAATCACAATCAAAGCCATTAATGTGCCAACCGTTAAAAGTTTTTCTGCCGACAACGCAACCACTCCGCCGGCAATCAAAACTATAGCGACAACCGAGATAAGCGGCAAAATCGGTTGGACTTTCTTCGTGAACGCCGAGAAGAAATGATTCGCCGCAACGCCCAACAAAACCGGTAGCAAAACCATTTGCGCGATTGAAATCATCATCGCGGTTAATGAAACTTCGATTCGTGCGCCCGCAAAAAAATACGTCAAAAGCGGCGTGACAAGCGGCGCGAGGATCGTCGTTGTCATTGTCATTGAAACCGAAAGCGCAACGTCGCCGCGAGCCAAATACGCTATGACATTCGACGCCGTGCCGCCGGGGCACGTGCCGACCAATATCACGCCTATTGCCAATTCGGGCGGCAACTCAAAAATCATTGTCAAGCCCCACGCAACAAACGGCATTATCGTAAATTGCGCCGCCACTCCGATTAAAACTTCAACGGGATACCGCAGAACTGCGCGGAAATCTTCCGTCGTAAGCGTCATGCCCATTCCGAACATCACGACGCCTAGCATCCACGAAACATACGAGCCTACCCAAGTCAAAGTTTCGGGAAGTGTCGCGCCTAAAATGCCAATCAGAATTACGAAAACCGCCATTCTGTCGACTACGAACTTGCAAAATTTTTCCATGTTCAAACTCTCGAAAATTTCAAGCGGTTTTTGTTTTAAGCGAGGCGTCAATCTCCTCAAGCGATTTCTTTTTGCTCTCAATGCCCAAACTCAAGACGATTACCGAGATGACGACGAAGACCGACGCGAACATTAAGAAAATTGAATTCATCTGCGCACCGTGAACCAACAACACGCCGACCAACATAGGAGCCGTCATGCCGCCGATTCGTCCGAAACCTGCCGCCCAGCCGCTACCGAGTGCGCGTATTGCCGTCGGATAAAGTTCAGGTGTGTAAGTGTAAATGACGCCCCACGCTCCGAGATTGAAGAAACTCATTGCCGCGCCCCACATCAACAATTCGCTTGCCGTCGCCGCGTTCCCGAAGAAGTAAGCGCACACGCCCGACAGCATTAAGAAACTGGACAAGGTGTAGCGTCGCCCGATAACGTCGACGAGCCAAGCCGCCGCGAAGTAGCCCGGCAACTGCGCCAGCGTCATTATCAAAACATACTCGAAAGTTTTAACGACCTCGAACCCCTGCGCGAAGACGATTGACGGCAACCACATGAATATTCCGTAGTAACTGAAGACTATTCCGAACCACGCCAGCCATAACATCAGCGTCCGAACGCGGAAAGCTTTTCCCCACAGCGTGAACACGTTGAGCTTGAAAATCGGCGTCGACTCTTCCACAAACTCCTTGTCAAACGGTTTACTCGGTACGCCCAACTTTTTTTCAAGCGACAAAATTATCTGCCGCGCCTCTTCGACTCTGCCCTTGCTGATTAAGTAGCGGATTGATTCGGGCATGTGCAGACGGATTAAAAAGACGTACAGCGCGGGCAACGCGCCAATGACGAACGCGATTTGCCAACCGAATTGCGGGATAAGCAGATAGGAAATCAACGCCGCCACGAGCCAGCCGACGCCCCAAAAACTTTCCAACAAAACTATAAATCGCCCGCGCAGTTCAGTAGGTGCGTACTCGCTCATGAGCGTCGCCGCAACCGGCAACTCGCCGCCCAGTCCGAAGCCGACCAAAAATCTGAACACTAACAGCGATTCGTAACTCCAAGCAATCGCGCACAGTCCCGTTGCCACGCTGTATAAAATGACCGTCGCCGCGAAAACATTTTTTCGACCGAATTTGTCGGCAATCGTTCCCGCGAGCACCGCGCCCAATGCCATGCCGATTAAGCCAACGCTACCAATCCAGCCCATTTGATCCGGCGTCAAGCCCCACTCCTTCGCCAAAATCGGGAGCACGAACGAGATTAAGCCCGTGTCCATTGAATCGAACAGCCAGCCCAGCCCCGTCACGACCAACAACTTGTAATGGAACGAGCCAACCGGTAAATGCTCCAAGCGTTCAAGTATCAATCCAAACAACTCCTAACTGCAATGCTTAATGCATAATGATTTTGAGATTTCCAATTACGAATTCCTAATTGCTTTTTAAAGCGGGTTGTATTTTATTTCACGTACATATAAATTGCAAGCACTAATTGCTTTTTAATGCGCCGTCGATTAAAATGTGGGCGTCAGTACAAGGATTTTTTTTGGATTTGCAAGGAGGCGATTAAAATGGATTTTGCAGTAATCGGTACGCTCAGCTCGTACGTCAAGCAGAAGAATCTGACTTTTGCCGCGAAACACAAGATCCGAACGGGGCAGACGCTCACCAACTCGAACGGAAATTTTATCTCGACGACTTCAACTTTCCAAAAGCTCACGGAGGCGGCGAAGACTTCAAGCGATCAAGCTAAGCAACAAAAACTTCGCCGAATCAAGCAAAAGCTCATGAACGGGAAAAAAATTTCGGAAGAGGAAATGGGCTTCCTGCGCGTCAACGACCCCAAGACTTACAAAAAGGCCAAGCACGCCGAAGAGGCTCGCGAAGATCTCAAAGCCGAACTCAAAAAGGCTAAGAGTAAATCGGAGGCTCGCGAGGCAATGACCCGCGCAATGATTAAGGCGTCGACGGAGGCAATGGCTGAACTCGGCGCACTCGGTCAAGCGGGCGGCATGGAAGGCGGCGGCGCATCTCCGCAAAGCGCGGAAGGCACAATGAACTTTGCTGGCGACACAAGCGCAAGCAACCTTTCGGAAGGCGCAACGACTGCTGACGCCAACGCCAACATTTCTGGCACGGAGAATCAAAATCTTTCCAACGGCAATCAATCCGTTCAAGACGCTCAAGGAAATTCCGCCATCGATAAAAATTCCGACGCGCAAAAAAATTCGGACGAAAATAAAAATCGCGCCGCGCAGAAAAATTCCGACGACGATAAAGATACGCCCGAAGACATTATGGAAAAGTACATCATGACAATTCGCGCACTCGAAGACGAGTGGGCGCGTTTCACCGAGTCCGACGAGTATAAAAATTTGCCCGAACATACTTTGGACGATAAAAAAATTCATCGGCAAGTTGCGGCGAAACCAAAGCGCATTTTTCTGAACGCCGCCGCCGATTATCGCAAGGCAATGCTTTACAAACTATATGACGAATAAAATTTCTTGAGATAAAAAAATTATCCCCTGCGTAAAAATCTGCGCGGGGGATCTTTTTTAAATTATCAGCGACGCAATGGACGAGATAATAAACGCACTTAAGCTGAACCCGCCCTTGACCTTCTCGCGGGCAACGAGCGGCACTCGCGCGACGGGCTTTCCATTGTAATTGACGACTGCCTCGCCTAAAACTTGCCCGACGTTAATTTCTTTTCCCGCGTCAACAATCTTGGGCAAGTCATAAGTCACGCTCAAAAACTTTGAATCTTCGCCTGCCAAGAGCGGAAACTTCAAGTCGTCTTCGACGCCGACCGTAATCGTTGCCTGCTTGCCGTTTCGCACAAAAATTGTCTTCTCGACGCGATTTTTATCAATGGCGTTGACCATGCGAACGCGCTCAAAGCCGTAGTTGAAAAGCTCCGCCGCGTCGTCAAAGCGGGTATCTTGATCCGTCGAGTGCATGATAACCGCGATAAGTTCAACGTCGCCGCGTTTTGCCGAAGCCGTCACGCAACCGCCCGCCGCTCGTGTCCAACCTGTTTTTATGCCGTTCGCGCCCTTGTACTTGCCCAAAAGTTCGTTGGTGTTGTTGACTTCGCTCCACTTGTCTTTGGGATAAATCCAATGAATTGACGTGCGGCGTGTGCCGACAATTTCGCGGAAGTCGGGATTTTTAAAGCAGTACGTGGCAATTCTCGCCATATCCTTTGCGGTTGAGTAGTGGAGCGGCGAAGGCAACCCATGCGGATTTTCAAAGCGCGAGTGTGTACAACCGATTTGCTTAGCCTTGTCGTTCATCATGTCGGCGAAACGCGACGAACTGCCCGCGACCTTTTGCGCCAAAGCCAACGCGCCGCCGTTTTCAGAAACGAGCATAACAGCAGTCATCATATCACGCGCGGACATGCTGTCGCCCGTCGCCCAATCAAGCGTGTTGTCTTCGGTCAAGACAGCCTCGCGGTTCATCATGACTTCTTCAGTCGGCTTGAGTTTTTCGAGTGCGAGAATACACGTCAACATTTTTGTCATTGAGGCGGGCGGGTGTTCGATTTCGGAACTTCTTTCCCAGATGATTCTTCCCGTCGACGCCTCGATTAAAATTGCCGACTCCGCTAAAATTTTCGGCTCGCTCGCCGCCGCGCAGAGTGTCGTTGAAAATATCGTTGCGAAGAAAATTATTGCCGCGAAAAATTTTTTCATTTCCAACTCCCAATTCTTAAAAACCTTTTTAGTTAGTCGAGAGGCAGAGAGGGCGTCATGGATGACGCCCCTCCGCGAACGCTGGCATCGCAAGCGTTCGCCATTTGAACAGGATGTTCAAGCGGCTACGCCAACGCTTTGGGCAAGCAAAGAAAAAGTAGGTTCAA
>JBGUYA010000147.1:0-11390 GCA_045118435.1 Quinella sp. | reverse complement strand
ACGCCGTCATCGCGCCCGACGTCTTGATCCATAATCAGCCCGATAAAATGACCTTCGTCAAGCATTTTGTACATTTCGCGGACGCCGCTCCGATAGGTTATGTGCATACCTATGAGCGTTCGGAACTCGTTGATAAATTTGTCCGCGCCAGCGGATTTTTGTTTCTTGGCGACGCCAACAAGCGGGATACCGTTTTGCGCGAAGGCACCGCCCATAAGTTCCCAGTTGTCGCTGTGACAGGTCATGATGACCGCGCCGCGCTCCGAAGAATTTTTGTAGCTCGTCAAATGCTCCAGCCCGACAACTTTAACATGACTCGCCATAGTTTCCTTGAGTTTTGGAAAGGAAAGGACTTCGACAAAGATTGAGCCGAACTGAACCCAACTTTCCTTTGCAACCCGCGCAGATTCTTCCGGTGAAACATTGAGGCAACGACAGATATTTTCCGTCGCAATTTTTTTACGCTTAGACGGAAGGAAAAGCCAAATTAAACTCGCCAAGCCGCGCCCCAACTTCAAACAAAACTTAAGCGGCAATAGACAAATTATCTTGCTCAAGAGTTTCAAGAAATGATATTCGATTGAGCCTCACCTCTCAAGTTGCTCGATAAAGTCATTGAGATACGCGCTGAACTTCGCCGCTCCATAAAGATTCATATGCTGATGATCATAAAAATCCGCGTAAGTCACGCCGTGCCATCTGGAACCGTTAACAAAACACGCCGTCGGATGTTTTTGGCGTGCCTGTTCGACGAGATCATAAAATTCTTCCAACAGTTGCTTATTGAAACTTGCCATATATTTTTCCGTCAACGGAGCCATAAACATAATGGGGCGAACGTTTTTTTCCTCGCACAGCGTCAAATACTCATCAAGAATTTTTATATTCTCGTCGCGAGTTGTAGGATAATATTTTCCTGTCCAAGGACGAATTCCGGATTTGTTATTAAGCGGGTCGTTCATGACTTTTTTAGATTTGACGCCGTTAATGGAGAGCTTTTCTACCTCAAGTTTCTTCGTCAACCAATCCTCGCGCAAAAATTTTTTGTAAACGTCGGCGGGCATGAAGAAATTATGCAAATCATTAAAAGCAATGAACCAGGGGAGAAGGCGACATCTCAACGTAAACGACTTTGAAAGGTCGAAGTGGAAAACATAAGGAGCAAGTCCGATAAGAGCATATCGTATCGAGTTATGCCCCCCGTATAGGATGACAGATTTTGCTATAGAAAAGCTATAGTATAAATCTTGGCTTGAAGTTCCGAAGTTAATAGCCCTGCGCTTGAACTGCCGAATATCTATTGCCGTTTCCGTGTAACTTGTTCCTGTGGCGAAGGTCACGATTTTTTTTGAAAGTATTTTTTGATAACGCAGAGGACGTTCCGTTTGGAAATTTGACGAGCCGGGCAACTTGGCAAAGCTTATAATTTTTTCTTCAGGTACGTTATTACTTTTGAATAAATTGAGTTTTCCATCGTACGGATCATCTTGTACGCAAAGGGCATAGTCGTATTTAAGAGTATCGACGCAATTTTTAAGCTCACTCATTGGCTGAATCAAATCCTGCGTCAAGCCGACTTGAGCCAAAATTTCTTTCGCAGGTTCAACTTCGTCGACGACAACCGCGCAGTATTCGAGTTCGGGACTCAAGGCGGCGAATTTCTCCGCGAGCTTATCGACTGTCGTCAAGAGCAATAATTTCATTTATTATCAATCTCCTCTAGAAAAATCCCCTCGCCGTGACGAAGGGACTTTTTATTTTCGTTCAAAAAGTTATCTGTTCGGCGGCGGCGGATAATTGTGACCGCGACCGGGCGGCGGGGGCGGTGGATAATCATAACCACGACGCGGCGGCGGCGGATAGTAGCGATAATCGTCGCGATGCCGCTCCCTATCACGATAATAATAGTCGTCACGGTGTCGGTCTCTGTGCCGATAATAATCATCGCGGTGACGACGCTCCCAATCTTCACGGTCGCGGCGTTCGTTTTCGGTCTCGCGCTCCAAAAGATGTTTGTCTCTGAAATGCGCCCACTTGCCGTGACTTTTAACGTCTTGAATTTCAACGTCGAGTTTGCCCAAATCTTCAACGGGCGAGGCTTGAGCTTGCCCGCCGAAAAGCAGGAGACTCGCGGCGGCGGCGACCAGAAATTTTCTCATAGCTTTCACGCTCCTTTTAAAAGTTTCCTTAAAGTTTAAGCGCGAAAAATTATTTTCCTGCTAAAATTTCATTAAGCTTTGGTAAGATTGTCAATCATCTGCTCAAGCTTGCGAATCTTCTCCATAAGTTCCGGAACTTTCTTCAATGCCGCTTGATGCTTGAGCCATTCGCTGTGACTTTGAATCGGAAAGCCGCAACCGAAAAATCCTTCCGGCATATTTTTTGAAATGCCAGAACGCGCCGCGTAAATCGAATTGCCGCCGATTGTGATATGCCCGACAGTGCCGACCTGCCCGCCGAAAGTCACGTTTTCGCCGACCGTCACCGAGCCGCTTATTCCCGTCTGCGCGACGATTAAACAGTTCGCGCCGATTTTGCAGTTGTGCGCGATGTGAACAAGGTTATCAATCTTTGTGCCGTGCCCGATAATCGTCGAACCCATTGCCGCGCGGTCAATGCCGACGTGCGCCCCAATCTCAACGTCGTCCTCGATAATCACGTTGCCGACCTGCGGCATTTTAGTATGAACGCCGTTTTTTGTCGTGAAACCGAAACCGTCCGCGCCGATAACCGCCGAGCTGTGAATCACGCAACGCCGCCCAATCTTGCAAAACTCGCGAACGGTCGCACTTGAATAAATAACGGTGTCTTCGCCAATCGTCGCGTGTTGCCCGATATAGACGTGCGGATAAATCACCGCGCCGCTTTTAATCTCCGCGCCATTGTCAACAACTGCGAAGGGCATAATCGTCACGTCATCAGCAATTTTAACATCGTCGCCGATATGAGCTTTGGGACTTATGCCCTTTTGAATTTCGAGTTTGGGCGAAAACATTTCAAGCAACTTGGCAAAGGCGGCTCGCGGATCAGTAACTTTGATTGCGGGCTTTGGAAAATTTTCTACTTCGCGCGGGATTAACACTGCTGACGCCGCGCAGATTTTAGCCTCGTCGAGGTGCGGCGGAACTGCAAAGATTAAATCGCCTACGTGAGCCATTGTGATATTCGACAGTCCGCTGATTTTTATCTCGCCGTCGCCCGCAAGTTCGCCGTCGACCAGTGCCGCTATTTCTCTTAAAATTTTTTCCATATTATCGCCCGCTCATTGCATTTTTTTGATAACGTCGTCGGTCACGTCAACTGCGCCGTGAAAAATCATTCTGTCATCCGCCGAACTGCTTATGACCACGTCAATATTTTTCTCGCGCGAAACTTCCTCAATCACAACGTCCATGCGACTTTTTATCTGCGTGGCGTAACCTTGATTAATTCCTTCGAGCTTTCGTTGAAATTCCATTTGAGCTTTGGCGGTCTCTTCTTCCGTCATTTCCTTGTTGCCGTATTCCTGTTGAAATTTTTCTTCAAGCTCTTTGATTTTGCCGTCCGCCTCAGTCATGAGTGTTTTGACGCGCGGGGCCTCAAGCATGACCTTTTCAACGTCGACGCTACCGATTTGCGCCTGTCCGCAACCCGTCAAAATCAGTGACGACGTAAACAACGCGACCGCCGCCAACTTTTTTATAGAATTCATTTTCATCACTCCTAATTCATTGCGCATTACGAATTACGCATTGCCCTTTTCATTTCCTTTATCAAATCGTCGGTCAAGTCTCTGCAGTTTTTACCGGAGATAGCGATTGCGCCGACGCCTTCGGGCGGCTTGAAGTCAAAATTCCACTTGACGCCGCGCCGCAAAACTTTTTCGCTGGGAGCCGACTCGCGCTTGACGAAAACCATTTCCAAACGATTGACCGCCGCAAGCATTGTTGCCTTGTCGACTATCGAGTTCAAAATTTTTTTCTCAAGCTCGGCGCGTTCCTTGCCAACGGTTTGCAACTCGGCTAAAAGTTCGCGCCGCCGATTTTGCCGACTTTCCACATGCAGAGAATTTTCCATGAGCATTCGATTGCGCTCGGCGACTTGCGCTTCTTTTTGTTGCGCTTGAGCCTCGACCTCTTGCTGAAGTCGTTCCGCCTCTGCTTTGAGCCGCGCCTCTTCTTCCGCTATCGAATCTTCGGCGTACTGGGCAATTTCCGCCATCCACTTTTCCAAAAGTGCGCGTTGAACTTTATTTCTTTCAAACTCGACCTTTTCCAGTTGCTTGGTCAACTCGTCAATTTCTTCCTGCTTCAAGCGGAGATTGTCGGCATTCTGCAACTTAAGCTGAATATTTAACTGCTCGTTGAGATATTCTGCGCGAATTTTATTGCGCTCCTCAATATAGCGCGGCTCGGATTTTTTGCGATACTCTTCCGCCGCCGCCTTCTTCTTGCTTTCGAGTTCGGCAAGCTGACTTATGACGATTTGCGCATTTTTTTGCCAAGCCGCCTCGTCGAAGACTTCAGTATTTGTTTCTGGCGGCTGAGGTTTGGGAAGTTCTTCAAGGCGCATTGCCTCGTTAAGTTCAAGGCGCAGACGCATTTCCGTTGCCAAGAGATAATCGAGTTGTTCGCCGTCGGGATGAGCCGCGCGGATTTTTTCAATGTCGATTATTCCGACGCCGCGAGTCTGCGCGGGCTTTTGCATTTCTTTTTCAACGGGCGGAGGTGGTTGCTGTGGCATGCCGTAGTAATAAAGTCCGCCGCCGATTAACGCCGTAAAAATCGCCGCCCAAACTCTGTAATCCACAATGCCCGCCTCCTAAAAAGTGGCTAGTTAAAAGTGGTTAGTGATTAGAAATTTTTTGCTAACCACTAACCACTGACCGCTAACCACCGATTATTTCTTGTTGAGTTGCGTGATAACTTCTTGCGTGATGTCTTGCCCGCCGTAAACAACAGCCGCTTTCGCAAGGACAACGCTCATGCCGCGCTTGTCGGCAACAGCTTTAATCGCCGCGTCAACCGACTGAACCAACGGGGCAAGGAGTTCTTCGCGCCGCTGAAGGATTCGCTCTTGGCACTGCATGTAATAAGCCTGTTTCTCTTGGTCGTTCATCGTCGCGGATTTCTCGTCAAATTCCTTTTTAATCTCCTCGATTGACGCCTTCAACTGGTCATCGAGAGTTTTCATTTCGGGGTGTTGAAGCATGATTTGATCATATTCCACAACGCCGATAGTCGAGGAGCTTGCCGCCGAAGCGACATTGCCCGTCTGCGTCAACGCGAGCGCAACCACGCTACCGATGAAAATCACCGCGATTAAAATGCTGACAAACTTAACTTGTTTCTTTTCCAATTTTATCATTACTCAACTCTCCTTAAAAACAATGCGTAATTCGTAATGCTTAATGCGTAATGGTTTGGGTTTTAATTACGCATTACGCATTGCGCATTCCTAATTGCTTTTTTGACGCCGCCGATTATATCAGACGGTTTAAACCTTTGCAAATCGAAAATCTGACTCTCGCCTTTCGCTACTCCTCCTTCCCGATTCTTGACGGCTATATCTTACCAGATTAAATTCAGATATTCAAGACGTTGCAAAAATTTTTCACTAACCGCTAACCGCTTTTCACTGACAACTTTTTTTGCTATCATAAGGGAACTTTAATGTAGCGTGACGAAAGACTTATTGAAAAAAATTTTGTAAGGAGGAAGTTTATCATGAGCTTGAAGAAAAAATTGGCGGCATTGTTTTCGGCGGCGGCGATAAGTTTTTCGCTGACGTTCGGCACGCCCGCAGTCGTCGAGGCGTCGTTGGCGGAGGATTTGATTCTCATAGGCATAAACAGCGCGGCGTTGAGTGCTCAAATTAATTCACAGGTAAAATATTTGAACGAAACCGAAAACGGACGAACGGAACTTTACGCAGCATTTCAAAAAAAATACGGCGTCAACGATGACCCGACTTACAACGCAATGCTCGATAGGGTTATGGCGAATTTGACGCGCGGCGTGGCGGCGGTTGACCCGACTATTAATGAAAAGCCCTATAAATATTTTGTCTCGAACGACGAAACGCTCAACGCCGCCTGTAGCATGGGGCACATTATGATGGTTAACGTCGGCACTTTTAAATTGGTTCCGAACGAAGACGAGATTGCCGCGATTGTCGGGCACGAGATGGGGCACGGGCAAAAGAATCACGTCGCCAAAGGTCAGAAAAAAGTTCTCAAAAAATATATCTTGGCGAGCGTGGCGGGGGCGGCAGTTGGCGCGACAATCGGCGGCGGCGCGATTACTTCTGCGGTAGCCGGTCTTGCCTTTAATCACTCTGTGGCGCACGGCACCAGGAAACAGGAGAGCGAAGCCGATACTTTGGGTTTCGATTACATGATTAACACGGGCTACAATCCTGGAGCCTGCGCGGCGATTATGCAAAAGTTCGTCGATATGGAAGGCGGGAAGAAACGTTCGAGCATGGAAAAATTTTTCATTCCCTCCGACCACCCCGACAGTGATAAACGACGCGACGCCTATGTTAAACGCCTTGAAGAATACAGCGGCAAGCACGTCACAGCCAAAGACGCCGTTATTACTGTCAACGGCAAGACGCTAACGATCGTTGCCGCCGCCGATAATATGTCCGCCGCCGAGCGTTCATACTTTGTACTCGGAAACTTGGCGACCGCTTATCATAAAGGACAGAATAAATACGAGGCGACCGTTCAAAATGGCGTTGTCATGTTGGGCAATCAGCCGATAATTAATCCCGCCGAAGGTGACGAGGACGCCTACGTTATCGCCGAGAGATTGAACGCCATTAAATAAACGCCCGTCAAAAAATTAACCCCGCCGAAATTTCTCGACGGGAATTTTTTTATTTTAACAGTAGCGGGTAGTCGCAACCCGACCGCACAGGACGTGCGGTCGCTCGCGCTATTTTGCGTGACTTTGGGCGTTGCAAAGAAAAGTAAGATCAATCCGCCTCTTTGTTTTTTTCAAACAGCTCGCAGTAGTAGCCGTTCTTGCCGTGATTCTTGACGTAATAGACTGCCTTATCAGCCGCCGCAAACAAACTATCGTAATCGCGTCCGTTGTGCGGAGCAATCGCAATGCCGATACTCGCCGTAACAAATCGCTCCTTGCCTTCAATCGTCAAATTAAAAGCCAACTGCTTTATCTGCTCCGCCTTGCGAATCACAACATCCATACTCGGAAGACTGTCAACCGTAACAACAAACTCATCGCCGCCAAATCGCCCAACGCAATCGTTCGGGCGGAAAATTTTCTTCAAGCCCCTCGCAAACTCTATCAACACCTTGTCGCCGAATTGATGTCCCAGCATGTCGTTGACTTCCTTAAAATGATCCAAGTCAATTATGTAAAATGCCATGAAAATATTCGCCGTCTCATTTTCGTTGAAAGTCTTGAGTTTCATATTACAAAGATTTTCCATTGTCTTCTTGTTGAAAAGCTCCGTCAACTTATCCAACTCCGACTCCAACTGATAGGCGTCGCGGTCGAATTTTATCTTGTTAAATGCCGCCGCCATTTGACCCAACTCGTCGTCGCTTTTGACTTCAATCTTATCAATCGAAGTCTTGCCGCTGACTATATCATCAACGACATTTGTCATTTCAATAATCGGTTGGGTCACTCTGAGCGCGAAAAGGTACGCAATGAAAATTTCAAACAACAATATAACCAGACCCAAAGCCAAATGTTTTGCCGCTCTGTTCTTCGCTTGATCGTAAATGTGATGGTAGGGGCGAGTGGTGATAATCATCCAGCCCGTGTCAACATTTCGCGAATAGGCAACAAGCGAATCAATGTTATCAATATCAATGCGAATAACGCCCGAACTGTTATAAATCCTGTCGAGAATAAATTTGTACTTGTCGTCAATCGTATGCTCGCTACCTATTCTGCTGACATTATCGGATTTGGAAATCATTCTGCCCGTGCGGTCCATGACGATAACGGAAATTTCTTCGTCGTCGAAAGTTTGAACAAAATCCTGCAGGGCGTCAAGATTGAGATTCCGTTGAACCAAGCCGACAGGTTTTCCCACCGCATTTAAAACCGGCACTTCAATTATGACAACCATTTTGCCGGTCGACATGCTTGAGATAATATCGGAGACATAAGCTCTGCCCTTCATTGCCTCTTGAAAGTGATGACGTTTTTTCAAATTAACAAGCGTTGAACGATCCGTACGAATCAGTTGCCAAGCGTCGGCTCCCGTCAAAGCCATTAGATTATCGTCGTTAAAAATGTCGTTCGTATCGTCCAAAAGTTTCGTGACCGCCGCGCGTTTCTCTTCGGTCGGCGATTGGACGTATTGAATCACTTCGGGATTAAGGGCAAGCGAGCGGAGCACATTCTGATTTATTTCAATGAGCGAGGAAATATGCTCCGAAACAATCACGTTGCGCAACGAGCCGTTCATTTTGACGGAAGCTTCCAACTCGCTAATGGTATTCCGCGCACTGATGATTACCAACATAATAAAAGGGATTGCGCCCATTGTAATAAAAAGCAAAAAAATTTTGGCACGAATGCCCTTATTGAAGTCCGTTATGTTGGCAAAGGCGGAAGAGTGCTTCCAATTTTTAATGTTAATTTTCATCTGTTACCAAGATTTTGCATGAGCGCGTAAAGTGCTGGGAAGAGCAATACGACGAACATTGACGGGAAGATAAATATAATCATCGGGAAAAGAATTTTGACGGGGGCTTTCATTGCCTCCGTTTTGACCCTTTGCCTATGTCGGTCGCGCATGTTGTCGGCTTGAGTTTTTAGAGTTCGCGTCATGCTCGTGCCGAGTTTCTCAGCTTGAATTATCGAAGTCGTGAAAAGATAAACTTCTTCCAAATCGCAACGCTTTGCCAAATTTGTCAGCGCGTAAGAATGCGTCATGCCCAACGAAACGTCCTGTTGCATACGTTTGAATTCATCAATAAGCGGTCCCTTCATGCGCTTAATCATTTTTGAAACTGCGCCGTCGAACGACAAGCCCGCTTGCACACTCACGCACAACAGGTCAAGAAATTCCGGCAGTTGCTTGCGAATGTTCTTTTTCCGCTGACGAATTTGGGAGTTGAGTATTGCGAAAGGAATTCCCGCTCCCAAGAATACGCCCAAGCCCATAACCAAAAGTTTCTGCGCGGGGTTCAGTCCTTCACGGTAACTAATCAAAACAAATGCGCCGATTATGCACACGGCGAGCGAAAAGCCCCAGCCCGCTATCAGCGTTGAGGAATTCCAAACGCCCGTCTTGCCCGCGAGGAAAATTTGCTCTTCAATCTGCTCCTGGATTGCTTGCGGCGCGAGTCGTTGCATACGCTCTTCAATGAAACTCACAATCGGAGTGATTACGCGCTCTTTGAAGGCGACGCGCGGTTGTTGCGAAACAGCATCCCGCATTGACTGCGCAGTCGGCGTGACATTTTTCTTGACTTTTGTAACGCGACTTGCTTCCGCCTGGTCAATCATGTCGTTGAGTCTTTTGCGCAACTGCGATTCCGGAGTTTGTTTGAACCGCAACAAGATTACGATAAAAATAAACCATAGAAACGAGCTGACTGCCGCGACAGTTAAAATCATTCGGCTCACCCCCGACTTGAGAAAAATGACGCCGGCAAATCGATACCGTTCATTTTGAACTTGTCCATGAACTGCGGCGCAAGCCCCATGCTCTCATAGTGCCCGACAGATTTTCCCTGTTCGTCAATGAAATCCTGTACGTACTTGAACAAATCCTGCAAAATAATCGTGTCGCCTTCCATGCCCTGCACTTCTGTAATGTGCGTGATTTTTCTGGAGCCGTCGCGAATTCTCGACTGCTGAATAATCAAATCAATCGCGGAGGAAACTTGGTTGCGAACAGCGCGGACGGGCAATTCCATACCCGCCATAAGAACCATAGTTTCCAGACGACTCAAAACGTCGCGCGGCGTGTTGGCGTGCGCGGTTGTTAAGGAGCCGTCGTGACCGGTATTCATAGCCTGCAACATGTCGAGAGCCTCGCCCGAACGAACCTCACCGACGATAATTCTGTCGGGGCGCATACGCAAAGCATTTCTAACCAAGTCACGGATTGTTATCGCGCCGTGTCCTTCTAAGTTCGCGGGGCGTGCCTCAAGCGTGACGACGTGTGCCTGTTGCAGTCGAAGTTCAGCGGCGTCTTCAATCGTGACAATTCTGTCCGTTTCGGGGATAAATGACGACAAAACGTTTAAAGTCGTCGTCTTGCCGGAGCCTGTACCGCCCGCAACCAAAATGTTCAAGCGAGCTTGAACGCACGCATCAAGGAACGTTGCCATCTCCCTGCTGAGCGTTCCGAATTTTATCAAGTCATTTATCGACAGTGCCTTTTTGCTAAATTTACGGATTGTGACGACGGGTCCGACCAATGACAGCGGCGGGATAATGATATTGACGCGCGAACCGTCGGCAAGGCGGGCGTCAACCAGCGGCGACGATTCATCAACACGACGACCGAGCGGCGTCAAAATTCTCTCAATGATACTCATTAAGTGCGCGTTGTCATAAAAGCGAACGTCGCTAAGCGTTAGCTTACCTTTTTGCTCAATGAAAATCTGGTGCGGACCATTTACCATAATTTCGCTGATGCTTTCGTTTTGAAGGAGCGGCTCCAAAGGTCCCAGCCCCAACAATTCGTTGCTTATGTCGTCGACAAGCTGAAGTCTTTCGCCGCGTGACAAAGTATAAGTACTTCCCGCCAACTCGCGCCCTGCGTAGACGCTGATAATATTTCTAATCTGATCTTTTGCATCTTCGCCGCGAACCAAAGTTGCCTGTTCTTCGGCGGTCATCTCTTCGACTATTCTGCGGTGAATGGCGAGTTTCAACTCCTGCATGACATCGGTTCTGGAGGCGACCGCCCGCCTTCCGACAAACGCCGACGCCTCAACTGGTGCCTCGCGTTCCTGCTTCATCTGCTTTTCCGTGTAAGTCGGTTTTTTCTCTTCAGCCTCTTGCTGTTTGGCTTTGAGTTCGGCTTTAATTTCGGTTTTGGTAACGTGTTGCGGTTCCGGCGGCTTTGGTTTTTCCTGAGTTATGCCGCCCAATCTTTCGAGCAATGACAGTGGTCTTGCCATGAAAAACGCTCCTTTTCTATTAAGTGTCTTCGGTGTCCTCAAGTTTCATTCTGTAAACAATGCCAAAACTCTCCGGCATCATGAGAAAGGAATTGCCGCGCTTGAAGTCAACATTGACCGTCACGTCTTCATCGTCAGTCGTGACGTTGACGGAAACTTTGTAGACGCCGGCGAGCACGTCTTGATATTTGTTGTACTTATCCATAAGAAAAATTCTGTCGCTTGGGGTCGCCAATGAAATTTCGCGGGCAATGATTCGCGCTTGGTTGTTGAAGTTTAGATA
>JBGUYA010000146.1:0-18162 GCA_045118435.1 Quinella sp. | reverse complement strand
CGATTGAGGATTGCCGCACGGTCGCACAAAAATTCCGCCTCCTCTATGTAATGCGTCGTCAACACGATTGTGATTCCCTGCGCCTTCAAATTTTGAATCAGCTCCCAAATTTTACGGCGGACTTGCGGGTCAAGCGCAACTGTCGGCTCGTCGAGGAATAAAATTTTCGGTCGATGAATCAGTGCACGAATTATCAGTAAGCGACGTTTCATGCCGCCCGACAACTCTCGCACAAACGACTTGCGAACGCGCTCCAGCTCCACAAACTTTAAAAGCTCGTCGATACGCTCAAGCCGCGCAGATTTTTTAAGGTGATGAAGTCGCGCGTGTAGTTCTAAATTTTCCTCGACCGTCAAATCTTGGTCAAAGTTCAAATGTTGCGGCACAACACCCAGCGAACTCTTGATTAAAATTTCGTTGCCGAGAATTTTTTTTTGCTCGAAAAGAATTTCGCCCGCCGTCGGCTTAAGTTGAAGCGTCAATATTTTTATCGTCGTAGTTTTGCCCGCGCCGTTCTTGCCCAAAAGCCCAAAGACTTCGCCGCGATTAATTTTAAAACTTAAGCCGTCGACCGCCCGCACTTCCCCGAAAATCTTTTTGACGTTGCAAAGCTCAATCATAAGTTCTCCTCGAAAAGTAATTGAAAAATAAATCTTGGCAGTGTAAAATATAAACAGCAATTATCGATAGCTTTTTCCACAATCAAAGGAAGTGATTCAAATGGAGCTGAGACAACTGGAATATTTTCAAATGGCGAGCCGCCTGAGAAATATCACACGCGCCGCGCAACGCCTCCGAGTTTCGCAACCCAACATAACCGTCGCGATTAAAAAGCTGGAGTCGGAATTGGGCGTGCAACTCTTCGACCGCAGTCAAAAGCAACTGACCCTGACGCCAGAAGGAGCCGTTTTCCTGCGGCGAATCGAAGTCGCAATGCGAAATATCGAAGACGCAATCTTGGAAGTCAACGACTACAAACAACTGCAAAAGGGCACAATCAAAATCGGAATCCCGCCAATGATGGGCGCGTATCTCTTCCCAAAAGTCTTTTCGGGTTTCAGGCAACTTCATCCGCATTTGGACGTTCTGCTTTACGAAGAAGGCTCGCTGTCAATTCTCGAGAAGTTGGAGAGCGACGAACTCGATTTCGGGATTATAATCGTCCCCGACTCCACGCCCAATCTTAACGTCTTAAGAATGAGCCGCAATCAGCTAATGGTTTGTGTCGCGCAGAAGAGTCCGCTCGCCGAAAAATCCAAAATCACGGCGCGAGACATTGCCGCCTCCGATTTAATCATGATGAAAGAGGGCGCGTATCTGCGCGAAGTCGTTCAGAATAAATTGACCGCGCTGAAAATTTCGCCGCGCACTGTCCTTGAAAGCAGTCAAATCGTCACGATAAAAGGACTCGTCGCGCATGAAGTCGGGATAGCTTTTCTCCTCGATTTTATCTGTGAAAATTCTTCAGACATCAAGGCAATTCCTTTTTGCGAACCAATTTTTGTAGACATAGGGCTTGCGTGGAAAAGGGAACGTTACGTTTCAAATGCCGCGCAGGCGTTCATTGACTTTTGTAAAAAACCGCTGTGAAAAAATCTTTTGAACGAAAAGAGACGCTCAGACAAAATCGGGCGTCTTTTTTGCAGGAAATATCAACGGCTTGTCTAATAATTACGCTACTTTCCACAAAAATTTTTAGGGGGTGCACTGCATGAGGAGATTGAAAAATTTGACAGAGACAGAGACGTTGGGGAAATTGATTGTAATCGAAGGCTCGGACGGCTCCGGCAAGGCGACGCAGACACGAAAACTTTACGATCGCTTGAGCGATTTGGAAGGCGCGGTGAAACGCTTGAGCTTTCCAAATTACGAGTCCGAATCGTCCGCGCTAATCAGAATGTATCTGCGCGGCGACTTCGGCGGCATGGCGGAGGAAGTCAATCCCTATGCGGCGGCGACCTTCTACGCCGTCGACAGGTTCGCGAGCTATTTCGAGTGGAAGGATTTTTATAAGGAAGGCGGCATTGTCCTAAGCGACCGCTATGTTGAATCAAACATGGTCTATCAAGCGGCGAAGTTCACCGAAAAAAGCGAGCGCACTAAATTTCTCGCGTGGCTTGAAACTTTGGAGTATGAACATTATGGCTTGCCACGCGCCGACTTGACGATTTTTTTGGACATGCCACCGGAGGTTGCGGCAATTCTTCGCAAGGAGCGCGGGCGTGCCGACATTCACGAGAACGACGCGGCTTATATGGAAAAAGTTTACAACACCTACAAGGAGCTTGCGCAAAGGTATCAATGGGCGACGGTCAACTGTGCCGCAGGTCATCAGCCGCGTAGTACAATGGATATTCTGGAAGATATTTTGCGGCTCGTCGAGGATTTGTTGATTCAAGGAGACAATGTTGTTGATTAAAGAAATTTTGATAGTCGAAGGGAAATCCGACACAGCCGCCGTGAAACGTGCAGTCGACGCCGAGTGCATAGAGACGGGCGGCTTTCATTTTGATAGGCGAACGCTCCAAAATATTGCGGCGGCGTACAAAAAGTGCGGGATAATCATTTTGACCGACCCCGACTCGGCGGGCGAGAACATCAGAAATTTTTTGTCGAAGAAATTTCCGCTCGCCAAACACGCCTATATTCCCCGCGAAGCGGCGACTGCCAATGATGACGTTGGAGTTGAGCAAGCCTCGCCCGAATCAATCCTCCGTGCGTTGAGCAAAGTCCGTACGCTTGAAATTAATCCGCGCGAAGAATTCACGGCGGCGGAAATGGTTGCTTACAAACTTGCGGGCGGTGTCGACAGTTCAAAACTTCGCGACAAGGTCAGCGCGGCTTTGGGCATCGGCTATGGCAACGTGAAAACTTTCGTTAAGCGATTGAACAATTACGGCGTCACTCGTCAAGAATTTTTGGAGGCGTTGAAAAATGTTGCACCCGCTGATAGCTGACCCGCACGCGACGCGCCATATACTCAAAAAATTTAAACTGCGGGCAGTCAAAGGACTCGGACAAAATTTTCTAATCGATGCGGACACAGTTCAAAGAATTGTCGAGGCGGCTGAAATCTGCGCGGGCGACGAGGTTTTAGAAATCGGCGCGGGCATCGGAACATTGACGCAGGGCTTGCTTGAGGCGGGCGCACACGTCACGGCAGTTGAACTCGACAAAAAATTACCCGCCGTGCTCAAGGAAACACTCGCGGGCTACGAAAATTTCAAACTCGTTGAAGGCGACATACTCAAAATAAATATCGCCGAACTCATGCCGCAAAACTTCAAAGTCGTTGCGAACCTGCCGTATTACATCACGACGCAAATTTTGCTGACATTACTTGAAAAAAATTTGCCCGTGACAAAAATCGTGACAATGGTTCAAAAAGAAGTTGCCGAACGCATGACCGCCGCGCCCGGCTCGAAAATCTACGGGGCGTTATCAGTCGCCGTGCAATTTCGTTCGGAGCCGCGAATCGCCTTTGAAGTGCCGCCCAAAAATTTCTTGCCGCCGCCCGAAGTCACAAGCGCGGTGGTGGTCTGTGACGTGCGTAAGTTGCCTTTCGACGTTGACGAAGATTTTTTTACAAAAGTTGTACGCGCGGCATTTGCTCAGCGACGAAAGACTTTGATAAACTCGTTGACAGGCGCAGGCTTTAATCGCGAAAAGATTTTGGCGTCGGGAATTGATTCAACGCGCCGCGCAGAAACTTTGAGCTTGGCAGAATTTGGGCAACTTTCAAATTTCTTGCAAAACTAGCAATGCGCAGCGTTGCGTATGAACGCGGCGATTACCTTAAAAGTTTTGAAGTATAAGGCGCGACCGCTATTTGCTACTTTTTAAAAGTAGGCAGGAAAATTAAATGCAACGATAGAATAAACCACGCGAAAAAATTTAACGGAGGGAAATTTTTAGCATGAAAGATTACAAAAGCGAAAGTATCAGAAACGTAGCATTCTGCGGGCACGGCCGCTCAGGCAAGACCACTTTGCTTGAAGCGGCTCTCTTCAACAGCGGCGCGACGACTCGTCTCGGCAACGTCGATTTGGGCACGAGCGTCCTCGACTTCGAGCCGGAAGAAAATAAGCGCAAGATGTCTATCAGCGCGGCTCTTGCGGCGGTCGAGTGGAAGAATTTCAAAGTCAACGCGATTGACGTGCCCGGCTTTCCCGATTTTGTCGCGGAAATGCACGGCGCATTGGCGGCGGCGGATGCAACCGTTATCGTCGTGAGTGCAAGCGCGGGCGTCGAGGTCGAGACGGAAAAGGCTTGGAGCCTCGCCGAAAGTCTCAACTTGCCGCGTGCCTTCTTCGTTAGCAAAATGGATCGCGAACATGCCGACTTCGATAAAGTTCTTGCGCAACTCAAAGATAAATTCGGCAACAGCGTCGTCCCCGTTCAAATCCCCGTCGGCAAAGAGGACAGCTTTAAAGGCGTCGTTGACTTGCTGAAAGTTTTCTCGAAGGTCGCGAACGACGACGAACAGATTGACGCCTCGCCCGTTGCGGACGAGGTTGAATCTGCGCGGCTTGACATGCTTGATATTGTCGCCGAGTTCAACGATGAGCTTATGGAAAAGTATCTTGAGGGCGAAGTTGACGACCTCGACGAGAACGAAATTTCTCAAGCACTCGCGCAGGGCTTTGCTGAGGCGAAAGTTTTCCCCGTATTCGTCGGCAGTGCGGTTAAAAATGTCGGCATTAAAAAATTCCTCAACAGCCTTGTCGAATTTTTCCCCGCGCCCAATTCCAAAGACTATCAAGGCATTAACCCGAAGACTGATGAGCTTGTCGAGCGCAAAATCAACGAGCCGTTCAGCGGACAAATTTTCAAAACTATGGTTGACCCGTTTGTCGGGCGTATGTCCTATGTGCGCGTGTTCAGCGGCGACATGAAGGGCGACGCAACTTATCAACTCTTCGGCGACAACACGGAAGGTCAGGAGCGTTTGAGCGGACTTTTCACCATGCAGGGCAAGAAACAAATCCCTGTCGACGTGGCGCACGCGGGCGACATTGTCGTTACGTCGAAACTCGCCAACGCCAAGACCGGCGATACCCTTTGCGACAAAGCCGCGCCCATTAAGTACGAGCGCATTAAATATCCTGAACCCATGCTTGCGATGGCTGTCACTTCCGAGAAGAAGGGCGAGGAAGATAAAGTCTTTGGCGCGATTACTCGCCAGCAAGACGAAGACCCGACGATTATGCTTATCAAAGAAGCCGAGACTAAGCAGACGATTTTAAAGGGCATTGGCGAAGTACACCTGGATATTTTGGGCGACAAACTGCAGCGCAAGTTCGGCGTGAAAATGGTTTTGGGCGAGCCGCGCGTTGCCTATCGCGAGACGATTCGTAAGCAGGTTGAAGTTCAAGGCAAGCACAAGAAACAGTCGGGCGGTCACGGACAATATGGCGACGTTTGGCTGAGAATCGGTCCGAACAAGGAAGGCACTGGCAACGTTTGGAGTGAAAGTATTTTCGGCGGTAGCGTTCCGCGTCAATACTTCCCCGCTGTCGAGAAGGGCACGCAGGAAACTTTGGCGGAAGGCGTAATTGCGGGCTATCCCGTTGTCAATGTCAGCGTCAATCTTTATGACGGTAGCTATCATGCAGTCGACAGCTCCGAAGCCGCGTTCAAAATGGCAACGTCGATTGCGATTAAGAAGGGCATTCTCGCCGCCGACCCGATTTTGCTTGAGCCGATTGACGAAATAACCGTCCTCACGCCTGAAACTTACATGGGCGACATTATCGGCAACCTCAACTCGCGGCGCGGCAAGATTTTGGGTATGGATCCCAAAGGCAAGGGCATGACCGAAGTCAAAGCCTATGTTCCCGCCAGTGAGCTTTACAAGTACGCGACTGACCTCCGCTCGCAAACGCAAGGCAGGGCGTCTTACTCGCTGAAGTTCGCACGCTACGAACCCATGCCCGACAAGCTCGCCGAAAAGATTATCGAAGAGCATAAAGCCGCTCAATCCGAGAAATAATTTCCGAACGTCAATAAAAAAATCCCGATGGAGAAATTCCGTCGGGATAATTTTTTTGCAAAAGTTCCTAATGGAATTGAGTTTCGAGCGTATATTATAGTAAAATATTTTTGGAGGTGTATTTTCATGAAGAAAAAATTTATCCAACTGATGTTGTTCGCGCTGGTCTTAATGACGGCAAGCACGGTATTTGCCGCAAAAAAATCCCCCGAAGAGCTTCGCACCAAACTCGACGAGATGAGCGGGCAAGTTATTGAGCGGGTCAATCAAAAATATCCGTCGGCGAAATCGGCAGTTGAAAATTCCTACGCTTACTGCACAATCAGCGCGTCTGGCGTCAATTGGGGCTTTTATGGCGACGATCACGGGCGCGGCGTTGCCGTCAACAATGAGACCGGCAAAAGAATCTACGTCAAGATGAAGGAAGTCAGTCTCGGCGTGAATTTCGGCGCGAAGGAATACGATTTGCTTTTCCTTATTGCCAATAAAGAGGCTTGGGACAGATTTATTTCCGGCAATATCAAATTTGGCAGTGAAGTTTCCGCGCAGGCTTCAGACGGCGTGAGCGGCGACACTTTTGCGGACGCGAAAATTATCGCAGATGGCGTGTTGGTTTATCAGCTCGATAAAAAGGGCTTGGCAATTGAAATGTCTTTCAAGGGCGCAAGAATTTCTCCATATAGAACACTGAATTAAAACCAACGAGAGGAAAAGGCGGTTAAAATGTTGACAAGAACGCCGTATTGTCCAGTTTATCCGAATCTATTCATTTCATCTTGCGCCAAACGGTGCGATTAACGACATTTGTAAAGCTCTGAATGATTTTAACGACCTTCATTGAGACTGAATCGGAATAATCGGTTGCCTCAATGAAGTTTTTGTTTTGTGCGTCAATAGCCAGTTCGACGGCTTGATAGATTTCATTTTCGTTGACACCGCCCATAATTATTGTGCCTTTATCTAAAACTTCAGGGCGTTCGGAGGAAGTTCTGATTAAAACGGCGGGGAATTTGAGCATTGCACTTTCTTCAGATAGTGTGCCACTGTCAGACAAGACGCAAAGAGCTTCCGTTTGCAATTTGTTGTAGTCGAAAAAACCGAACGGCGGCAAACTCTTAACCAGCGGACTGAATTTAAAATTGCGACGCTCAATGAACTTGCGACTGCGCGGGTGCGTCGAATAAATGATTGGCAGTTGATAATTTTCGGCGAGAGCGTTAATAGAATTCATTAGCGACAGGAAATTTTGTTCGTTATCGATATTTTCTTCGCGATGAGCCGAAAGCAGAAAATAATTTTTCGGCGTAAGATTAAGGCGTTCCAAAACGTTGCTTACGGAGATTTTTTCGCGATATTTAAGGAAAAGCTCCTTCATCGGCGAGCCCGTGACGAAAATTAACTTACCGTCAAGCCCTTCAGATAGCAAATAGCGGCGCGAATGTTCGGTATAGGGTAAATTCACGTCGGAGATATGGTCGACAATCTTGCGATTAATCATTTCTGGGACATTCCAATCCCAACAGCGATTGCCCGCCTCCATGTGAAAAATCGGGATTTTAAGGCGTTTAGCGGAGATAGCTGACAGCGCAGAGTTGGTATCGCCTAAAATCAATACGGCGTCGGGCTTTTCGCTCAATAAAACTTCGTAACTTTTCGCCAAAATGTTGCCCATAGTCTGACCGAGATTATCGCCCGCGCAATTTAGGAAATAATCGGGCGGGCGAAGTTCCAATTCTTCGAAGAAAATTTGATTGAGTTCGTAATCGTAATTTTGCCCCGTGTGAACCAGTACATGATTAAAAAATTCGTCGCAACGCTTAATTGTCTCCGATAAACGGATAATTTCGGGGCGCGTGCCGATGATTGTCATCAATTTTAATTTATTCATGGAGAAGCTCCTTGTAGTGAGGATAAAAATCTGCATGTCGAGCCATCCAATCGCGCAAATCGATTAGCATTTGCTCATAGGAGGGCGCAACACCGAAATTTTTTGTGTTTATTAGGGTTTTATCCACCGCAACGCCTTCTACAGGTGAGATTTTTATTTCCCTGCCGAAAATTTGCGCGAACAGCTTCAAAAGTTCGCATTTAGTTATGGGCGTGTTGTTCGTGAGCTGATAAAGCCCGTGAATATTTTCGTTGACCGCCCGCTCAATCATCTTCGCGAGGAATAAAGTCGTCACGCCCGACCAAATTGACTTCGTATAGCCGTTGACGTTGCCTTTTTGTTGCAGGAACCAATTCAGCAATCCGATGCCGTCGCGTTCGAGGTCGGAGCCGATAATCGAGTTGCGGAAGGTAATATTTTTATCGTCGACGAGTTCACCAAGAGCTTTTGTCCTGTCGTAGAACGTTTTGCCGTCGGGGAAGTCATTTTCGCGATAACCGCCGCGCTTACCCGAAAATACGCAGTCGGTGCTGAGCTGAACGATTTTAACTTGCAAATCGGCAGTAGTCTTAGCCAGAAAATGCGGCAGTTCGCTGTTAAGCCTTATCGCCAAAGTTTTATTGTCTTCAGCGGCGCGATTGAGTACTCCAACGCAATTCACGACGCAATCAAATGCCCCGTCGCGAATAATTTTAGCTAGCTCCTCAAAATGCGTAACGTCCAAAACAATATCGACTTGTGAAGCGATTTTTCTGCGCGACATCCCGTAAACTTCATGCCCGCTCTCGCGCAGGTAAGTCGTTATTAAATGTCCTGCCATGCCCGTCGAGCCGAGAATCAGAAATTTCATTTCAGCCCACCGCCTTTGACGGCTTGCCGAAACAAAATCGCGACGAGTAGGAATTTTCTTAGCAGGTAATTATCATGCCCTCCCCAGTTAACCTGCGCGGGCGGCTCGTTTACTTTGAGGAAGTAAGTATCGGGCGCAACTGGATTAAAATTCTCGTTCGCCCAAATGATGACGGTCATATCGGTTTCGCCTAGATTTTCAATGTTGTGCGTGTAGCCTGGCGGAATTTCAACGACTTCGTGACGTTCGCCGCTGACTTTGTACTCAAAAACTTTGTCGGAGTTAATTTGACGAAAACGAATGACGCCCGCGCCCGCAACGACCAAAAATTTCTCGTGCTTGGAATGGTGCCAGTGATTGCCCTTGATGACATGCGGTTTAATGACATTGACGGAAAATTGCCCCTGCCCGTTCGTGCGCACAAATTCAGAAAAACTTCCGCGCTCGTCTTTATGCATCGTCAGCGCGAAGGAAAAATTATCTTCGGGCAGATAACTTTGATACGTGGCGTAAAGTTTGGCGGTCAAAACGTCGCGCTGGTCTGGTACCGATAAATCTGCGCGGCAATGCGGGAAAGATTGAATCAACGCCGCCAGTTCCGCCAGATTTTTTTTATAAGTCGGAATGGATTGAGGCTCGCCGCCGTCAAGCACACGCATAAATTCTTTGATAACGTCGTCGATGTAAACCAGTTGCATTTCCCGCGCAGTGTCGTTGATTTTCAACGGCAGACCGCGAGCCGCATTGAAACAGAAGGTCGCAACCGCGCTGTTGTAATTCGGGCGGCACCATTTACCGAAAACGTTCGGCAGTCGATAAATCACCGCCCGCGCAGAGTGAGCACGTAAAATTTCTTCCGCCGCCAATTTGCTCCGACCGTAAGGATTATCCAATTCGGCTTGAATCGACGACGCAAAAACTATCGGGAACTTGTTATCGTCAAGCAGTCTGACGAGTTCAGCAGTGAATTGCGTATTGCCCGTCGTGAACTCGTCGAGACTTTCGGGGCGATTGACTCCTGCCAAATGGAAGACAAATTCGCACTCTCGACAAAATTTTTCCAAGACTTCAAGCCCCGCTGCGTGATGATACGCCAAAACTTCATGCTCGCCGCGCAGGGTAGCGATAAGATTTTTGCCGATAAAGCCGCCCGCGCCCGTCACTAAGACTTTCAAAGCGGATTGCCTCCCTTCAAACACTCTTGAACATAATCGACCGCTAAAAGTTTCTTGACAGTGCCCGCAACGTCCAACTGCTCCGTATTGGAGGAAGTGTAAGGCTCGGCTTGCAAAATCTTGTTATCGCCGCTGGAAAAATATTTCTCGTAATTCAAATTACGCGAATCAATCGGTACTCGGAAGTAATCGCCCATATCCTCCGACTTAATCCGCTCTTCAGACGTCATCAGCGTTTCAAACATCTTTTCGCCGTGACGTATTCCTATTTCGTGAACTTCAGCATTGGGATTAAAAATTTTCTTAACGGCTTCGGCAAGCGTCCCGATTGTACACGCCGGCGATTTCTGGATAAAAAGGTCTCCCGTGTGAGCGTGTGTGAACGCGAATAGCACTAAGTCAACAGCCTCGTTTAAGTTCATCAAAAACCGCGTCATAAGCGGGTTCGTGACGGTTATCGGCTGATTATTTTTTATTTGGCTGATAAAAAGCGGAATGACCGAGCCGCGCGAACACATTACATTTCCGTAGCGCGTACAACAAATCGTAATTTGCTCTTCGGGTACAGTGCGCGATTTGGCGAGGATAACTTTTTCCATCATCGCCTTTGACGTGCCCATTGCATTAATTGGATAAGCCGCCTTGTCGGTCGAGAGGCAAACAATTTTCTTAACGCCTGTTTCAATCGCCGCGTTCAAAACATTTTCCGTACCGAGAACATTTGTCTTAACTGCCTCAATCGGAAAGAATTCGCAAGAAGGAACTTGCTTAAGCGCGGCGGCATGAAAAATATAATCGACGCCGTAAAGAGCCGACTTCACACTTTGAAAATCGCGTACGTCGCCGATATGGAACTTGATTTTATCATTTTGATAGTGGCGGCGCATGTTGTCCTGCTTGTTTTCGTCGCGGGAGAAAATTTTAATCGCGCCAATGTCGGTATCGAGGAAACGTCTCAAAACCATGTTGCCGAAGGAGCCCGTGCCGCCCGTTATCATCAACGTCTTGCCCTTGAAAATACTCATGCCGGACGCCCTCCATGCTGTTGAAGCAATTGCGCAAAGATTTTCTTCCTAATCGGCGTATCAATTAACACCTGTAGCAACGATTCACGGGTAAGTAGCTGAACATTATTTTCAGATTTGACATTGGCGAACTGCGCGAACGGAATGAATTTAACATTGTCGCCTAGTTCAACGCCGCGCCATGCGAAGTCAAGCCTTAGGAAAGTCTCTTCTTCTTTCGGAAGGTAAATTTCAAAGTTGTTGTCGTTAATGAACTGGCTTAAACTTTGAGCGCGGTCATCGGCATAGGACGATTCGGGAAGCTTCATTATTTTCTGTATGGCAAATGGATTGGAATCTTGCCCGTTAACGTAATACAGCCATTTGGTAAGAGCCGCGCTGTAGAAATGATACATATCTTGCAAGCCGCTACCAACCAAATCGTCCTCTTTCATGTTGTAAATCATCCAGGCGTAAAGCCAATGTTCCTCGCTCATTCTTATTGAATATTTATGCGTTGTCTGCTCGGCGTGTTGTCGCGACAAAATAAGAGACTGACGAACATAAATAAGTCGCCTGCCTCTAAACATTTCAAACCACTTTTTATAATCCTGCACGGCAAGAAAAGTTTCGTCGAAGCCGCCATAAACGTCAAATAAGAATTTCGGAATAAGTAATGAACAACCGCTTATAAGTCCAAAAAACGGCGTAAAAGCTCCCGTCTCCAAAAATTCTTGGCGATAAAAATTTCGGAACGTTGATTCTATAACATTACGCTCTGGCATATATAGAATAAAATCGTTGCTGTAGACGACCCGCGACATATCGCCGGCTTTGCGGAGCGCGTCGATTTCAATTTGAACTTTTTCGGGCAGATAAACATCATCATGCGAGAGCCACGAGAAATATTGCCCGCGCATGTTCTTTATGCCGAGATTCAGAGCCGTAGAGACTCCGCCGTTCTCCTTTTCAAAGTAACTTATCTTATCGCCATACGATAGGGCAATGTCACGGGTTGCGCCGCCGTCATTTGAGCCGTCATTGACAATGATAATCTCGATGTTAGAGTAAGTCTGAGCCAAAGCCGAATCAATCGCCTCGCGCAGATAATTGGCACCGTTATAAACGGGAATAATGATTGACACTAATGGTTCCAAGATAAAATCTCCTTTCTATGTAACCTACAGAGCTTTTTCTGTTCAAATTCGGATTTTCCTTTTACATTGCGGCAACTTTTTTTGCAAGGATTTTTTGAGTTTTCGCTATAGGCGAAGTGTAACCGCAAAATTTTTTCCTGCAATTTACCGGATTTATTTTTTTGCGGCAAGGAAAATTTTCGCCCGCGCAGAATATTCAGTAAAAAGATTTAACCCGTTGAATTCTTAAGGAGGAGTTCAAATGAAAATTGCAATGGCTAACGACCACGCTGGCACCGCGCTCAAGAATCAGATAAAAGCTTATCTCGAAGAGCAAGGCTACGAGGTGAAAGACTTCGGCACCTACGACGAAGGAGCTTGCGACTTGTCGGATTTCGTTTATCCTGCGGCTCTGGCAGTTGCGAAGGGCGAATGTGATCGCGGCATTTTCGTTGACGGCGTTGGCTATGGTAGCGCACTCATTGCCAACAAAATTTACGGCATCTATGCGGCAGTCTGTCAAGATCCGTTCTGCGCTCAGCTTTCGCGCGAGCACACCGATTCCAACGTCCTTTGCATTGGCGGAAAGATTATTGGCTCCGCGATTGCAATGGAGATTGTCAAAACTTGGCTCAAGACCGAGCCGCTCACTGCCGAGAAATATCGCCGCCGCGTTCAGAAAGTTGCCGACATTAACAACAAACACTGCGTGCCTGTTAAGTAGGGACTAGTAGTTAGGGACTAGGAAAAAAATTAGCCCGTCGAAAACTCGGCGGGTTTTTTTGTTCAAAGCGTCTGCAAAACTTCAAAGGCATCAACAATTTCTTGCGGCGTGATTTGCGTAATGCAATGCGGCTCTTTGCTGTGACACCAACCGTAAATTGGTCCTTTCGCCGCGCAATCCTCAAGCTGACGGTCGGGACGCAAGATAACGGAATTGGTTTGCCACGGCGAAAAACAAGCAAACTCGCTGAAAGTTCCCCGCGAAATGTTTTCTTTATCCCGCGCCTCGCGATAGAGGACAAGACAAGAAATTTTTTCAGCCGCCGCCATGTGCATAACGCCCGTATCGTTGCCGAGATAATAATCCGTTTGGCTGATAATCGCCTCAGTCTCGCGCAGGGTCGTTTTCCCGACAAGATTCAAAACTTTTCCGCGCGACAAATTTTTTTCGAGATAAGCCGCGTCTTCAAGCTCTGCCTTGCCGCCGACAATCACAAAGACTAAATCTTTCTTGGCGAGTTCCTTCAAAGCGGGCAAATATTTTTCGACGGGATACTTTCTACTACCGCCGCCCGCGCCAATTCCCAACAAAATTTTTTTACAGCTAATATCTTTGAGCAACTCCCGCGCCCGAATCAAATCAGCCGCTCCATAAAAAAGCTCAACATGATTTGAATTGACTTTAAAACCTGTTGCCTCCAAAAGATAAAAACATTTCTCAATCTCCGCTACGGCACTGCGCGGTGACACAATATTTTTTGTCAGCAGGAAATTATCTCGCGCCGCATCTTCCTCCGAATATTCAAAGTCCCAACCTCTGTAAGGATTGACACCGTAGCCGATTCGCTCCCGTGCGCCGCTGAGCCAACACAAAAGCAGAGCGTGCAAATTGTCACTGCCCCATTGCGGCGAAAACGCGATTTGATAATGTTTCTGCCAAAGCTTTTCCTTGCAAAACTCAACGAGCCTTTCCAAGACGTCGGGGAAATTTCCACTAAACTTATCCTTGTCAAAGGTCAAAACTTCGTTGACATAAGGGCAAAGTTCGACGATGGAATAAGTCAGCGGCGAACAGATTAAAGTTATTCGCGCTCTTGGAAAGTTTGCTCGGACTTCGCGCAGAAAACCCGACGTCAAAATCATGTCGCCGATTGCGTCGAGCCGCACGATTAAAATATTTTCCACGCCCGCAGAAATTTCCTCGCGGTAGCCCGTGTATTCAAACTCCGCCTCCGCCTCGAACAGCAAGCCTGAAACCTGCGCGGGATTCGCTTTAAGGTAAGGGATTAAGTTCGCGAAAAATTTTTCTAACATAAATTCACTCCTTAAAATTTTCGGGATAAATCAGTCGCGCCATATGTTGAACAGCTTCGGGGTAGTGCAAGCCCGGACTTAACAAAAATAAATCTTGCGGCAAAAAGTACAGCCGATTATTCTTCACCGCGCCGATTGCTTGCCACGCCGCATTTGATTCAATCGCCTTTGTCATGTTCGCTTTAATGTCGTCAATGTCGCCCATGCTCGTCACGAAAATTATTTCGGGGTTTTGTTCGGCGAGCGTCTCCATGCTGTAGGGCGCGGCGTCGGGATTTTTTTCAAGCGGCGTCATGCCCGACGCAACGTTTTCCCAGCCGAGCATCTTAACAATCGAACCGGCAATGCTCCCGTCGAGTTGAACGCTCAAGCCCTGCGCGGTCGAGTGGAGAATTGCCACGCGCAAATTTTTCTTCGGAACTTTGTCGACGACGGCTTTAATCTCGGCGTCCATATCGGCAATAATTTTATCGCCCGCTTGAGTGTCGCCGCTTATCGTCGAAAAAATATTCAAGCCGCGTTTGAAGTCGTCATAAGTTTTAAGTTCGACGACGAGCGCGGGAATTTTATTTTCGTCAAGCACGGGCAGAAGTTTTTCGTTCATGCCCTTGTTGACAATGACCAAATCGGGCGCACAACTGAGTAGCCGCTCCATGTCGATTTGATAGACTGCGCCGACGCTCGGAATATTTTTTGCCCAATCGGGAGTTTTGTTCTTTGAATCGGGTCGCCCGACAATCTCGCCGCCGACCGCCTTCAACGGCTCAAGGAAACTTGCACTCGTCACGACAACCCGCGCAGGTTTTTTACTTAAAGAAACTTTCCTGCCCGCGTCATCCTCAATCGTCGCGAAGACTTCTTGCGGAGCGTCTGAAACTTTTTCAACGCCGCAACCGCTGAAAAGCAATGTGCAAAGAGTAATGAGTAATGTGTAATGAAAAACTTTTTTAATCATATTTCCTCCGAAAAATGATTCAACGCTAAAAACGCGGCGAGTAGTTAAGAATATTTTTTTACTCAATCGCGCTTGCTGTTTGGGAACTTTTTAAAAGTGCCCGCCTCGTTAAAATCGTCGACAGATAATTTAAATGGTCGTGCTTGTGCGCGGCAATGTTCGTGATAATTTTCTCGTCGTCGAGTCCGCAACGACTTACCAAAACCGCGTCGGCAATCATGTCGCGAGAGGTGAGCGCGTCGACGATTTCGGGGAAATTTTTATAAACCTTCATGAGCACGGTTGAATCTGCGCGGTCGAGAGAGTTTTTAATTGTATCGAGGTCGGCAGTCGCGGGGATTATCGTCAAGATGTCGTTGCCGTAAGCGAGCGGGCGTCCGAGTTGCGCTGCTATCGCCAAAAAAGCCGGCACTCCCGGTATCGTCACAATTTTAACTCCGCAACTTTTGAGCAGTTTGAAAATATAAATGTACGTGCTGTAAAACATCGGGTCGCCCAGCGTCGCGAAGCCCACATTTTTTCCGCCGCGCAGTTCGTTCAAAATCGCCTCCTTGTTCGCCTCGAAAATCTCGGTCTCGTCCGCGAAGTCCTTGACCATTGGGAAGGTCTGATAAATTATTTCGACACTCGGTTTAAGATAGGGTTGCGCTATTGACAGGGCGACGCTGTCCGATTTCTTCTCGGTCTTGGGCGCAATCAGTACGTCGATTTTTTTCAGCGCGTCGATTGCCTTGACCGTCAAAAGTTCGGGGTCGCCCGGTCCCACGCCTATGCCGTAAAAAGTTCCGCTAATTGTCATTTCCCTTGCTCCTTGCTTTATGCTAAAATATTTTGAGAAAAATTTACGGCATTGCTCATACATTTGCCCCCGTAATTTTTTCGGAAGTCTCTTCGTCGATAATAGCACAAAAAATTTTTTTGAACAACGAGGAATCAATCATGAGTATTTTTTTGGACATCCTGTTTGTCGCGCTGGTCATCTACTTTGTCTTCGCAATTCGTCGCACAATGAAAATGTCGCGAGCCTCCGTCGCCCTTATCGAGAAGTACGAGAACGACAAGAATAATCCGCAGCTCATTGAAGAAATTTTTGCGGCGATTAGCGACGACGCTTTGCTTGGCAGAATTTTAAAGCAACACAACGCGACTAAACGTGATATTTCCAAGCTCCACGCTAAGCTGATGAAGTGGGGCGACTTTCGCAAGTACAATCGCTACGTACCAATTACGTCGTTTTTCAACGTGCACACGCTTGAATATCTCCTTGCGCACAAGAACGACGACGCTAAATCTTTGACCGAAAAAATGATGAATCACTTCCATTTGTAGGGGCTAGGTTTTAGGTATTAGGTTTTAGCTAACCCCTGACTCCTAACCCCTAACACCTATCTAGGTTTTAGTCATGAACTTTAAAATGATTCTAAGAATTCAAAGCCAAGCGTTGCTGACGTTCGCGACAACGCTGATTTTGCCGATTGCTTACGCGTTGATTGAATTCGGCGAAATTGACACGGCAATTTTTTTCGCGGCGATTGGAATTTTCTCCGTCGTCACGGGGATAATTTTCCAAAAATTCGGCGTCGGCAGGTTTCAACGCGCCCCGATTGCCGAATCAGCGGCGGCGATTCTCTTGATGTATCCGCTGTTGGCGATTTTCGGCTGTCTGCCGTTCCTGCTGACAAATCAGCTTGCGCCGCTCGACGCGCTCTTGGAAACGGTCGGCGACTTGACTTCGGCGGGACTGTCGATTTTGCCGTCCGACGCGCCCTATATCCTGCGGCTTTGGCAAAGCTGTTTAATGTGGCTCGGCTCGCTGTTGTTCTTGATAATGCTCGTGACAGTTCTGCCCGAAGTGAGCGGCTGTTTCGGCATAACGCTGAGCTTGCAGGGCGGGCAGGGCTTCAGCTCGATTATCGGGCAAATGAACTTGATGAGCGTCCGCGTGATTAAAGTTTACTCGACGCTGACGGCAATAAGTTTCCTTGCGTTCAAACTCGCGGGGCTTGGAAGTTGGGACGCGCTGTTAATGTCAATGCGTTGTATTTCGACGGGCGGCGGAGACTTTTTACCTGCGCAAGAAAATATTTATGTCGAGTACGCCGCAATCTTCGCCATGATTTTGGCTTGCGGAAATTTCTTGCTGTATTATCGCGTGATTTATAATCTCATGCCGCCGCGCGTTGAGTTCACCAAAAATTACTTTACGCGCCTCAAGCAATATTTCTTGCGGCTCAAGCGGACGATTATCGCCAACGCCGAAATGCTTTTCGCCAACGAGGAAATGCTTGTCCTGTACGCGACAATTTTCTTTGGCACATTGCTTTTGGTGTTCCGACTTTTTAGCGAGGGCGTTTACTTCGACGGCAACGAGGCATTTCGCGAGTCGCTGTTTTATGTAGTGTCGTTCGTGAGTACGACGGGCATTGTCCTTGACGACAGCGCGGGCGCGGCTCATGCCTTCGACAAATTTTTTATCTTCCTAATGGCGGTTACGGGCGGCTGTATCGGCTCGGTGACGGGCGGCTTCAAAATTATTCGGCTGATTGTGCTGATAAAAATCACGGCGGCGGAAGTTCGCAAGACGATTCACCCGCGCATGATGACCGTAATAAAAGTCGGCGATTTGCCCGTGCCCATGCACACTGTCGGGCGCATTTTGGGTTTCTTTTTCCTTGCGCTCCTGACGATGTTTATCTGCGCGGCGGTGTTGAGTTTCACGGGCGCAACGTTCTCGGAGGCGGTGGCAATGTCAATCGTCTGTTTGTCGAACGTCGGAATTTTGCCGGGACTGTGCGACGCCGAGACATTCCGAACTTTATCGGCGGCAGGGAAAATCTTTTGCATGATGATTTTAATCGTCGGGCGGCTTGAAATTTTCGCCTTGCTGATTGCGGTTGCAGGTATTAGAATTCGTCGCAAGAAAAGTAATTGGTAGGAGATGTTTTTATGGCGAAGAATAAAAATTTGAGCATGGCGGCTAAGGCGAAGAAGGATAAATTCTACACACAGCTTGAAGACATAGAAAACGAGCTAAGGCATTACAAAGATTTTTTCAAGGGCAAGATTGTCCTGTGCAACTGCGACGACCCGATTGAAAGCCAATTCTTTTTGCATTTCGCGCTGTT
>JBGUYA010000145.1:0-11139 GCA_045118435.1 Quinella sp. | reverse complement strand
GGTTTTCATACCGGGCGGCGGATTCGTCAGCGGCGGCACAGGCGACCCGCTTTACAACGGCGCAAACTTCGCGGCGAATCAAGGTGTTGTTCTCGTCACGATTAACTACCGTCTGAACATTTTCGGCTTTATGAACTTTGCGGCGATTGATTCAAACTTCGCCGACAGCGGTTATCTCGGCATTAAAGATCAAATCGCGGCGTTGACGTGGGTTAAGGAAAATATTTTGAACTTCGGCGGCGACCCAAGCAACGTGACGATTTTTGGCGAAAGTGCAGGCGCGGCGTCGGTTATGCTGTTAATGGTCACTCCCGCCGCGCAGGGCTTGTTCAAAAAAGTTATCGCGCAGTCGGGAAATTTGGCTATGTATCACACGCCCGAACAATCCGCAAAACTTGCCGAAGCGTTCATGGAGACGGGCGGCTATAAAAATATGCAGGAACTTATGACTAAACCCGCCGCTAAACTTTTGGAGACTTACGAGCAACTTTGTCAAGTGCGCCCTCTTGCAACGGAGGTTGATTACTTCCCGACGTGTGATGGAAAATTTTTACCCGCGCATCCGCTCCGCGCTTTGAAGGATGGCGCGGCTTGTGATATAAAATTAATGATCGGCACGACTGCAGAGGAGTATTGCTATTGGAATTTGTACACGGAAGACTTCACCGACAATATTGAACATTTTCATGCGCGAGTTACGCCCGTCGTCTACGAAAGCGAATTTACGAACGCGGAAGAACTTTATCAGTTGTGGCGGGCGAATCACGCGGGCGCGGATTACTTGGAGTTCGCGAATCAGTTGGATTGGCGCGTCGGGCAGGAGTTGGCGGCGGAGTATCAATCGAACTTCAACGACACGTTTTTTTACCTGTTCAATCAAAAGTCGCCCAATGAACTTTTAGGCTCGTGTCACGCGATAGATTTGCCGTTCGTCTTTGCTAATCCGAGCGAAGATATAGAACCGAACCCCGACGCGCAGTTGATTAAGCAAGTTCAGGAGGCGTGGTACATGTTCGCGGCGACGGGCAATCCGAGCAACGCCTTAATTCCGACGTGGAAAAAATATTTCGCCGATGACCGCGAGACTATGGAGATAAATTCCGCGTCGTGGACTTGCAAAAAGGATTTGAACGCCGACAACTTGCGCGAACTGCGCGGCGTATACGAAGCTAATTTACTCGATTAAGGAGCGAAAATTTATGGCGGAATTACTCTACACAATCAAAGCGAACACACCGAAGGAAGAAATTATTCGGCAACTGCGCGAGCACCCCGAAATAAAATTTGTGTCGCTGGTCGGGATAGATCTTGCCGGCAACGACACCGACGAGAAAATCCCCGTGCGCATTTTTATCAAAGACATTGACGATTTTTATGCAGGGCGTGCGGTTCAGACTGACGGCTCAAGCGTCGTCTTGCCGGGAATTGCAACTTTGAACAATGCAAAAGTCGACATGCCCGTTGACCCGACTGTTAATTGGTTCGTCGATTACAACTTTGAACACTATGACAACGTGACCAATCGCCCCGTAGGCACTTTGAGAATTCCGGGTTTTCTGATTCACGAGGGCAAGCGCGTTGACTCCCGCGCAGTTTTGACCGATACGCTGATAAATGTCAAGCGCGAGTTGGTCAATCTTTTCCACGCGCACCCCGACATTGACGGCTTGGACGTGAGCGGCAAGGAAATTATCGACCTCGTGTTTACATCGGCGACCGAGCTTGAGTTTTGGGTAAAGACGCCGCTTGAAGAAGCTTCCGTTGAGGAAATGACAGCCTCGCAAGTCATGCAGGAGCAATATTGGGAGCGAACGCATGGCGCGGTTCGTTGCGCGTTGGAACAGGCGGTACTTGAGCTTGACAAATACGGCTTGAAAGTGGAAATGGGTCACAAGGAAGTTGGCGGGCTTAAGGCGCAGATTGACGAGTCGGGGCATTTAACGCACGTCTGCGAACAGCTGGAGATTGATTGGAAGTTCGCGGACGCAGTGCAGGCGGCAGATAATGAAATCGTCGTTCGGACGGTCGTCAAGGAAATTTTCCGTGCGAACGGCTTGGAGGTCACTTTCAAAGCAAAGCCGATGATTGGGCTTGCGGGCAACGGCGAACACACGCACATTGGACTTGCGGCGGTCACGGCGGACGGCAAACTTCACAATCTCTTTGCCGCGAAAAATCCTGCCGAAGACTACATGAGCGCGGTCGGCTACGGCGCATTAATGGGCTTGCTGAAAAATTACGAAGTCATCAATCCCTTTGTCAGCGCGACCAACGACTCTTTGAACCGTTTAAAGCCCGGCTTTGAGGCTCCGGTTTGTATCGTGACTTCGCTTGGTCACACGCCGCAAATTCCTAGCCGCAATCGGACTATCCTTGTAAGCTTGATTCGCGACTTGGAAAGCCCAATGGCGACGCGCTTTGAATTGCGCAGTTGCAATCCCTACACGAATATTTATCTGGTGTTGGCGGCGAGTTATTCGGCAATTCTCGACGGCGTGAAGGCGGCGATAAATCACAAGACGCCCGAACTTTTGGCGGAGCTGTCGAAGTCGGCGGGTCAAGAAGGTTTTTATCTTGAAAAAGATCGCGCGTACCGTTCGGAGCAAGATGTCTTTGAAGATTTTACGCAAAAGGAGCGCGACAAACTTTTTGGCAAGCCGCCCGCAACCGTCTGGGAAAATATGGAGGCTTTGGAAAAATTTCCCGACAAAGTCAAAGTCATATCGAGCGGCGGTGCGTTGGAAGAAAAAATTATAAACGCCTTCCGCGAAGGAGCCTTGTTGCGTTGGAAAACGGAATTGATTTCGCGAATCCTGCCCGAATTCCGCGAGATAGTTCGCAAGGCAAAAAAAATCAACGCCGAGTTCGTAACTGACCTCGACGCTTACAACTGGAATAAAATTTTCTTACTTCGCGCCGCGCTTGCGAAAGACTCAATCGACGAGAAGTCATTGTTTACGCAACTAATAACGGCACTGAACGCGGGCGAGTTCGCTAAGGCGTCGGGCTTGCAAGTCGAGATCTACGCGAAGATTGAGGAGCTTAAAATCCTTTACGACGCTTACGAAAAAAATATGATTTAATTTGGAGATGATTTAATGGAGCAAAGAACGCGCGACATCTTGAAATTGCTCCTGCAGGAAAAAAATTTTATCACAACAGCGGACATTGCGGCGAAGTTGACGGTCAGCTCGAAGACGATTTGGCGGCAACTGCCCAAAGTTGAGGAAGTCTTGAGCGCGGTCGGCTTGCAGTTGGAAAAAAAATCGGGCGCGGGACTTCTGATAACGGGTAGCGAAGTCAAACGCTACGCCCTTGCAAAAAAACTCGAATCAACAGAGAAACGCGACTACACGCCCGGCGAGCGACGCTCAATTATAATTAGCAAGCTACTTTCAAGCCGCGAGCCGATAAAATTATTCGCGCTGTCGTCGGCAGTGCACGTGACCGATTCGACGATAAGCAATGACTTGGACAAGTTGGAATCTTGGTTCCGCGAGCAGGGCTTGAAACTTTTGCGCAAGCCGGGACTTGGCGTGAGTTTGCTCGGCGACGAACGCGACTTGCGGCGGGCGATTGTCCGATATATTTATGAGCATGTCGGCGAAGAAAATTTGCTTAGCTTAATGCAGGACAACTTGTCGAATGAAAACGACGCGCCAGTCGCGCAGGTCTCGAAATTTTTGTTGGAACTGATAGACGCGGGCGAGTGGCGGCGGCTGGAGCAAATGATCCGCGTTACGGAAAGCGATTTGGGTTATAAGCTGTCGGATAATGCGTTTATGGGGTTAGTCGTGCACTTGTCGTTGGCGGTGCGGCGAATCAAAAATCATGAGGCGGTTAAACTCGACGCAGAAAAGTGTTCGCGATACCTGCGCGGGCGTCGGGAGTTCACGGCGGCAAAAAAGTTAGCGGAGAAAATATCGTTCGCGTTGGAAATCGACGTGCCGGAGAGCGAAATTTTTTACATGACAATGCACATACTCGGCGCGAGGAGCCGCTACAGTTCGGCGAGTCTCGGCACAATTTCAATGATGGATAACTTCCGCATTGTGAAGTTAGCGCGGCAGGTCATGAAGAACGCGGCGCGAATCACGGGGCGCGACATTGACAAAAATCAAAACCTACTCGCGGGACTTGTCAATCACCTTGCGCCGTCAATCAGCCGCATAAAAATGCACATGGACATTCGCAATCCGTTGCTCGTCGAAATTCAAGAGCATTATCCCGAACTCATGACCTTAACAAAAAAATGCGTCGGCGAAGTCGAGGCGGAAGTTGGCGAAAAACTTCCCGACGCGGAAATTGCCTATATCGCAATGCATTTAGGCGCGGCACTTTCCGACAGCGAAAAATTTTTACACGCGGTTCATAGGGTAATCGTGGCGTGTCCGACGGGCATGGGGACTTCAAGACTTTTGGCGAGCCGACTTCGCGCAACCTTTCCTACTTTAAAAATCGTCGACGAAGTTCCAATCCTTGAAATAAATTCGGAGTACATTGCGGCAAAAGATTTCGACTTCATAATCTCAACGGTACCGATTCCGCGCGTCGAGCGACCTGTTTTAGTCGTGAGCACGGCGTTGCTTGAGGAGGACATAAAAAAAATCGAGGCGGAACTTTCGCGGCAGAACAAACAATTCTTGAGCAGTGCGGAGGAAATGGAGCCGCGCCCGCCGTTCGTCGAGGGCTTATCCAAAATGAATTCATACGGGCGAGCGATTCTTGAACTGATGACGAATTACTTTTTTGTTCGCGAAAAAATTTCCGACATCAACGCCACTTGCGAACTCGCGGGACGACTAGCGAGCGACGACCTTCAAAGCCGCGCAGAAATTTCAAAGTCATTGCTCCTGCGCGAAGATAAAGGCTCAACTTTAATCGTCGGACGGCACATGATTTTGTTGCACTGCAAAAGCGCGGCGATTAAGGCGGCGGCGTTCGGTATTTTACAACTTGGCGAAGGTTTCAAATATCCCGACGACGGCGAAGTTGTTCGCACGGCGATTGTCCTTCTCGCGCCGCAAAACGCTGACGAATTCACACTTGAAACAATCGGGCATATTGCGTCGGTGTTGCTTGACCGCTGGGGCTTTATCGAAATTCTTCACGAGGGCGACGGCAACGAAATACGCCTTGAAATGTTGAAAATCTTCGAGGACTTTTACAAGGTGAAGTTCAAAGAGCTGATTTAATATGGTCGCGCATGGACACGGCGAATGCAAAAAATTTTAAGGAGATAACTTTATGAGCATATTGCAAGAAATTTACACGGCGGAGGGACGGCTCAATCGCCTTCGCTACATTAAGTATATGATAATTCTCGCGCTAATCGCCGGCGGCGGGACATTCATAACGTCTTCAATGGCAACGTTCTTAACGGGCAACCCGACAGGTACGCTCGTCAACATCGTAACGGGCATTTGGGGAATAGCGGCGGCGATTGGAAATATCATGCTGATGATTCGCCGACTTCACGACTTGGACAAGAGTGGCTACTTCGCACTCGTCGCGTTGGTGCCGCTTATCGGCTTTATCTTCTCGATATATCTTTTTTGCGCGGCGGGGCAAGTCGGGCGCAATCAATACGGCGAAGACCCTCTCGACAGTTAAAAGGCAGGTTTTATGAGTTTCCTCAAAGAAATTTACACGACGGCGGGAAGGCTCAATCGCCGCTTTCATCTGCGCTATCAAATGTTTTGGAGCTTGATTGCCGTAACAGTAGAATACATTTTATACTTTATCAGCAAATCCTCGATAAGCCCACCCGAAGGAATTTTCATTGCAATGTTTCCGGCGGCTTGGTCATTAATCGCGGGCGTTTTGACGCTGATAATTTTTACGACAATAAACGTGCCGAATACGTGGGCAATCGTGACGAGCATTTGGGTAATCGTGACGAGCGCGGGAAATTTCATGCTTATGACTCGCCGCTTGCATGACTTGGGCTTTAAAACAGTTAATAAAAATTTAGACAAAGGTGTACAAAATTGTACTGAAGTATAGCTGTACATTGTTCTAAGCTACGAGTATAATAAATTCGGAGGTGATAGACGAAAAGCGCAGTGTCTGTCGATACACTGAAGAACTTAAAAATCCTTGAGTTTAGTTGACTTTCTTGATAGTCTCCGCGTCGCAGGAAACACCAGTGCAAGTTGAAATAGTCTTGCTAACAATGAGGTAGAACTCTGTTGGGTGCGGTCGGAAAACGGGTAAAAATGGCGAAAACCAAGCCGAATAAATCTGAAGAGTTTCACGAAGAAGAAACTTCAGATATGTACCTATCGCTACTAGGGAATTCAAGCCTGTGGAGCGTCATACCAAATGCGAGTAGCCTTGGCAAAAGCGGACGCGCTGAAACAGGAAGATGAACCGCGAGGTCATCACTGTATAAATATGTATTACTTCTTTCAAGAATGTATATATTTATCGTAGCGGCAAGAGCGGTTACCTCGTGCTGATAGCTTTAATACCGGGTATCAGCCTTGTCTTCTCGATATATCTTTTCTGCGCGGCGGGGCAAGTTGGGCGCAATCAGTACGGCGAAGACCCTTTGACGTATTAGAAAATTTCGTTTAGAATAAGGGCAAATTTTTTTGGAGAGTGATTGAAAAATGATACCGCTTTTGCTTGGATTGGGAGCACTGGTCGGCGGCGCGTTGGTCGTTGCGAATTGGGAAGAGGTCGAAAACTGGCTTAAGGACTTCCTGCCGAAACTCAAGACTGCGCTCAAGGAAACCGGCATAGTCGATTATGCGGCAAAACTTTTCTCAAGCGTGGAAGGCAACGTTATGCGTCTCGTGCACAAACTCTATTACAAAGAGAATGGCAAATGGGTTGAGAAAACCACCGTTCGCGAAATCAACGAGTCCGAAGTCCCCGCGTGGGCTAAGGAAGGCTTGACTGCCAAAGAGAAAGACGTTACCGAACGTTACGAGAAAGAACTTGAGCTTAGCGTTTGAGCGAGGTGAATTGAAATGGCATTGGAAAAGAAAATTGAGATGGTCGCCGACTTGGTCGAGGCGGCAAAAAATTTCTTCGTCGACTTGCTCCGCCCCGATATGACACTTGAAAAGATTTCGGAAATTGTTTCGCCGCGCCTTGACGACACGATTAAAAAGTACGAGAGAAACGGACTGCAATACAGCGCGGGCAAGTTCAGCGTCAAGTACGCCGACGAAAAGCATTTCCAACTTGAATTTGAAATGTACTTCCAAGACATTGAAGGCAAGTGGCATAAGTGCGCCAACGAAAGCGATCTGCGCGACGCCTCATTGTTGGATGCGGGCGCGTGGAGGACAATTCAGGCGTTGAAAGTTATCACCTTCCCGATTGAAAAGCCCAAGTCCTCCGGCGACGAGGTTTTGCAAAAGGACAAGAAGCTTGAGGCGTACAAGAAGGCAGAGATTGACAAAGCGATTGACGCCGCCGCCGAAGTTCCCGCGCTCGAAGCACCCGCCGCCTCCGACGTTAAGACAATCGATATTGAAGTTGAGAAAAAATAAAGCGCGAAATTTTTACAAGCCCTAATCCCTGCGCGGGGCTTATTTTTTTTGCTCGACTGATTTAAAATTCGGCTCATGAAAAAATATTTTTTGGCAAGACTGATTCAACTGGTGCCGATTTTGTTCGGGATAACGTTCTTGACATTCGGGCTAATGCAGTTCGCGGCAGATGACGCGGTCGATAAAATTTTTGAGCAATCGGGTAGCGTTGCGGAAGAGATCAAAGCCGCCAAACGCGCCGAACTCGGACTTGACCAACCGTTTTTGATTCAGTATGGGAAATGGCTCGGCGGAGTACTCACGGGCGACGTGGGTAAATCTTTTATCAGCGGCAAGCCGGTTTTTGAAACGTTCGCAGAAAAATTGCCCGCGACCGTCGAGTTAATGCTCGTATCAATTCTGCTGACGATTTTAATTGCGACGCCCGCCGGGATTTTAGCCGCCGTCAATCAAAATCGCCCGCTTGATTATCTGATACGAGGCTTGAGTTTCGTTGGAAACTCCATGCCGAATTTTTTCTGCGGCTTGCTTTTGATTTACTTCCTCGCGCTCAAGCTCAACCTCCTGCCGATAATAGGACAAAGCGTCGTCATGCCCGCGCTGACTTTGACAATCGCAATGGGCGCGAAGTACACGCGGCAAATCCGCGCAGTCGTCCTTGAAGAACTCGACAAGCCCTATGTCATAGGCGCGAGGAGTCGCGGCGTCGACGAGTTCACAATTTTAACAAAAAGCGTCCTGCGCTCCACGCTGATTATGATTATAACGTTGCTTGCGCTTAGCATGGGTTCGTTGCTCGGCGGCACGGCGATTGTCGAGACGATTTTCATGTGGGACGGCGTCGGGAAAATGGCAGTCGACGCAATTTTAATGCGCGATTATCCGCTGATTCAAGCGTACGTCGTGTGGATGGCGATAATTTATGTGCTTATGAACTTGGCGGCGGATTTGCTCTATCATTGGCTTGACCCAAGAGTTAGAAATGCAATTAGAAATTAGAAATTTGGAATGAGGAATTGATTACGCATTACGAATTACGCATTACGCATTGCTTTTTGGCGGCGGGCTTGCTGATTTTTATTGCGGTGTTTGCGGAATACTTGACGCCGTTCGATCCCTACGTTCAAGATTTGGAAGGGGCATTAACTCCGCCGAACGCTACAAATCTTTTGGGCACTGACCGCTATGGGCGAGACGTTTTGTCGCGAGTGATAATGGGGTCGCAAACAACCCTCTGCGCGTCGCTGATTTTGTTGGCAGTGATTTCAAGCGTCGGAAGTTTAATCGGCGCGATTTGCGGCTACAAGGGCGGGTGGCTCGACACTTTTTTAATGAGAACTTCGGATATATTTCTAGCGTTCCCGCAAATGGTCTTCGCAATCGCGGCGGCGGGAGCGTTGGGCGGCGGCTTATTAAATGCGGCGGCGGCACTGGCAATAATCGGCTGGCCCAAGTACGCGAGAATTTCGCGCGGATTAGTCTTGTCGATAAAGTCAATGTCCTACTTCGACGCGGCGAAGATGTCCGGTTCAAGCTCAACGCAAATTTTATTTCAACATGTCTTGCCGAACATTGCAGGACCGGTTTTAGTGACGGCGGCTCTCGACATTGGCACAATCATAATGGAATTGGCGGGGCTGTCATTTTTGGGCTTGGGCGCAATGCCACCAACTGCCGAGTGGGGCGCAATGATGAATAACGGGCGGTCAATGCTCCAAACTGCCCCTTGGGTGATTCTCGCGCCGGGCACCGCGATTTTCATAACCGTTGCGACGTTCAACTTACTGGGCGACAAACTACGAGACTTTTTGAGCGGACAACGTTGAAAAATCTGCACGGAAACTGTAAAATTATCTAAAGAAATTTTTTTCGGCGGTGATTGAAATGACAAACGGCAAGTGCGGCGAAAATTTAATATGGTCACTCGACGATGAAGGTTTGCTTGCCATAAGCGGCACGGGAGACATGGAAAATTATTCTTTGAATCAAAAACCTCCGTGGTATGATAAGTGTAAAATTGTTGTCGTTGAACGCGGCATAACGTCTTTTGGCGATTGGGCTTTTGCCTTTTGCAGAAACTTGAAGGAAATAATAATCCCTGAAGGCGTTAAGACAATTGGCGAATTGGCTTTCGACGGTTGCGAGAGCTTAACGGAGATAGAAATTCCCGACGGCGTCACTGCAATCGCCCATGCTACTTTCTATAATTGCAGAAACTTGAAGGCACTGAAAATCCCAGATACAGTTGCTTTTATTGACAGTTCGGCTTTTCAAGATTGTAAGAGCTTAACGGAGATAAAAATTCCCGACGGCGTTAAAAGCATTGGCGAGGAAGCTTTCAGAGGCTGTACAAAATTGGCGGCGATAAAACTTCCTGATTCTGTGACCGACATTGGAGACGGTACTTTCAGCTATTGCACGAGTTTGAAGAAGATAAAAATTCCTGCCAGTGTCTCTTCAATAGGCGGCGGAGCTTTCAGCGGTTGCAAAAGCTTGACTGAAATAAAAATCCCAGAAGGCATTGCTGAAATTAGCGGTTGGACTTTTAACGACTGCAAGAATTTGACGAGCATAAAAATTCCTGACGGCATCATTTCCATTGGTGAATATGCTTTCAAAGGTTGTACGAGCTTGACTGAAATAAAAATTCCCGACACTGTCACGGAGATTGGAAAAAGTGCTTTCAGATGTTGCACCAGTTTGAGGACAATAACACTCCCCGCCTCCGTCAAAACTGTCGGCGAATGGATTTTCTACGGTTGCGATAAGCTGAGAAAAATTTATTACAAGGCAGGCTCCGATTTCGAGAACATTTTAGATTACGGCAATGGTGCCGAGTCGATTCCTTATCGGGATATGCCGCCCGTCGATACGTTATTGGACGATACTCCGACTGAAGAAGAGGTTTGGATGAAGGCTGAAAATATAAGGTGGCGAATCTCAGGCAACACACTCACCATAGGCGGCACGGGCGATATGAACAATCTCATGTATTACAACGCGGGCTATCTGTGGAAAGAAGATGATTCAATTGAAAATATCATTATCGAAGAAGGCATCACCTCAATAAGTTACGGAGCCTTTGAATCTTGCAGAGGGTTGAAAAGCGTTGAACTCCCGAAAAGTTTAAAGCATATTAAATTCCGCGCCTTCAGCTATTGCACGAGCTTAACGGAGATAAAAATTCCCGAAGGAGTTACTTTAATCGGCAACCAAGCTTTTTACGCTTGTAAGAGTTTGACAAGTCTGATGCTCCCCGCAACGCTCAGTGAAATTGAAGATGAAGCATTTGCACATTGCGAAAACTTAAAGACTGTGATACTCCCAGGATGTGTAAGGAAAATTGGAGCTTGCGTTTTCGGTTGGTGCCGCAATCTCGAAACGATTTATTGCGCGTGGAGTTTCTCGACTTATAAATTGCGTGACAGTAACAACGCCGAGCTGATTAGCGACGAAAAATTAAAATGGAAATTTGACGGCGACAAGGTTGTTTTTGCCTTTGGCGGTTGTCAACTACCCCACGCCTAAAGGCGGAGGCTTGTAGCTGGATTGAAATCCGCCGCGTTCGGCTGGTTGACTACAGCCCTGCAAATATTTCTAATAAATTCGGGGGCTTCTCGGCGCATTTTTGGTG
>JBGUYA010000144.1:0-2363 GCA_045118435.1 Quinella sp. | reverse complement strand
TACGACAAATTGCTCTCCTGCTTTGAGAATTTCATCTTTCTCGCTGCTGTTTTGATTCAAATATAACGTTTACCAACACACTCTAGGTATTAGGTATTAGGTATTAGGTTTTAGCTAGCCCCTAACACCTAACACCTAACCACTAACACCTAATAATCAACAGCGACGATAGCTTTAATGCCGTAGTACTGCGCGGCAATGACGTTGCGGCAATCTTTCGGATTTGTGTCAATGCCGCCGAAGTGCGCCATGTAATATCGCGTCACTCTGTCGCCGTGAATTCTGTCGAACCTGTGACTGACCGGCACGGGCTGTAACTTAATCAGCTCAACGTCTTTGTGCGTTCGCAAAAATTCTTCCGTCTGACACGTCGCCTTGAAAAATTGAACGTCCATATAAATCAGCGTCGCGCAGTACACAATGAACACCGCGATTAAACTCGTCGAAACCCCGCGCAGAATTTTTTCCGACAAAATTTTTATCGGGCGTCGCTCAAGTTCAAAGAGCGAACTCGCCGACGCAACCAGCGCGAAAACCATTGACGTTATCGAAACGCGCAAAGTAAATTCGGGCGAGAACAACATTATCACCGGTACAAGGAAACTCGTCGCGGCGAACGCCAACATTAAAATTTCCGTCGTGTTCAGTTGTCCCAAAAAATCTCTTCGCAAAAAATAAATCAGCACGGGCAACAAGACAATCACATTTGCGCCGACGACGCGCGGGAATTCCGTCGTCAAGTGATCGAGGAAAACTTCCAAGCTGTAGACAAAATGCGGGTGAGAAAATTCCATGCGCACTAAATTTCCTGGCGAAAACATCATGCCCGCGCAGGCGATTGCCATTGCGATTAGCCCCGCCGTCATCCACGAGCGAAAAATTTTCCGCGCCTTGCAAAGTTTCATTAGGAAAAGTGTCAGGCAGATTGTCGCCAACGCGCCCGCCTCGTTTGACCAACCCGCCATTAATCCAAGCGGAATTATCAACCAAAATTTTTGCGGCGAGCTGTTTAAGCGCAGGGCATTGACGTAGGGCACGAGGAAAATTAACTGCACGAGCGACATCCACATATAATTACAAGCTCCGGTCAGCCAAAACATCGTCGTCATTGACCACGCCGACAAAATGAACAGGCTAAAGAAAATCCACAGCAAGACGTTGCGCGAAAGCTTGACCTGCGCGGAGGCGAGCTTGATTATCGACAAGACAAGCGCGATAAAAACTATCGTATTCGCCACGTCGAAGGCGGGCTTGCCAATCCACATGAAGAATTGAACGATTGAGTGCGCGAAAATCCTTCCTCCCCACGTGAAGTAGTGCGACCACATCGAATCAAAAATATCTCCGAACGAGTCGACGCGCTCACGAGTCTCGACTTCGGGCGAGCCAATCATCATCATTTGCAAATTGCCGTCGTGCGCCCCGTCCCAAATAAAGGCGTAGGCGTAATCGTCATAGGCGAGAGGCATTAAAATCGTCCGCACGAAGAAAATTCCCACGAACACCGCAAATAAAATCATCGGACTTAAAAAATATCTCAAGCAAAATCCTCCTTAACTTTTTAAGAATTTTAATTCACGGCGCGAACTTTAGCAACGTCTTGAAATTTATTTTTTGTGTGATATACTTCGCGCGTAGTAATTTTAAGGAGGCAAATTTTTTATGCGAGGAAAATTTTTAGCCGCGCTGACTTTGGCGGCGTCTTTGTTAATGACGGGTTGCGGCGGCGGCGACGCTCCTGCCAAAACCGACGGCGATAAACCGGCGGCAGGTTCCGAGACGACTTTGAAAATCGGCGCGACGCCCGCTCCCCATGCGGAGATTTTGGAGCAGATTAAGCCCGACCTCAAGGAGCAGGGAATCAATCTTGAAATAGTCGAGTTCAACGACTATGTGCAACCGAATATCGCGCTCAACGACAAGGAGCTTGACGCGAACTTTTTCCAGCACGAGCCGTATCTCAATGACTTCGTTAAAGAACACACGGAAATGAAACTCAAAAACGCGGGCGGCGTTCACGTCGAGCCTATGGGCGTTTACTCCAAGAAGATTAAGGATTTGAGCGAACTTGCCGAAGGCGCGACCGTTTCAATCCCCAACGACCCGACCAACGGCGGACGCGCTTTGCTTCTTTTGCAAAAGGCTAATCTCCTCAAGCTCAAAGACGGCGTTAAAGAAACTGCGACTGTTCAAGACATCGCCGAGAATTCCAAAAACTTGGTGATTCAAGAAGTCGAGGCGGCTCAGCTTCCGCGCACACTTGAGGACGTCGACATTTCGATTATCAACACGAACTTTGCGCTCAACGCGGATTTAAATCCCATGAAGGACGCGCTCTTTATCGAGGATAAGGATTCGCCCTA
>JBGUYA010000143.1:0-15322 GCA_045118435.1 Quinella sp. | reverse complement strand
CGCGCTCACCTACAAGGAAATTTTCCCGCTCATCAAGGACAATAAAATTTGGACGGGCTTTACACGTTGGGCGGGCGGCATGTGGTTTATCTCTGACCACGAAGATTATTACGATAAAATTATTGACGGCGTGTTGATGAAAAATGTCGCGGCTATTTGGTTCACAAATATTGAAATAGCGAAGTTCCGCGAGTTCATTCCGCTGTGGGCAAAGTACTCGCCCGAAAAAAATCCGCACTATGATAATTACGATGCCATTGAAGTTTCAAAAACCGCCGAGATACCCGAAGATTACTTTGGAGTTATGGGCGTCCCGATTTCTTTCCTTGAATATTACGACTCGCGTCAGTTTGAGATTATCGGACTCGACAGGTACACTGTGCCGAAAGAATTTTTAGTCGGCGGAAGAGTTGCAATTAATGGCAAGCCTTGTTATGCAAGAATTTTGATTCGGAGAAAAGTTTAGGACAAAAAAATTTCCCGACACCGTTAAAGCGTCGGGTTTTTTTTTATTTAAATCAGTCTTCAATGATATAAAGGTCAATCCATTGTCTGCCGAACTCGTAGCACTCGCTGAGCGTGTCAAAGGCAACGTCGATTCTGTTGCCGACAATCGCGCCGCCCGTGTCCTCCGCGACCGCGTAGCCGTAGCCGGGAATGTAAACCTTCGTGCCGAGCGGGATAAAGTGAGGGTCAGTCGCGATGACGCCGTAGCGGCAAAGCGTGCCGGTTGCGGTGTAAGCACTCAAGTCGGATTGCGCACTACTGTAAGCCGTCGCCTCGACGCGCACGACTCTGCTGTAGTTGGGAATGCCGGTGTCAATGCCTAAATCGTAGGAGTCGCCGCCGTCAAATGCGCGATAAGTTCTCCCGCCGCAAACTCCGTCCGCCGCCAGCCCGTGACTTTTCTGGAAATCTTTCAGCGCGTTGACAGTCTCCTTGTCGCAAACGCCGGTTGCCTCGCCTTCGTAAAATCCGTGTTCAATCAATTTGTTTTGAAGGTCAATCACGCCGTCACCCTGCATACCGAGCTTGATCACGTCGCCGATGCCCGCGTACTGTGCAACGTCTTTAACCGTTGAAACTGCACTCAGAACCGAGCCGATAGTCGTGCCCGTACTTTGAGGAGTGTCAACTTCAACGTCGGCAACTTCGAGTTCGTATTCCGGAACGTAATCGCCGAGCTTAAAAGTATTTATGTCAATTTCGTCAAAGGCAGCCGCCCGCAAAATTCTGTAAGTCATGTTGCCGCACACCCCGTCGACTTCAAGACCGAGTGCGCTTTGAAATTCCTTGATAGCGTTCACCGTCGCCCTGTCGTAAACGCCGCTGGGTTCGCCTTCAAGAAGGCACTGCGCGATTAAATAAGTTTGAATTTCCTTGACCTCGTCGCCTCTGTCGCCGCTTTTTAACGCTGCCGCCGAGCAAAGACTAGAAAAACACACGGCGAGAATCAGAATCAGCGTCGCAAGAACTCGCCTTACCTTCATTTCATCCACCTCTTTAACCGTTTCTTAATTTTCGGCGATTATATCAACACAGGCTGAAATTCTTATGGCAAATGGCAATTTTTTTTCCGCGCCCTTGCAAAAAGTTTTAATGCAGAATAAAATCCTGTCGATATAAATTTTGGAAACGATTAAGACACGGAAGTTAATTTCGATAGAGGAGATGCATTTATTATGATGAGATCGCTTTGGTCGGCGGCGTCGGGCATGAAGGCGCAACAGACCAATATGGACATTGTGGCGCACAACATTGCAAACGTTAACAGCTACGGCAATAAAAAAGTTCGCGCCGAGTTCCAAGACTTGCTTTATCAAACGTTGCGCGACGCTGGCGGCACTTCTGGCAACGGCACACAATATCCGCAAGGCTTGCAAGTCGGCTTGGGCGTCAGAGTTTCGGCAACGCACAGAGTTTTTACTCAAGGACCACTGCAGACGACCGATAATCCGAGCGACGTCGGCATTCAAGGCGACGGCTTTTTCCAAATCCAACTGCCCGACGGCACGACCGCTTACACGCGCGACGGTTCCTTTAAACTTGATTCAAACCGCCGCCTCGTGACAAGCGAAGGTTATCTGCTTATCCCGAACATCACGCTTGACGAAAACGCGCCGATTGACAGCGTGGTTATAAGTTCCGACGGACGAGTTTCCGACACGCCTGCGGGCGGCGAGCAGACAGAAATTGGGCAGATAACGCTTGTGCGATTTGTCAACCCCGAAGGGCTTTATGCTTACGGCAAAAATCTTTTCTTAGAAACTGCGGCGTCGGGCGCACCGATTGAGAGCGAGCCGGGTTCTGACGGCGCGGGCGTTCTTGCGCAAAATACTTTGGAAATGTCGGGCGTGCAAATCGTTGAAGAAATGGTCAATATGATTGTCGCTCAACGCGCCTATGAATCAAATGCAAAGGCAGTTACAACTTCCGACTCGATGCTTGAGACTGCCAACGGTTTGAAACGATAATTTAACATGAGAAAAATATTTTTACTCGCGGCGTTGATAATTTTGAGCTTGACGCCGCGAGCTTTTGCATACACAATAACGGGCGTGGAACTTCATGCAATCGCAATGGAAGCGTTGGAAAATGGGCTTGCCGAGCGCGGCGAATATCGGCGGCACGAAATTTTTTTCAACCAGTATCCGACCGATATAAAGTTGCCCGAAGGTACCGTTGAGGTCAAGGCGGAGTTGCCCGCGTCGATAAACTACGTGAGCTTGACGCCCGTCCGCGCAGTTATTTTCGTGAACGGTCGCCCATATCGCACAATGAGTTTCACGGCAACGGTTAAAGTCTATGACACGGTGCTTGTGGCTAATCACGATTTGCGGGTTGAAGTCCCCGTTACGGCGAGCGACTTCCACTTGGCGGAGGTCGCGATTGACGGGCGCAACGAGTTTGTCAAAGACTCGGCGGAAGTTGAAGGGCTTGTTCCGCATAGATTTGTTCGCGCAGGTTCGCCGGTCTCGCTAAGTTATTTTCAACAACCCGTTGCAGTCAATCCCGGTCAACGAGTTACAATCGTCGTGAATTATCGCGGGATAAGGGCGACGGCGACGGGGATAGTCATGATTCGCGGGCGAATCGGCTCAATCGTCAAGGTCAAGAATGAGACTTCGGAAAAAATTTTATCGGCAAAAGTCATTGACGCACACACGGTGGAGGTGAAACTATGAAGAAATTTTTGACGGCGATATTGATTGCGGCGTTCGTCATGGCGGGCGGCGCGGTCGAGGCAAAATCCTTGTGGGTCGATAACGGCATGAGTTTGTACTCGGACAAGAAGGCTCGCAACGTCGGCGACATTTTGACGATTGTCATAAGCGAATCGACGACGCAGACCGCCACAAAGGCGCGTAACAATTCAAAGTCGGGTTCGGTGAGCGTGGGCACGGGCACGGGCATTTTCGATTTTATCAAGGCGTTCTCGGCGAGCGGCTCCGACAACTGGCAAGCGAACGGCTCCGCGACTGATACCAACCGTGTCAGCGGCAACATAACGGTTACGGTCATCGAAGTCCTGCCTAATGACAACATGATTGTTGAGGGCACACAATCGATTTGGCAAAACCGCGACGAGCACAAGATTACTCTGCGCGGGGTGATTCGGCGCGATGATGTCACAATGTATAATACTGTACCTTCGACGAAGGTCGCCGACGCCACGATAAAATTTGACGGCAAAGGTCCGCTCAATGCCAAACAGCGGCAGGGTATCTTGACGCAGATTTTCAATTTCCTCTTCTAACAGACGAGGTGACGCTATGAAAAAAATTTTAACAATCGCGACGCTGATGATGTGCCTCGCGCTAAGTTCAACGGTTTTTGCTGAGTCAGCAGTCACGCGAGTAAAAGACATTGCCAAAGTGCAGGGCGTGCGCAATAACCAACTCATGGGCTATGGTTTGGTTGTCGGCTTGCCGGGTACGGGCGACTCCGACGATACTTGGCAAATGATTCAATCGACGGTCTCACTGCTGAAAAACTTCGGGATAACTATTAACGCGGCGGACTTGGATACGGACAACGTGGCGGCGGTCATGGTCACGGCGACGCTCCCGCCGTTCGTTCGCGAAGGTGATACCATTGATGTAACTGTTGCCTCAATGGGCGACGCAGAGAGTATTCAAGGCGGCGTACTTTTGCAAACTCCCCTGCGGGCGGCGAACGGTGACGTTTACGCAGTTGCGCAAGGCTCCATTTCGACGGGCGGTTTCGTCGCGGGCAGAGGCAATAACAATCGTGCACAAAAGAACTTCCCGACGGCGGGCAACATTCCAAACGGTGCAATCGTTGAGCGCACTTTGGAAGACGACTTGGGCAGGAACGGACAAATTTCCTTGAGCTTGTCAAGCCAGGACTTCACGACCGCCGCACGAATTACCAACGCTATCAACGCGGCTTATGGCAACGTCGCGCACGCGGCTAATCCCGGTCGCGTCGATATAAACATTCCCGGCTACTATCGCGCAAATCTCGTTCAGTTCGTCGCGGCGATTGAGGAGTTGCCCATTGTCCCCGATACTGTTGCCAAAGTTGTCGTCAACGAGCGCACGGGCACAATCGTTATGGGTGGCAATGTCAGCGTCGACGAGTGCGCGATAACTCAAGGCGGCTTGACAATTCGTATTCAGCGCGAGGAAAATGCCTATCAGCCCGAACCCTATTCCTATGGCACGTCGATGATTGTTCGCAACGTCGAGACGAACGCCCGCGAGGAAATGTCTAGCTCGATTGTCATTCCCGCCACGACAAGCGTCAGCGACGTTATCGGCGCGTTGAATGCCGTCGGAGCTACGCCGCGCGATTGCATTTCCATTTTGCAGGCAATGAAGGCGGCGGGCGCGATTCATGCCGTGCTTGAGATTATTTAAGGAGCGATTGCCATGACGATTAGCGGCGTGAACTTGATACCGCAAATGAACTCGACAAACACGGGCGCGACAGGTGCGCAAATGATAACCGACGAGTCGAGCTTTCAATCACAACTGCAGGCGGCGACCGACAAGCTCAATCAAACGGCGGAAGTTAAAACGATGACCGCTGAGGAAGTCGCCAAACGCAACAAGGAAATTAAAGATGCGAGCGTCCAACTCGAAGCGATTATGCTAAAAATGATGTTCACGGAAATGTGGAAGACTGTCCCGAAAGACGAGCTTTTTAAAGACGATAACGCAATGGAAATTTATCGCGACATGTACAACGAGGAGCTGACCAAAGTCGCGGCGGAAGGCGGCGGCATCGGGCTTGCCGACTTCATTTATAAACAGCTTACAAAATAATTCGCGACAAAAAAATTATCCCCATCAAAATCGGCGGGGATTTTTCTATCTGCGCGGGTGTTCTAAATCAGCAGTCACTTTGCCAATATTGCCCGTTCAAAATGTCGACGCAAGAAAGTTTGCCGTCCTTTTTATTGGTGCCTTGAGCGAGTTCTTTCAAAAGAGCCGCGCAGCCGCGATAAACTTTCTCATAAGCAACAGAATGTTCGCCGCCATAGCCAGGATCTTCCACGCTAATTTTATTTCCGTCAGCGTCGGCAAGCAGGCGAATTTTATTATCGGGGTCGCCGCCCAAGCTCCTCTGCATGTGCCGCAAAATATCTTCGTCAAGGGCAATAATGCAATCAAACTTTTTGTAATCACTTTTAACGAACGGTTTTGACATGTGCTCGCCAATCGGAATGTTGTTGGCTTTAAGGATCAAGCTCGTCCGCCTGCTAATAGGTTCGCCGCCTTCGGTGACGCAACCCGCCGAATCAACTTGAATTTTATCGTCAAGCCCCGCCGTCTTGAGCAAATGCCGCATGATATATTCCGCCATTGCCGACCGACACGTATTCCACGCGCAGACGAACATAACTTTGACTTCAGCGTCGTCGCTCTGCCAATACTGCCCGGTTAAAATGTCGACGCAGGTAAGACAACCGTCCTCGTCTTTAGCGCACGTGTCGAGCATCAAGATATTTTTACCCGGAACTTTCAGCGGCTTGTGCGCGTCAACGTCTTCCGTGTCTTCGGGGAAAAGCTCCGGAAATTCTTTCCAGATTTTCTTAGGCGACTTGTGCCCGACGACAATCAAATCCTCTCCCGAATAATTCCGATAAAAATTTTCGTAGTCGTAATTCCCGACGAGATAATTTTCATTCTGAAGTTCAAGCGGCACGCCGACCTGTATTCCCGAATGGCAGAAGAAAATTTTCTTGTCGCCGACCTTAATCAGATGAGACGCGGGCAAGCCGTTCAGGAAGTCATGAAGTTTTTGCGGGACGTTTTGCTTGCAGGCGTTGAAGAGCGACGGCTGATTGCGGAAAAAATATCTGATGATTAAATGCAATTCCGCTGTCTTGTCGCGAAGGAATATCGTCATAAATTCTTCGTCCATGTTGCCGCGCAGGAGAATGAAATTTTCGCGCTCCTTGATTTCGTCGAGGCGGAACAACGTTTCAAGATTCTTTTGAGTTTCTTCCCCGAAGTAATCGCCCAAGAAAATAACGAGGTCTTTATCCGTCACGGAAATTTTTTTCAAGAGTGATTCGAGACGGTCAGCCGCGCCGTGCACGTCGCCGATTGCCAAAATTCTCTTATACGGCGAATCGTTGACGGGCGGAATAATTTTTTCTGCGTCATTGATAAAAAGTTGTTCGTTCAAAGTAAATCCTCCTTATTGAGCAAGTTCCGTTAAAAGAGCTTGGCAACCGCGATAAATTTCCTTGTAAGCTCTGCGATAGTCTCCGTCAAGCGCGGGGTCTTCGACGCTTAGCAGACGAATTTTTTTATCGGGGTCACCGTGAGAAATCGCGACGGCTTTTTTCATGACAACGTTATCAAGGGCGACGACGCGGCGGAAATTTTGATACTCGCGCTCCGTGAAAGTCTTTGAGAGGTGGCGACCGAAATCAATTCCGTTATCAGCCAAAACTTCGTGCGCCCCTTTGCTCATGAAGTCGCCGCCGTTCGTGAAACAGCCCGCCGAATCGATAAGGATTTTCTTATCAAGCCGCGCCATCTTTAGTAAATTGCGCATGATGTATTTCGCCATAGGTGAGCGGCAAGTATTCCCCGCGCAGACAAAAATCACGTCGCCTTGTCTGTCCTCGCCACTTTGCCAATATTGACCGCTCAAAATGTCGACGGCGGAAAGTCGCCCGCCAGGAATAAATGCGCCCGTGTCGACCATGACGATATTTTTGTTGGGAATTTTAATCGGGCGCGGGTTGTTGGCGTCGAAGTCGAAGAAAAGTTTAATCGGCGAGTGCCCACTGATAATCACGTCGTCGCCGCTGTAGCAATTAAAGAATTCTTCGCGCGACCAAAGCAAAAATTCTTCGCTCTGCTTGTCGAGCGCAACGCCTTCTTCAACGCCCGCATGACAGAAAAAATATTTCACGCCGCCGACCGTTATTGAGTAGCTGAGCGGCAAATTATCTGCAAAGTTCAAAATCTCGTTGAGCGAAAAAATTTTCTTACTAATCAGCTCGCGCAGTGCAAAAATCGTTGCCTTGCCGCCGTTGATTATCCAAGTGATTCTGTCCGCGCCGTTATCTTTCAAAGCGTCAATCATCATTTGCTCGTGATTGCCGCGCAAGAAGACGAAATTTTTCCTCGCTGACTGATTGATAATCCATTCGAGCACTTCGCCGATACCTTCGCCTCTGTCCACGTAGTCACCCAAGAAAATTACCAAATCATCTTCCGTGATTTTGAGTTTTCTCCAAAGTGACTTTAACGCTTTAAATTGCCCGTGAATGTCGCCGACCGCCAAAATTCTTTTGTACGGCGAATCGTTGACGGGCGGGATAATTTCTTCCGCGTTGTTGATTAAAATTTTTTCGTCAGTCATTTTAAAACCCTCTATAAAAAAATTTGCCGAGCATATTCTCTTAATACACTCGGCAATTATATCATATTTTATAAAATTTACTTGGCAATTACATCATGCTTTATAAAATTATTAGGGGAGCTTTTGTCTTCTCGAAAAAATCATCGGGCAATTTGACAGGATAAAAACGATCGCGCCGAACGGCAACTTCGCGGACGGCGAATTCCAATTCAGCGCGATAATTTCCGCAAGAGACTCCGCAGAACTCAATAACTTTCTCTTCCAACACTGCGACAAAATAAAAGTCAACTCGCCCGATAACGTCAAAGACAGATTGAAAGCGCAATTTACAAAGGCGTTATCAGTGTTTTAAGATATTTTTTTAGTAAAGCAAAAGCTCCCCTGCGATTTGCAGAGGAGCTTTTTTTACTTGTCTTTTTCAATTACGCATTGCTTTTAGAAGAACCAGCTGACGCGGCTGAAGAAAACCTTAGCGGTTTTGTCGATAGCGAGGTCTTTGCCGTGGAAGTAATTCATCTCAATTCTCGTGTTGTAAAGAGGAACGTACCTTACGGCGAACTCGACACCTTTTGAGCCGGCATAGGCTGCGTCATAAGTCGGAGCCAAGCTGACGAGCGGGGAGATGTAACGATAATCCGCGCTGATATCCCAAGTTCCGGGATTCTTTCTATCTGCGTCGCCATAAGCAAGACCGGCAGTCCAAGACTTCTTCCAGTCCTTAGCTTTGGTGTTCTGAGCGTAAGCACCGCGAACTTGCAGGTCGCCGAAGTTGTAGTGTGCGCCGACTGTCCACATGGAAGCGTTTTTGGTGTTCTTGTTGTAGCGTTTGCCAAAAGTATCATGCAAAGACATGAAGTAATCGCTACGGAAGTGGTGGAATCCTGCACCGATATAGAGTTTATCGTTGTCGTAAGAAATTTCGCCGCCTTGATAGCTTGCGGGATCGCCTTTGTAAAGTACATTTCCTTCGTCGTCTTTAACATCTTCATTGGTTCCGCTCCAGCGACCTGCCGAGAGCAAAACTTTGAACTTGTCGCCGTAAGAGATTTGTGCGCCGCTGAACTCGTCATCAATCAACAGACCGTCATCAACATTGGTGTAGAAACCCATTTTACCAACATTGAGTTGGAGCTTGCCGTAGGTGCCCCGCGCGTAAGCTTGTTTAAGTTTGAAATCTGAGCTGGTATCAGTCTTCATGTCAGAGGTTGCATCGAGACGCGCTTTAACTTTCCAGTGTTCGTTGACCGTCGCCGTAGGTTCGAGACGCATCAAGACCCAGTTTCTGGTGGTTTTTGTAGTGTCGCCGTCGGTTTTGATTTTTGTATTGCGATAGCGATAACGAAGTTCGCCGTTCCACACGACTTTGTCAGCGTACTTTTCGAGTTCGGCAACGCGAACACCGAGAGCGTCGAGTTCATCACGGAACTCAGCGGCAAGGCGGTCGAGTTCGGCTTTACTGGCGCCGCTCGGATTCTTCGCCATAGCTTTGGCAACCATTTGCGCCATTTCGTAACGGGTGATGTTGCGGTCGCCGCGATAGGTACCGTCGCCGTAACCTTCGACAACGCCCGCCGCCGCCAACTTCGCAACGGACTGATAAGCCCAGTGACCTGCGGGAACGTCGCTGAAAGGATTCGCCGCTGCAAGTGCTGTTGAACCTGCTCCAACGACGAACGCCGCCGTCAAAGCTACTGCAATTGTTTTCTTCATGATGATAACCTCCAAAATCTTAACCCATAAAACTTTCCTGTTGGCTGTCGAGTTCATTTGGAGGAGCCTTCAAATTTGAGTGGCCGTGTTTCCTCAAGTCGTCTTACTTCTCCGCTTGTTCTCTCAAGCCGCTCAGAATATAACACAACCGAAAATTTTTTTCAAGTAGAATTTTTTCCATATTGCTTACATTTTTAATCGCATTGCTTTTCGTTTGCTAGTAATTTATAATCAAAGCAAAGAAATCAGTAGAGGAGTTGAGCGCATGGCAAATTACACGACGACGACGCCCGATTGGGCGGTCTCGAATCAATCGGCGGTTATGAGCGGCATTGAGGGCATAAAGGATACGACTGTCGGCAATATCAATCCCGCGTTCGCGTCGGGGCAGTTCAAGCCGAAACGCCGCATGACTTTGACGGAAGATGAACTCGTTGACGGGGTGACGCGCGGCGACAGAATGATTCTTTCGCGAGCGATAACTTTGATAGAAAGCAACAGCCCAAAACATTTCGCGAAGGCGCAACGAGTTTTACAAAGACTTCTGCCGCGAACGGGCAAGGCTTTAAGAATCGGGATAACGGGCGTGCCGGGCGCGGGCAAATCGACAATCATTGAGGCGTTCGGGAACATGCTTTGCGACAACGGGCACAGAGTCGCCGTCCTTTCAATCGACCCGACAAGCTCCATAACAAAGGGTTCGATTCTCGGCGACAAAACGCGCATGGGAACTTTGAGCCGCCGACCGGAAGCTTTTATTCGTCCGAGTCCGGCGGGCGGAACGTTGGGCGGCGTCGCTCGCAAAAGTCGCGAGACAATGTTAATGTGCGAGGCGGCGGGCTACGACGTGATTTTGATTGAGACTGTCGGCGTCGGGCAATCGGAGACAACCGTCCGTTCAATGGTCGATTTCTTTATGCTGGTCGTGCTGACGGGCGCGGGCGACGATTTGCAGGGCATTAAAAAAGGAATAATGGAACTTGCTGACGCAATCGTTGTAAATAAGGCGGACGGCGATAATCTTGTTCGTGCGAAGGTCACACGCGGCGAATATGAGCGCATGACTGAGTTTATCCGCCCCGCAACCGAAGGTTGGACAACGCACGCTTACCTTGCCAGTGCCGTTACGAAAATGGGCTTGCCCGAACTTTGGCAGGTGATTCAGCTTTTTAAGGAGACGACGACAAAAAGCGGTGTCTTCCAACGGCGGCGCGACTCGCAACTTTTAGACTGGATGCATGCAATGATTGATGAGCACTTGCACAACTTATTTTTCGGCGACGCGGTGATAATGGGGCGTATGCCCGAAATTCGCGAGGCGGTTTTAAATGGAATCATTTCGCCGACGCAAGCGGTTGCGGAACTCGTGAAAATGTTCGACATTGCAAGAGCCGCGCAGAAAAAAGTTGACCTGTTCGAGCCGTGACAAGGCAGGAAAATTTTACATGTCTGCAGAAATTCTATAGAAAATTTATCGGAGGTGATTCATCGTGGCAGGTCTTGGTATAAGGAATTGCATACGTTGCAAAAAGATTTTCATGCCCGTCTCCAAAGAAAAAATGTGCCCCGAATGTCGCGCCAAAGAAATCGAACTCGAAGAGAAAGTTAAGGTGTATGTTCGCGAACACCCGAACATCACAGTCGAAGAACTTATCGAGGGTACGGGAGCACCCAGTGCTTTGGTTTGGCGAATGATTCAACAGGGGCTTTTTGAAAATTCGACCCTGCGCAACGCCAAATATCCCTGCGGCAACTGCGGCAAGCTCATAACCAAAGGCGTATATTGCTACGAATGCGCCAGCAAGCTCAGAGAGGACGCGCAGAAATTTGCTAAGGCTGCGAATTCCAGAAAACGTATGGAAGAATCCTCCGAAGGCAAAAAAACTTTCTCAAGCTCCATGTACGAAGAAATAGACAGCAGAAGACGCTAAGCATAAAAAAATCCGCCGAGTTTGTTCGACGGGTTTTTTTGTTGCTTCAACTTGTCAATAACCGAACAATCTATCCAAAAACGCACGCCAACCTCTGGAGACAGAAGCCATGCGCTCGCCGCTTAGCAAACTTTTAGCCAACGCTTCGACACAGCGCGACGCCGGAGCTTTCGGATTGGCAATTATAAACGGCTCCTGCTTGTGCACCGCCTCAAGGACGGCTCTGTCATCGTAAATGTAGCCGAGACATTCAATCGATATGCCCAGAAATTTTTTCGTCGTCTGATTAATTTTCTCGTTGACGTCTTCGCAATCTTCCTCCTCGTGAATGCGATTGACGACAAGTTTAATATTGCAATGCTCGGTATAAGTCGTGTAGGCTTTTATGACGGCGTAGGCGTCGGCAAGCGCGGTTGGTTCGGGCGTGGTTATCAGCAAAACTTCTTCCGACGCGAGGATAAATTCAATCACGTTGCGATTCAAGCCCGCGCCCGTGTCGATTATAATAATGTTCGCAAGCTCTGAACAGCGACCAAGTTTCTTGTGCAACTTCCTTTGCTCGGCGCGATTCAAACTCAAAGACGCCTCAATCGCCGCGACGCCTGAAATATATTTCACGCCCGAAACGCCGTCTTCAACAACGTCCTCAAGCTCAATATCGTCGTCCAATAAATCAATCAAGCTACGATTTGTGACCGCCCCCATTAAAAGATTAACATTTGCCATGCCAATATCGGAGTCAATGAGCAGAACCTTTTGCCCCGCCAACTGCAAGGCAACGGCGAGATTGACGGCAAGGCTTGTTTTGCCGACGCCGCCTTTGCCGCTCGTTATCGCAATGACCCGCGTATTTTCCGCAAAATCAAAATAAAGCTTGCCGATTTCTCGCGCCTTTGCCTCCTCTTCGGCTCGTTCCTCAACCAAATTTCTCAGTCTTGATGCTTGGTCAGACATGTTTCATACCTCTTGATTACTCTTCAACTTTTTGGAGCAAAAGATTTGTAATGACTTCGGCGTTGGCGCGTTCGATGTCGTCGGGAACACTCTGCCCGGTCGTCACGTAAGACAGCGAATATCTGTTATCGTTGAGGAGATTGACAATCATGCCCAAGCTACCGGTCTCGTCTATTTTGGTAAAGATAATCTTGTCGGGGTTGACCTGCGCGAATTTATTCATAATCTGCTTGGCGTCGGTGAACTTGGTCGTCGCGCTTATGACCAAATGCTTTTCAATGCGGGGATTAACGCGCATGAATTCATCAAGCTCGCGCATTTGATATTCGTTGTGTTGACTGCGTCCCGCCGTGTCGATTAGAATCAATTCTTTATTGCGGTGGCGTTCGATTGCGGCTGTGAGTTCGGCAGGATTGTAGACGATTTCAAGCGGCAGTTCCAAAATATCTGAGTAAGTTTTTAGCTGTTCGACGGCAGAAATTCTGTAGGTGTCGGCGGTTATGAGCGCGACGCTAGTCTTTTGCTCCAAGACGAATTTTGCGGCGATTTTGGCAAGTGTAGTAGTTTTGCCTACGCCCGTCGTGCCGAGAAGGGCAACGATCCTGACGCCATGCCGATTGAGTTTGACGCCTTCGGAAAAGCGCACATGCTCGTTAAGATAATTTATCAGCGTCGACTTGGCGGCGGGCGTGTGCATATCAACTAAGGTGTCGCCGGGCTTTGAAGACGCCGCCATTGCCTTTAAAATTTCCTCGTCGACTTCTTGACGCTTCAAAGCTTCGTGCAAAGAGATTGTGCCGGGCTTTGACTCGCGCCCCAAAATTTCGGTGAGCAGGGCTTTCATCTGCGCGATTTCTTCTTCAAGCCGCTTGAGTTTTTCCTCACTCTGATTTATGACGGGTTGAACTTGAGCTTGCGCCGCCTGTGCTTGCGCGATTGCGGCTTGTTGAGCCTGTGCCGCCTCCTGTTGAAGTCGGAGTTGTTCAGCCGCCTGCGCCTGTGCTTGCGCGATTGCCGCCTGTTGCATCATTTGCATTTGATTGAATTGCGCCATGATCATTGCTTGAGTCTGCGCCATTTGTTCTTGCGTGAAGGTTGTCGCCTGTTGCGGCGGAGTTTCTTCAGCGTGTTGAGGTTTTTCTTCGGGCTTTGAAGTTTCGACAGGTTGAGGAGTTTCTTCATTCCGCATTTCTAATTCCTCATTCCTAATTTCTTCTGGCGCAGGAGTTTCTTCGACAGGCTGAGGAGTTTCTTCATTCCTCATTCCTAATTCCTCATTCCTAATTTCTTCTGGCACAGGAGTTTCTTCGACAGGTTGAGGAATTTCTTCGGGCGCAGGAGTTTCCTGGTTCCTGGTTCCCAGTTCCTGGTTCCTGGTTCCCGGTTCCTCATTACTAATTGCACCAGGTGTTTCTTGCAATATATGTTCAAAGTTATCTGGAGCTGTGGGAGATTTTTTTTGTTCGGAAACTTTTTCGGCGAGCTTGTCGAGTTGCAAGGGGTGTGCAGAGTTTTCCGCGTCTAGATTGTCATTATTGCGTTGAGCGTCTTCGACAGCCTGCGCGGTGCCGTCGGTTTTGTAGCGGCTCAACATTGAACTTGTCGCAACGGTAGGATGTTTAAGGCGCGGCGTCTCGGTTTTTTTTGGCATTGAACTTTCCTCGACCGCCGCCGTAATCTCTACGACTTCGCGGCTACCAATGCCAAGAATTCCGCCTTCCTTATATTTTTTGCTGTGCAATATGACGGCGTCTTCACCAAGCTCCGCCTTCATGGCTGCCATTGCGTCTTTCATATTGCCTGCTTTGAAAACTTTTATCTGCAAACAAAATCACCGCCATTAATTTTATTTTCTGTCGCAGGATTATATCAGAAAATCATTTTGTAGCAAACGAAAAAATTAGCCGCAGTCAATTTGAAAAGGTTGCGGCTAATGCGAGGTACTTGGCGGCGCGTTTATAGTTCCCGAAGTTCAACGAGGTTATGACGGTTTGACAAAGTGCGTCGACGAACTCTATCTGCGCTTGCTTGGCGGCGTCGTCCTCCAAAATTGCGCGGCGGATTATTTCTTCCGACAAATATTTTTCTTCTAACTTGCCGAGCAGGTCATAGATTATCGCGGTTTGGTCGTTCATCGAAGTTTCCTCGCCAAAGTTTCTATCAGCTCAACGTCTTTTGCCGTCATGTCTTTATATTGACCAAGTGACGCCCGATAAAATTCTGTTTGTTGATTTATCGTCGCGGTCAGCCCGCGCAGAGTCTCATCGACTTTTGAAAGCTCCTCAACCTCGTCGAGTATCGACTTAAGCGACTTGTGCAAATCTTTGAGCTTGCCGGAATTATTTGCAACGTCGTTAGTGTCGGCTTTGATAATGCTTGTGTTGTCGGCGAGCGTCGCGAGAGTTTCGGACATGTCGTCAAGCTTGCGGCTCAAATTGTCGTCGAGACTTTCCACAGCCTCAACGACGGCTTGAATTTGTTGCGCAGCTTGCTCTGCGGAATGTTGATTAAGCTTTTCCTTATCCGCGAAGTAATTTTTAATGCCGCCGAAAAAAAATCCGACGGAAATTAAAAATGCAACGCCACTGCCGCCCAATGCGATTGATTCACTCACGGGCGCGGAGATTAAAATTATTGCCGCCAACGCGCCACTGAACGCCGCCGACAGCTGGATTTCCTTTGTCACCGAACCACCCTTTCAAAGAAACTTATGTAATTATACAAAGCCAACTGCAAAATTTCTTTGGCGTCCTTCTCGACGAATTGCCGCAACTGCCGCCCGTACTCCGCATTTATGCCGTAAAAGCGTCCGCTCTTGTCGCCCGTCAACTTTTTGTAAGCGATAATGTCTTGTGCCTCGTGAGCGTACACGCGCC